>NZ_JBITCS010000001.1:195933-328736 GCF_044453445.1 Streptomyces sp. NPDC051684 | reverse complement strand
GGTCCCCGGGGGGCGCTTCGAGGCCGCCTAGGGCGTGTCGTTTGGATCAGGCCCCGCGAGCCCGGCCTGATCCAAACGACAGGCCCTAGCCCCGCTTCGTGTACGTCAACAGGTAACGCCAGAACAGCAGTTGCCGCATCTCCGGCTGCCGTACGGGGGCTTCGGCGGGGGAGTGCGGACGCCGCGGGCGCGCTCACCCGCGTACACGGCGAGGCGACCACGTCCCACGGGGTCATGCCGTCGTAGCAGCCGAGTACGAGCAGCCTGCCGCCGGGCGCGAGGGCCTCGCGGAAGCGGGTCAGCGTCTTGTGGTCGAACGCCATACTCGGCCTTCCCGGGGTGGGGCCCGTGGTCATGGGTGCGCGGCACCGGGGGCCGCCTTGCCCACCCTGCCGCCCAAGGCGGAGGCGACGGTGGGTGGGCAGTTCAAGCCCCGCCGGCGATTGAGGCGCGGGGTCCGGGGCGGAGCCCCGTGGCGTCAACCCACCGGCCCGCCGACAAGCATCGTGGGCGCACCCGCCACCCGGGTCAAAAACACCGTCACCGCCCGCTTCCCGAAGGGCTTCGGCATCACCTTCCGCCGCAACTCCTCCGGCTCGACCGCCGACCCCCGCTTCTTCACCGTCAGGACCCCGACCTCCCGCTCCCGCAGCAACGCCTTCAACTTCTTCACGTTGAACGGCAGTTGATCGGTGATCTCGTACGCGGTGGCGTACGGTGTGGGCCGCAACTCGTCGCCCGTCACGTACGCGATCGTCTCGTCGACGAGCCCGCCGCCGACCTCTTCGGCCACCTCGGCGACCAGATGCGCCCGGATGACGGCGCCATCGGGCTCGTACAAGTACCGCCCGACGGACCGTACTTCGGGATCGGAAAGCCCCTTGCCCACCAGCTCCCGCGGCCCCGGCAGCAGCGTCGCCCGCATCCGCCCGGGCGCGGTCCCGAACCAGAGCACGGCCTCCTTCACGTCGCCCCCGTCCGAGATCCACTCGGCGTCGGCCTCCGCGGGGATCGCCTCGTGCGGGATGCCGGGTGCGATCTTCAGCGCGGCACGCGGCGCCTTGAGCGCGGCGGACACGGCCCAGGAGAGGGGCGGCGAGTAGGCCTCGGGGTCGAAGATCCGCCCGCCCGTCACCCGACCGCCGCCCCTCACCGACGCGCTGCGCGCGCCCCCTCCTTGTCTGCCGCCCCGCCGCGCCGGATCCACGAACACCGCGTCGTACGCGACCGTGTCCACCTCGGTGACATCCGCCTCGCGCACCTCGATCAGCTCCGCGAGCCCGAGCGCTTCCGCGTTCGCCCGCGCGACCGCGCACGTCAGCGGGTCCCGGTCGACCGCGAGGACCCGGATCCCCGCTCGGGCGAGCGCGACCGCGTCGCCGCCGATGCCGCAGCACAGGTCGGCCACGGAGCGCACGCCGAGCCGCTCGAAGGCGCCGGCCCGGTACGCCGCCACGCTCGTCCGCGTCGCCTGCTCCACCCCGTTCGGCGTGAAGTACATCCGGGCCGCGTCCTCGGCGCCGAACTTCGCCACCGCCCGCTGCCGCAGCCGCGCCTGGGCGAGCGCGGCGGAGACGAGCCCGGCCGGGTGCTCGCGGCGCAGTTTCGTGGCGAGGGCGAGCTCCTGGGCCGGATCGTGATCGCGGAGTTCGTCGAGCAGGGCCAGGCCCTCGGAGGTCAGCAGGGCGGAGAAGGCGGCGGTCGAAAGGGAGGAGCTCACCCGGCCCATTGTGGGCCAGGCGGGCGACGGCGCGCGCCAGGCGGCGGTGTCGGCCCCGGAACGCGCCCGTGAGCTGCCAGGATCCGGCGCCATGCAACTAGTACGACAAAACGAAAAAAGCATCCAAAAACTGGCCCCGAGGAGCAGGAGGAGCAGGAGGAGCAGGAGGAGACGCGGCGTCCGTCTCCTGGGTGCGTCGCTCGCCGCCTCCGCCCTCGCCACCGGATGCGCGGCCGGCGGCGACGCCGGTCCGGTGAAGCCGGCCCCCGGCCAGCAGGCGCGGAAGGGCCTCCAGGGCGCCCCCGCCCGCGCCCTCGACGCGTACGCGACGAAGCTGCGCGCCCAGCGGGCCGCGCTCGTCGCGGCGAGCAAACGCTGGGGCCTCGCCGACGTACCGCTGACCGCGCCGTCCCCGCCCGCGAAGAAGCCGGTCATCGAGGCGCGCAAGGGCTTCGAGGTCGACGGTCAGAAGCGCCTCGGCCTGCCGCCCGTGTTCACGACGATCCCGACCAAGGACAAGATCGTCTTCCTCACCATCGACGACGGGGCCGAGAAGGACCCGCGGTTCCTGAAGATGATGAGCGAGCTGCGGATCCCGTACACGGCCTTCCTGACCGACGACGAAGTCAGGCCGAACTACGACTACTTCACGCGGATGCAGGCCCGCGGCATCACCCTCAACAACCACACGCTGACCCACCCCTACCTGCCCGCCCTCTCGTACGCCCGCCAGAAGCACGAGATCTGCGGCATGCAGGACGTCATCGAGAAGAAGTACGGCCACCGGCCCACGCTCTTCCGCCCGCCGTTCGGCGACTACAACCGGGACACCCTGCGCGCCGCCAAGGTCTGCGGCATCGAGTACGCCCCGATCTGGAACGCCGAGGCGTTCGTGGACCGCATGGACTACCGGGAGTGGGACCGAAGCATCCATCCGGGCGACATCCTGCTCACGCACTTCAGGGGTCGCGAGGACTGGAAGGGCACGATGCCCGACATGATCCGCAACCTCATGAAGTACCTCACCGACAGGGGCTACGCGGTGGCGCGCCTGGAGGACTACCTGTGACAGCGCGCGGGCCGTGGGCGCGGCTGTTCGGCTGCGCCCTGGCCGCCGTGCTGCTCGTCGGGTGCGCGCGCGTTGCCGCGCCGCCGCCGCGGCCGGCGGCGGGCGCCGGGGCGGCGACGGTCCCGCCGGTGGTCGACCGCGTCCCGACCCGCGACAAGGTGGTCTTCCTCGTCTACGAGGACGGGGCCCGGCGGGACCCGGCGGCCGTCGGCCTGCTCCGTGACCGGCACGTCCCGGTCTCCCTCTTCCTCGCGGGCACCGGGGGCGCGTCCCTGGGTGCCCAGGTGCAGAACCGCACCCTCACCCACGCCCTCCTGCCGGGCCTCGGGTACGTGGAGCAGCACGCCGAGATCTGCGGTCAGCGGGACCGTGTCGAGGCCCGCTTCGGGGTGGCGCCCGGCCTCCTCCACCCGCCGTCGGGCGCGTACGACGGGAACACCCTGCGGGCCGCGGGCGCGTGCGCGGTCGACGCGATCGTCGTGTGGCGCGGGCCGCGGGGCGCCCCGCGGCCCGGCGACATCCTTCCGGTCCACGGGCTGCGGCAGGAGGCGGTCGTCCGTCTGCTGGACCGCGTACGGCGGGCGGGACTCACGGTCGGGAGGCTGGAGGACTACCTGTGATCCGGCGGGCCACGACGGAGTCGATTAGCAGTCCGCTTGACCGAGTGCTAATCGCGGTCATAGTCTCGGCCCTGGCACTCACCAGTGGAGAGTGCCAACAGCGACGGGCAGGTCCGGCACCCGCGACGACGGATCCACCTGGTCGCCACCCCAGACTGTTAACCCCGTGAGATCTCCGAAGGGGGAGACCGGATCGTGACGACCTCCAGCTCCAAGGTTGCCATCAAGCCGCTCGAGGACCGCATTGTGGTCCAGCCGCTCGACGCCGAGCAGACCACGGCCTCTGGCCTGGTCATTCCGGACACCGCGAAGGAGAAGCCCCAGGAGGGCGCCGTCCTCGCCGTGGGTCCCGGCCGCTTCGAGAACGGCGAGCGCCTTCCGCTCGACGTCAAGGTCGGCGATGTCGTGCTGTACAGCAAGTACGGCGGCACCGAGGTGAAGTACAACGGCGACGAGTACCTCGTCCTCTCGGCTCGCGACGTGCTCGCGATCGTCGAGAAGTAATTCACCCAAGCTTTCCAAGCTTCACCGAAGCAGAATGCTTTGAACCGCGCCCCTGGCCCCCGCTGAGAATGCCGGGTGCGAGGGGCGCGGTTCGTTTCGAGAGGACTGATTCAGCTCCATGGCGAAGATCCTGAAGTTCGACGAGGACGCCCGTCGCGCCCTCGAGCGCGGCGTCAACAAGCTTGCCGACACGGTCAAGGTGACGATCGGCCCCAAGGGCCGCAACGTCGTCATCGACAAGAAGTTCGGCGCCCCCACCATCACCAACGACGGCGTCACCATCGCCCGTGAGGTCGAGGTCGAGGACCCGTACGAGAACCTCGGCGCCCAGCTGGTGAAGGAGGTGGCGACCAAGACCAACGACATCGCGGGTGACGGTACGACCACCGCCACCGTGCTCGCCCAGGCCCTGGTCAAGGAAGGCCTGCGCAACGTCGCCGCCGGCGCCTCCCCGGCCGCCCTGAAGAAGGGCATCGACGCCGCGGTCAAGGCCGTGTCCGAGGACCTCCTCGCGACCGCCCGCCCGATCGACGAGAAGTCCGACATCGCGGCCGTCGCCGGTCTGTCCGCCCAGGACAACCAGGTCGGCGAGCTCATCGCCGAGGCGATGGACAAGGTCGGCAAGGACGGTGTCATCACCGTCGAGGAGTCCAACACCTTCGGCCTGGAGCTCGACTTCACCGAGGGCATGGCCTTCGACAAGGGCTACCTGTCCCCGTACTTCGTCACCGACCAGGAGCGTATGGAGGCCGTCCTCGACGACCCGTACATCCTGATCCACCAGGGCAAGATCGGCTCGATCCAGGACATGCTCCCGCTCCTGGAGAAGGTCATCCAGAACGGTGGCTCCAAGCCGCTCCTGATCATCGCCGAGGACGTCGAGGGCGAGGCTCTGTCGACCCTGGTCGTGAACAAGATCCGCGGCACGTTCAACGCCGTCGCGGTGAAGGCCCCCGGCTTCGGTGACCGCCGCAAGGCGATGCTCCAGGACATGGCCACCCTCACCGGTGCCACGGTCATCGCCGAGGAGGTCGGCCTCAAGCTCGACCAGGCCGGTCTCGAGGTGCTCGGCACCGCGCGCCGCGTGACCATCACCAAGGACGACACCACCATCGTCGACGGTGGCGGCAAGTCCGAGGACGTCCAGGGCCGCGTCGCGCAGATCAAGGCCGAGATCGAGAACACGGACTCGGACTGGGACCGCGAGAAGCTGCAGGAGCGCCTGGCCAAGCTGGCTGGCGGCGTCTGCGTCATCCGCGTCGGTGCCGCGACCGAGGTCGAGCTCAAGGAGAAGAAGCACCGTCTGGAGGACGCCATCTCCGCGACCCGCGCCGCGGTCGAGGAGGGCATCGTCTCCGGTGGTGGCTCCGCTCTGGTGCACGCCTCCAAGGTCCTCGACGACTCGCTCGGCAAGGACGGCGACGAGGCCACCGGTGTCGCCGTGGTCCGCCGCGCCGTCGTCGAGCCGCTCCGCTGGATCGGCGAGAACGCCGGCCAGGAGGGCTACGTGATCGTCTCCAAGGTCAAGGAGCTCGAGAAGGGCTCCGGCTACAACGCCGCGACCGGCGAGTACGTGGACCTGGTCAAGGCCGGCGTCATCGACCCGGTCAAGGTGACGCGCTCCGCCCTGGAGAACGCCGCCTCCATCGCCTCCCTGCTGCTCACGACCGAGACCCTGGTCGTCGAGAAGCCGGCCGAGGAGGAGCCCGAGGCCGCCGGCCACGGGCACGGTCACTCGCACTGATCCGCTCCGCTCCGACTGAGCACCACCGAGGCCCGGCCCCCCGTCGCGGGGGGCCGGGCCTCGGCCTTTGCCTCGGGGCGGAACTTCCTTACTGCGGGCCGTACTTGCGGCCCGTCCGCGACGTGATCCCGCCGAGGATCGACCGCGGCGTCACCTTCACGACGCCCATCAGGGCCTTGTACCGCGGGTCGGGGATCGACAGCGTGCGGCCCCGCGAGAGATCCGTCAGCGCCGCCCCCACCAGCTTGTCCGCGTCGAGCCACATCCACTTCGGAATGTTGCCGGTGCCCATCCCGGCCCGCTCGTGGAACTCCGTACGCACGAACCCGGGGCACAGCGCCATCAGTCGCACCCCGCTACCGGCGAGATCCTTGGCCGCGCCCTGCGTGAACTGCACGACCCATGCCTTCGACGCGCCGTACGTGCCGCGGGGCACGAAGGCCGCCACGGACGCCACGTTCACGACGCCGCCGCGGCCGCGCTCCCGCATCGCGCCGGCCGCCGCCGAGGTCAGCCGCAGCACGGCCTCGCAGTGCACCTTCAGCATCGTCAACTCATCGGCCATCGGGACTTCGAGGTAATGCCCCTTGTTGCCGAACCCGGCGTTGTTCACGAGCAGGTCGACCGCCGCCCGACGGTCCGTGAGCCGCGCCTCGACCGCCGCGATTCCGTCCTCCGTGGCCAGGTCGGCGGAGAGCACCTCGGCCTCGATGCCGTGCCGGTCGTGCAGCTCGGTCGCCTGCTCGTGCAGCCGCTTGGTGTCGCGCGCGACGAGCACGAGGTTGTGTCCGTCGGCGGCGAGGCGCCGGGCGAAGGCGGCGCCGATGCCCGCGGTGGATCCGGTGATCAGGGCGGTAGTCATGGCCCAAGGCTAGTGAGCGCGCAACGGTCCCCGTGATCACGCCCCCGTGGCGGGGGCCGCCTTGCCCACCCTGCCGCCCAAGGCGGCAGATTGCCCAAGGCGGCGACGGCCGACCGTCCCGGGTGGGGAGCCGTTCCGGCGGCAGGTTGCCCGTAGCGCCGGTGCCGGTGTTTCAAGCCCCTGCGGCGATTGAGCAGCGGGGTACGGGGCGGAGCCTCGATCTTTTGAAGCCCCGCCGGCGATTGAGGCGCGGGGTCCGGGGCGGAGCCCCGTGGCGTAGGACCGGGCGGCCGCAACGAGACTACGAGCCGTACTTCTCGACGTACTCCCGCGCGGAGCGCAACGCCTCCGGATGCAGCGCGTCCCCGGCCACAAGCAACCGCGGCAGCGCCCCCCGCTCCGTCGTCACCGCCCGGAACTGCAACGCCACCGTCACCTCGTGATCCGGCCGGTGCAGGATCTCGATGGGGTCGCCCGCCCGGATCTCACCCGGTTCGATCACCCGCAGGTACGCCCCCGGCACCCCTTCCTGCGTGAACCGCTTGACCCAGCCCCGCTCGCCCAGGTGCCCCTGGAAGGTCCGGCACGGGATCCGCCCCGACGTCACCTCCAGGACGAGGTCCGCCCCGACCCGCCAGCGCTCGCCGATCCGCGCGCCCGACACGTCGACCCCCTCCGTCGTGAGGTTCTCACCGAACGCCCCGCTGGGGAGCGCACGGTCCAGCTCCTTGCCCCACGCGTCCAGGTCCTCACGCGCGTACGCGTACACCGCCTGGTGATCCCCACCGTGATGCCGCAGATCGCACACCGCGTCCCCGTCGAGCCCACTCGCGCCGGTCCCCTTGGATCCCGGCGCCGCCACCCGCACGGACCCGGTGACCGGCCGCTTGTCGATGCCCGTGACGCCCTCGGGCTGGTCCGTGTACTCGACGGCCTTGGGTCGGCCCAGATTCAGCGACAGAAGCTTCATGTGCGGAACGCTACGGGACCGACACCCAAAGCCGCCACGCATTATCCGGCGCGATCCCCAAGAGTCCCTTATGCTTGAGGGGTGATCGAGGCCCGTCATCTCCGTGTCCTGCGCGCCGTCGCCGCCACCGGCTCCTTCTCCGCGGCGGCCCGCGAACTGGGCTGCACCCAGCCCGCCGTGAGTCAGCAGATGAAGGCACTGGAGTCCTCGGCCGGCACCCCGCTGCTGATCCGTACCGGCCGCGAGATGCGCCTGACCCAGGCCGGCGAGGCCCTCGTACGGCACGCCTCCGGCATCCTCGCCGGCCTCACCGCCGCCGAGGAGGAGATCGCCGCGATCGCCGGACTGCGGGCGGGCCGCGTCCGGCTCGTCTCGTTCCCCAGCGGCAGCTCGACCCTCGTACCCACGGCCCTGGCCGCCCTGCGCGCCGAACACCCCGGAACGCGCGTGTCTCTGGTCGAGGCGGAGCCCCCGCGCTCCGTGGAGATGCTGCGCGACGGGGACTGCGACGTGGCCCTCGCGTTCCGGTACGAGGGCGCGCACGCCGCCGAGGACTGGGACGACCTCGTCGTACGCACACTGTTCGCCGACCGGCTCGTCGGCCTCGTCCCCGAGGGCCACCCGCTGGCCGGAGCGGGCTCCGTCACCATCGACGCGTTCGCGGACGAGCCGTGGGTCGCCGGCTGCCCGCGCTGCCGCCGCCAGCTCGTCGAGGTGTGCAGGGGCGCCGGTTTCGCCCCGCGCATCGACTTCGCGACGGACGACTATCCGGCGGTGGTGGGCCTCGTCAGCGCCGGGCTCGGCGTGGCGGTCCTCCCCGAACTGGCCATCGAGTCCGTTCGCCCCAAGGGTGCACGCACAGTGACCGTCGAGCCCGCGGTGCGCCGCGAGATCGTCGCGCTCACGCTGCCCGACCTGGCCCAGGTGCCCGCGGTCGGCGCGACCCTCGATCACCTCGCGAAGGCCGCGACACGCTGAAAACGGAGGTGGGCGCACCTCGGCGCGCCCACGTCCCCGAATCCCGCAGAAACGTTCCTTCAGTTGCGTGCGCCGCTTGTGGCGGCCTGACCTCCACTCGGGGCCGACGCGGTGACGAGCCGGTTGCGGGCCCGCCCCATGAGCTCTTCGCGCTCGTCCTCCGTGAGGCCGCCCCACACGCCGTACGGCTCACGCACCTGTAGGGCGTGAGCAGCGCACTCCGCGCGTACCGGGCACCTCATGCAGACCTCCTTGGCCGAGTTCTCACGGGCGCTGCGTGCCGCCCCACGCTCGCCCTCCGGGTGGAAGAAGAGCGAGCTGTCCACCCCGCGGCAGGCCGCGAGGAGCTGCCAGTCCCACAGATCGGCGTTCGGTCCGGGAAGGCGGGAGAAATCTGCCATTGCTGTGTCCCCTTGTAGCCGTTCAGACGCGGATACGGTGCACATGACCGTACATCTACTGTCTAAGGAGATGAAAATATGACTCATTGCGAATCTAGCTACAGACACCAGCAAATGGAAGGAAAACCTTCCAAATGGGGCATAGCTTGTGATGAAACGTTGTGGGTCCGCCGCGCCGCCCGCACCGTGTTCGCGCCCTCACGTAGAGTGCCGAAGGAGGCCGTCCGACCCGTAACTCTTTCGAGTGACCGTCGTTGAGAGTGCGGAGGCGGTTGAAAGAACAAGCGCTCGGGCAGGTGTCCGATTGCCTTGTTGAGTGACGACCGCACAGGTGACGATTCGTACACAGCCTGGAGGCTCAAGGTGACGCGCATCAGCTGCGGAGGACGGTCATGACATCCGTCCTCGTCTGCGACGACTCCCCGCTTGCCCGAGAGGCGCTGCGCCGCGCGGTCGCGACCGTGCCCGGCGTCGAGCGCGTGACGACCGCGGCCAACGGCGAGGAAGTCCTCCGCCGCTGGGGCGCCGACCGCTCGGACCTGATTCTGATGGACGTACGCATGCCCGGACTGGGCGGCGTCGAGACAGTACGGCGGCTGCTCTCCGCCGATCCCGGTGCGCGCATCATCATGCTCACCGTGGCCGAGGACCTGGACGGCGTGGCCCTCGCGGTCGCCGCCGGTGCCCGCGGGTATTTGCACAAGGACGCCTCGCGCGCCGAGCTGCGGGCCACGGTGACGCAGGCGCTCGCCGACCCGACCTGGCGGCTCGCCCCGCGCAGACTGCGCTCGGCCGAAATGGGTGCCGCCCCCACGCTCACCGCGCGGGAGATCCAGGTGCTCGAGGGCATGAGCCACGGACGGTCCAACGCCGAGATCGGGCGTGAGCTGTTCCTCTCCGAGGACACGGTCAAGACGCACGCGCGTCGCCTGTTCAAGAAGCTCGGCGCCTCGGACCGCGCGCACGCGGTGGCGCTCGGGTTCCGCTGGGGCCTGGTTCGCTGACGAGCCGCTGATCGGCACACCCCCGCGCCCTCCGGGGCGCGGTGGACCCGCCGTGAGGGAGGCCGCTCCGGCCCGTCGCGCCGCGACTTTTCGACGCTTCGCGCGCGATGCCGCATCCTTGAGGGTGTGGAGTTCCTCGGGGACGAGTCGGGCGAGCAGGGTCAGCGAGAGGGGAGGGCGCAGGAGATGAGTTCCGGCGCACCTGCTCATAACGCTTCGGTGCACAACTACGGGCACGGTGTCACGGACCGAAAGGCGTCGGGGCACCATGGACCGATGCGTGACGACGAGGCAGCGACTCCCCAGGGGGTCATCGGTACGCTCGTCGGCCGCGCCGTGGACGGTGACGAGCAGGCCACGCACGATCTGCTCGCGCACGTCCACCCCCTCGCGATCCGCTACTGCCGGACGCGGCTGTCCCGTCTGCCGGGCGACGCGCGGCACTTCGTGGAGGATCTCGCCCAGGAGGTCTGCGTCGCGGTGCTGCTCGCGCTGCCGCGCTACAAAGACACCGGGCGCCCCTTCGAGGCCTTCGTCTTCGCCATCGCCGCGCACAAGGTCGCCGATCTGCAGCGGGCGGCCATGCGCGGCCCCGGATCCACGGCCGTGCCCTCCGACGAGATGCCGGAGCGGCCCGACGACTCCCTCGGTCCGGAGGAGCGGGCGCTGCTCAACAGCGATGCCGCGTGGGCCAAGAAGCTGCTCGCCAACCTTCCGCAGAACCAGCGGGAGCTGCTCCTGCTGCGCATCGCCGTCGGGCTCACCGCCGAGGAGACCGGGCAGATGTTGGGCATGTCACCCGGCGCCGTGCGCGTGGCGCAGCATCGGGCGCTGAGTCGGCTGCGGGCGCTCGCCGAGCAGTAGCACGAGGCCTCGGCCGCGCACGTGTGAACGTCCAAAGAACACCGATGATCTTGATCGTGGAATGAGACGCCCCTGCGGGCCGTTAGCATGGACATCCGCACCGATCAAGGCCATTTGGGGAAGGCGTCATGACTGCAAACGTCGACGGAGTGCCCGAGAAATTCGCGACACTCGGGCTGACCTACGACGACGTGCTGCTGTTGCCGGGCGCGTCGGACATGGCGCCCGACCAGATCGACACCGCCTCGCACGTGTCGCGGAACGTACGGGTGAACATCCCGCTGCTGTCCGCCGCGATGGACAAGGTCACCGAGTCCCGCATGGCCATCGCCATGGCGCGGCAGGGTGGCGTGGGCGTCCTGCACCGCAACCTGTCGATCGCCGACCAGGCGAACCAGGTGGACCTCGTGAAGCGCTCCGAGTCCGGCATGGTCACCGACCCGATCACGGTGCACCCGGACGCGACGCTCGCCGAGGCCGACGCGATCTGCGCGAAGTTCCGCATCTCCGGTGTCCCGGTGACCGACGGCGGCGGCAAGCTGCTCGGCATCGTCACCAACCGCGACATCGCCTTCGAGAACGACCGCAGCCGTCAGGTCCGCGAGGTCATGACGCCGATGCCGCTCGTCACGGGCAAGGTCGGCATCTCCGGCGTCGACGCCATGGAGCTGCTGCGCCGCCATAAGATCGAGAAGCTTCCGCTGGTCGACGACGCGGGCGTGCTCAAGGGCCTCATCACGGTCAAGGACTTCAAGAAGGCCGAGCAGTACCCGAACGCCGCGAAGGACTCCGAGGGCCGGCTGCTCGTCGGTGCCGCGGTCGGTGTCGCCGGTGACTCCTACGACCGCGCGCAGGCGCTGATCGAGGCGGGCGCCGACTTCATCGTCGTCGACACCGCGCACGGGCACTCGCGCCTCGTCGGCGACATGGTCGCCAAGATCAAGTCGAACGCGGGCAACGTCGACGTCATCGGCGGCAACATCGCCACCCGTGACGGCGCCAAGGCGCTCATCGACTCCGGCGTGGACGGCATCAAGGTCGGTGTCGGACCGGGCTCGATCTGCACCACGCGCGTCGTCGCCGGTATCGGCGTTCCCCAGGTCACGGCCATCTACGAGGCATCCCTCGCCGCCAAGGAGGCCGGTGTCCCGGTCATCGGCGACGGCGGCCTCCAGTACTCCGGTGACATCGCCAAGGCGCTCGTCGCCGGCGCCGACACCGTGATGCTCGGTTCGCTGCTCGCGGGCTGCGAGGAGTCCCCGGGCGAGCTGCTCTTCATCAACGGCAAGCAGTTCAAGTCGTACCGCGGCATGGGCTCGCTGGGCGCCATGCAGACGCGCGGCGACCAGAAGTCCTTCTCCAAGGACCGGTACTTCCAGGAGGGCGTCGCCTCCGACGAGAAGCTCGTGCCCGAGGGCATCGAGGGCCAGGTGCCCTACCGCGGCCCGCTGTCGGCCGTCGTGCACCAGCTCACCGGTGGCCTTCGCCAGTCGATGTTCTACGTCGGCGGGCGCACGGTTCCGGAGCTGCAGAACAACGGCAGGTTCGTCCGGATCACCTCGGCGGGCCTCAAGGAGAGCCACCCGCACGACATCCAGATGACGGTCGAGGCGCCGAACTACAGCCGCAACAGCAAGTAGGACAGCAGGTCAGGCGCGGAGGGGCGGCCCCGGGATCACCGGGGCCGCCCCTCCCGCGCGTGTCAGGGATACTGGACAGGCAAGGCCCAAGTGGGACCCAGATGGAAAGGCGCCCCCCAACGTGACTGAGATCGAGATCGGGCGCGGCAAGCGCGGCCGCCGCGCGTACGCGTTCGACGACATCGCCGTCGTACCGAGCCGGCGCACCCGCGACCCGAAGGAGGTCTCGATCGCCTGGCAGATCGATGCCTACCGCTTCGAGCTGCCGTTCCTGGCCGCCCCCATGGACTCCGTCGTCTCTCCGCAGACCGCGATCCGCATCGGTGAGCTGGGCGGACTCGGCGTCCTCAACCTCGAGGGTCTGTGGACCCGGTACGAGGACCCGCAGCCGCTGCTCGACGAGATCGCCGAGCTGACGCCCGAGGCCGCTACCCGCCGCCTCCAGGAGATCTACTCCGCGCCCATCCAGGCCGACCTGATCGGGCAGCGCATCAAGGAGGTGCGCGACTCCGGTGTCGTCACCGCCGCCGCGCTCTCCCCGCAGCGCACCGCCGAGTTCTCCAAGGCGGTCGTGGACGCGGGCGTCGACATCTTCGTGATCCGCGGGACCACGGTCTCCGCCGAGCACGTCTCCGGTGCCGCCGAGCCGCTGAACCTGAAGCAGTTCATCTACGAGCTGGACGTCCCGGTCATCGTTGGCGGCTGCGCCACGTACACCGCCGCGCTGCACCTCATGCGCACCGGTGCCGCGGGTGTGCTCGTCGGCTTCGGTGGCGGCGCCGCGCACACCACGCGGAACGTGCTCGGTATCCAGGTGCCGATGGCCACCGCCGTGGCCGACGTCGCCGCCGCGCGCCGCGACTACATGGACGAGTCCGGTGGCCGCTACGTGCACGTCATTGCCGACGGCGGCGTGGGCTGGTCCGGCGACCTGCCCAAGGCCATCGCCTGCGGCGCCGACTCCGTGATGATGGGCTCGCCGCTGGCGCGCGCCACGGACGCGCCGGGCCGCGGTCACCACTGGGGCATGGAGGCCGTCCACGAGGACGTGCCGCGCGGCAAGAAGGTCGACCTCGGCACGGTCGGCACGACCGAGGAGGTCCTGACCGGCCCCTCGCACACGCCCGACGGGTCGATGAACTTCTTCGGCGCGCTGAAGCGGGCCATGGCGACGACCGGCTACAGCGAGCTCAAGGAGTTCCAGCGGGTCGAGGTCACGGTGGCCGATGCCACCCACAAGCGGTAGCGCGTAGCGCTGACGCTTTGTCGTAGCGGGAAACGGGTTGGGCCCCACCGGAGCGGTGGGGCCCAACCCGTTTTTTTGCGCAGTTCCCCGCGCCCCCAAACAGATCGGTTGGCCCGCGGCCCCGAGCGTGTGCGGTTGCCCGCGGCTCCGAACCGTGGGGTCAGAGGCGGTGGGCCGCGCCCGCCGGGGTCGCTCCCCTTGTGTCCAGGAGGAGTTGGGCCTTTACCGAGAGGCCCTGGAGGTCGTACGTGCGGTGCTGTTGCAGCAGGATCGTCAGGTCGGCGTCGGCCGCGGCCTCGTAGAGGGAGTCGGCGCGCGGGACCGGGCGGTCCAGGACGTTCCAGGACGGGACGTAGGGGTCGTGGTAGCTGACGGCGGCGCCGAGTTGCATGAGGCGGGTGGCGATCTCCTCGGCGGGGGCGGCCTGCTGGTCGGCGAGGTCGGGCTTGTAGGTGATGCCGAGCAGGAGGATGCGGGCGCCGCGGGCGGACTTGCCGTGCTCGTTGAGGAGGGTGGCCGCGCGCTGGACCACATAGCTCGGCATGTGGTGGTTGACCTGGCGGGCCAGTTCGACCATGCGCAGCGGGCGGGTGGGCAGGTGCGCGCCCGAGAGGTCCTGGGCGAGGGCGTGGCCGCCGACGCCGGGGCCCGGCCGGAAGGCCTGGAAGCCGAAGGGCTTCGTCTCCGCGCAGCGGATGACGTCCCACAGGTCCACGCCCAGCTCGTGGCAGAGCACCGCCATCTCGTTGACCAGGGCGATGTTGACGTGCCGGTAGTTGGTCTCCAGGAGGTGCACGGTCTCGGTCTCCCGTGGACCACGCGCGCGTACGACCTTGTCGGTGAGCCGGCTGTAGAAGGTGGCGGCCGACTCGGTGCAGGCCGGGGTGTGGCCGCCGATCACCTTGGGGGTCGACGTGTACGGGTGCAGGCGGTTGCCGGGGTCGACGCGGCCGGGGGCGTGGGCGAGGTGGAAGTCGCGGCCCGCGCGCAGGCCCGAGCCCTCTTCGAGGACGGGCAGCAGGAGCGTCTGCGTGGTGCCCGGCGGCACGGGCGACTCGATGATCACCGTGGTGTGCGGGCGCAGCCGGGCGGCGAGGGCGCGGGTCGCCTCGACGACCGGGGTGAGCATCGGCGCCCCGTCGGGGCCCTGCGGGGTGGGCGCGCAGATCACGGCGGTGCGGACCCGGGCGAGTTCGGCGGGGTTGGCCGTGGGGCGAAAGCCCGCGGAGAGCATGCGCCGGAGGTCGGCGGCGGTGAGGGCCGCCGCATCGCCGCCGCCGGGCAGCCGGCCCGCGGCGAGATCCCGGGCACGGGCCGGATCGTGGCCGATGGTCGCGATCCCGGCCGCCACGGCGGCCTGTGCGAGGGGCAGGCCGAGGTGGCCGAGGCCGATGACGGCGAGGTCTGCGGGCATGGCGGTTGCCGTCCTTTCCCGAGGAGCGGACCCGGTCATTAGCCGGAGCGGGACGAGGGCGCAAGCCCTGTGGACAAGACGAGCGAGCGCACTGTCAGACTAGGAGTAAATATGACCGATATGTGGCATTGCGCGGAGATGGATTTGCGAGTGTTGCGCCGCGAGTCTCCGCAGGTTGTCCACAGGTGCGGGCCCGCTGGTGGCCCGAACCGGTCAGCGGGTGAAGAATCGGGACATGACGCGCGTGCTTCGAGGTACATGACGCCGGGCACACCACACGCGTGAGCCACGCCGACGACAGCGGGAGGCAGCAGTGAAGGCAGCGACACTGGGACCCGAGCAGCGCGCGGAGGACTTGGCGGCCATGGCCGAGCGCGAGCTGGACATTCTCGTGGTGGGCGCCGGAGTGGTCGGCGCGGGCACGGCGCTCGACGCGGTGACCCGTGGCCTGTCCACCGGGATCGTCGAGGCGCGGGACTGGGCCTCCGGCACGTCGAGCCGGTCCAGCAAGCTGATCCACGGCGGGCTCAGGTATCTGGAGATGCTGGACTTCGCGCTCGTGCGCGAGGCGCTCAAGGAGCGCGGACTGCTGCTCGAGCGGCTCGCGCCGCACCTCGTGAAGCCGGTGCCGTTCCTCTATCCGTTGCAGCACAAGGCGTGGGAGCGGGTGTACGCGGGCTCGGGCGTCGCGCTGTACGACGCGATGTCGATGGCGCGCGGGCACGGGCGCGGACTGCCGATGCACCGGCATCTCACGCGCAAGCACGCGCTGCGGGTCGCCCCCTGCCTCAAGAAGGACGCGCTGGTCGGCGCGTTGCAGTACTACGACGCGCAGATGGACGACGCCCGGTACGTGGCGACCCTGGTGCGCACCGCCGCCATGTACGGCGCCAAGGCCGCCAACCGCGCGCGGGTCACCGGGTTCCTGCGGGAGGGCGAGCGGGTCGTCGGCGCGCGGGTGGAGGACGTCGAGGGCGGCGGCGAGTACGAGATCCGTGCCAAGCAGGTCGTGAACGCGACGGGCGTGTGGACCGACGACACGCAGGCCATGGTCGGCGAGCGTGGGCAGTTCCACGTGCGGGCGTCCAAGGGGATCCACCTCGTCGTCCCGAAGGACCGGATCAATTCGACGACCGGGCTGATCCTCCGTACCGAGAAGAGCGTGCTGTTCGTCATTCCGTGGGGGCGGCACTGGATCGTGGGGACGACCGACACCGGCTGGGACCTCGACAAGGCGCACCCCGCCGCGTCCAGCGCCGACATCGACTACCTGCTCGAACACGTCAACTCCGTGCTCGGTGTCCCGCTTTCGCGTGACGATGTGCAGGGCGTCTACGCGGGCCTGCGGCCGCTGCTCGCGGGGGAGTCCGACGCCACCAGCAAGCTGTCGCGCGAGCACACCGTCGCGCACCCCGCGCCGGGTCTCGTGGTCGTGGCCGGCGGCAAGTACACGACGTACCGGGTGATGGCCAAGGACGCCGTCGACGAGGCCGTGCACGGGCTGGACCAGCGGGTCGCCGAGTGCGTGACCGAGGAGGTCCCGCTGGTGGGCGCCGAGGGGTACCGGGCGCAGTGGAACGCGCGGGCGCGGATCGCCGCCCGCACCGGGCTGCACGTGGTGCGTGTCGAGCACCTGCTGAACCGGTACGGGGCGCTGGCCGAGGAGCTGCTCGAACTGGTCTCCGCGGACCCGGGGTTGGGGGCGCCGCTCACCGGTGCCGACGACTATCTGCGGGCCGAGGTCGTCTACGCGGCCTCGCACGAAGGGGCGCGGCATCTCGACGACGTGCTGACGCGGCGCACCCGGATCTCCATCGAGACGTTCGACCGGGGGACGCGGTGTGCGCGGGAGGCGGCGGAGCTGATGGCGCCCGTTCTCGGCTGGGACAAGGATCAGGTGGAGCGGGAGGTCGAGCACTACGAGAAGCGAGTGGAGGCGGAGCGGGAGTCGCAGCGGCAGCCGGATGACCTCACGGCGGATGCGGCGCGGCTTGGTGCGCCGGACATTGTTCCGCTGTGACCTCCGGTCGGGGCGGGTGTCGTTGCGGGTGCCGGGGTTGCGGTCGCGGGGCTCTGCCCCGGGCCCCGCGCCTCAATCGCCGGCGGGGCTTGAATTGCAGAACTCTGCCGTGAGCAGGCGGCGCTCCGGGGAGCCGCTGCCCGACAAAGTCGCTCTTGTCGTGCGGTAGGTGACGACCCGTGAGCCGTCTCTCGATGCCGCCGCGCGGACGTAGGTGTGGGCTATGCGGCCGTTGTGGCCCCAGACCGTGGTGCCGCAGGGGAGTTTCTCGGGGTAGAGGCCCATGCCGTAATGGCCGCCCGCCGGGGCGGTGTTGAGCATCGTACGCAGGGAACCAGGTGGGAGCAGGCGGCCCTCCAGGAGTGCGGCGTAGAAGCGGTTCAGGTCGGGGAGCGTGGAGATCAGTTCGCCGGAGGCCCCGGCCGTGCGCGGGTCGAGGCGGACCGCGTCGGGGCCGTGCGGGCTGGGGACCGTGGTGCGGGTGCCGGGGAACGTGGTGTCGGTGAGGCGGAGCGGCTCGATGATGCGGCGACGGGCCTCCGTGGCGTAGGAACGGCCCGTGATCTGATGGATGATCATGCCCAGGAGGACGTAGTTGGTGTTGGAGTACGACCAGGTGCCGCGCGGTACCGTCCGGGGTTCGGACAGGGACAGCGCCGCCACTGCCTTCGGGGCCAGCGCGACACGGCCGTGGGTGGTGGCCGTGAAGTCGTAGAGGCCGCTGGTCTGCGTGAGCAGCGAGCGGACCGTGAGCCCACGGGTGGCCGTGAGGGAGGGGAGGTAGGCGGTGACGCGTGCGGAGAGTTTCAGACGGTTTTCCGCGGCGAGTTGGAGGACCACGGTCGCTATGAAGGTCTTCGTGATGCTGCCCGCGCGCACATGATCGGAGCGGGTGAGGCTGGGGCTGGTGGTGATGAAGTGACCCGTGGACCCCTCGGTTGCGAGGAGCGCCGCCGACGGGGCCTTGCCTCGCGTCACGAGCAGCGGAAGAGTGTCGTCCGCGGATGCCTTCGGGCCGGGCGCGCTGCTCGGGGTCAGGCACAGAACGGCCATGGTCAGCGGTATGGCCAGGAGTGTCCGGAACGCGGGCAACGACGGTCCCTTTCGGCGGCGCGGGCCACCATTGTGGGACGTTCCTGTGCGTGTCGGGTGGGGGTGACCCGGCGCGCGGAGTGGTGGTCCAGTGATGGGACAATGAAGGCTCTGTCAGGGCCGGTTGCTAGAGGGGACGCATGTCGGAGGCGGAGCGGGCGGGCGAGGCCCGTGAGGACAAGGGCGCTCGTCGGGATTCTTCCGCTCGGGATGCTCAGGAGGCTTCCGTGAAGGCTCCGGAGGGCCGGCTGCTCGCCGGCCGGTACCGGCTCGGCGACGTACTCGGCCGGGGCGGCATGGGCACCGTGTGGCGGGCCAAGGACGAGACGCTCGGGCGCACGGTGGCGGTGAAGGAGCTGCGCTTCCCGAACGCCATCGACGAGGAGGAGAAGCGCCGCCTGATCACGCGCACGCTGCGTGAGGCGAAGGCGATCGCGCGGATCCGCAACAACGGCGCGGTGACGGTCTACGACGTGGTCGACGAGGACGACCGGCCGTGGATCGTCATGGAGTTGGTCGAGGGCATGTCCCTCGCCGAGGCCATCCGCGAGGACGGACTGCTCGAACCCCGGCGGGCCGCCGAGGTCGGGCTCGCCGTGCTCGACGTGCTGCGCTCCGCGCACCGCGAGGGCATCCTGCACCGCGACGTGAAGCCCTCCAACGTACTGATCTCCGAGGACGGCCGGGTCGTCCTCACCGACTTCGGCATCGCGCAGGTCGAGGGCGACCCGTCCATCACCTCCACCGGCATGCTGGTCGGCGCCCCCTCGTACATCTCGCCGGAGCGCGCCCGCGGCCACAAGCCCGGCCCCGCCGCCGACATGTGGTCGCTCGGCGGTCTGCTGTACGCGGCCGTGGAGGGCGTCCCGCCGTACGACAAGGGTTCGGCGATCGCCACGCTGACCGCCGTCATGACCGAGCCGGTGGACCCGCCGAAGAACGCCGGGCTCCTGGAGCCGGTGATCTACGGGCTGCTGGAGAAGGACCCCGACCAGCGGCTCGACGACGCGGCCGCGCGGGCGATGCTCAACGACGTCATCCACGCCCCGGAGCCGAAGCCGGCCCCCGAGCCGGAGCCGGTCGAGGCCACGAAGGTGGTGCCGCTGCCGCCCGCTCCCGCGCCGAAGAAGCGCAGGGAACCCCGGGACAAGAGCGCCTCGGCCGCCAGGAAGGCCGCCGCCAGGGCCGCCGCGGCCTCGGCCGCCGCCGGTGTCGCCGCCAGGCGCGAAGAGGCCGCGGAGAAGATGCGCGGCGCCCTGCAGAACGTACGCAAGGCGGCCGCCGCCGCGACGGCCCCGAAGGAGAAGGCGGAGGAGCCCGCGGCGACCGCGCCCGCGGGCCCGGCGCCGGGCGGTGCGCGTCCCGGCGGCGCGGCCGTCCTCGCGGACGCCCTGCGGGGCCGCTCCCTGGTCATCGGCTCGCTCCTCGTCGCGCTCGTCGTGCTCGCCGGCATCCTGGCCCTCGTCCTGAACAACGGCGACGACGCGGACGCGAAGGGCGGCGGCGACAAGAACGCGTCGTCCGGTGCCACGGCCGGCGGGGACGACAAGAACGCCGGTGGCGACAAGGACGCCGACAACGACAAGGACAAGGGCTCGGGCGACGACAAGAAGCCCTCCGCGAGCGCGTCGGCGAGCGACTCCGCGTCCCCCTCCGAGAGCACGAGCGCCTCGCCCAGCGACGACGCCGAAGGCAAGTCGGGCGCGGCCGCCGAGGAGACGTACAAGCACTCCCAGGGCTTCTCGGTCGGGCTGCCCAAGGGCTGGAAGTACGTCAGGACGGAGGCGGCGGGAGCGCGCTTCACCGGGCCCGACGGGCAGCGGCTGCTGATCGGTTGGACGAATCAGCCGAAGTCCGACCCGGTCGCGGACTGGCGCAACCAGGAGCGGAGCATGGTCCGCCCCCAGTACGACAGGGTGCGGATAGCCTCGGTCGACTACCGGGACTGGAAGACGGCCGACTGGGAGTTCACGTACGCCGACGGCGGCACGAAGTGGCACTCGATAGACCGCGGCACCGTCGTCAACGGCTCGCTGGGATACGGGCTGATGTACACCGCCAAGGACTCCGACTGGGGCGGGAAGCAGCGCAAGACGACCTGGAAGACATTCACACAGACGTTCAAGCCCAAGTCCTGAACCAGTGAGCCGTGCGGCACGTATCGTGAATGCTTGCGGACCGTGCGCAGTCGCTCGGCAGAGCCGGTGGAACAGGGGGAGGCGTCGTGGACGAGTACGCGGGGCGGGTGCTCGCCGGCCGGTACCGGCTGCCGGTCCTCTCCTCCGACTCGTACGAATCCGGGGCCGAGACGCGGGCCTTCGACACGTACAGCGGGCAGGAAGTCCTCGTGCGGCAGGTGCCGTTGCCCGAGGTCGTCGAGGCGGAGGTGCTTGACGCCGACGGACTGCCGGAGGGTTTTCGGCCCGAGGGCGAGCCGGGGCGGGAGACCGCCGAGCCGACCGTGGCGCGGGCCGTCGAGGCCGTGCAGGCCGCCGCGCGCATCCCCGACCACCCCGGCCTCGACCAGGTCTTCGACGTGTTCGCCGAGGGCGGTTCGCTGTGGATCGTGAGCGAACTGGTGGCGGCGCGGCCGCTGTCGGCGCTGCTCGCCCGTGGACCGCTCAGTCCCTACCGGGCCGCCGAGGTCGCCGCCGACGTGCTCACCGCGCTGCGGGCGCTGCACGCGCACGGGTGGGTGCACCGAAATGTCACGGCGCGGACCGTGCTCGTCTGCGACGACGGGCGGGTCATGCTGACCGGGCTCGCCGTCGGGGCGGCGGAAGAGGCGTTGTGCGGGTACGACGTGGTGCCGGCGTTTCCGGACGAGGTGGATGACTTCGTCGATGAAGCGGAACCCGTCCCGGGGGTGGGGGATTATCGGGCGGCCCGCGCCGGGGCGGTCGCGGCGTATCGTGCGGGGGCCGTGGCGGGGCGTGCGGCACCGGCGGGTGCCGCGTTGCCCGTTCAGCCGTCCCGCTGGCGGGAGTTGATACCCGAGGCCGATGGGGATCACGGCTCGGGGCTCCGCCCCGGACCCCGCGCCTCAAACGCCGGCGGGGCTGTCTCGGCCGAGCGGTCCCGGCAGGTGCGCATGACCGTCGTCGGGCCCGTCACCGAGCGGTGGGCGCCCGAGCAGGCCCACCCGGTGCAGGAGAACTGGCAGTTGGCGGCGCCCGTCGGGCCCGCCACCGATCTGTGGGCCCTCGGCGCGCTGCTGTTCCGCGCCGTGCAGGGGCACGCGCCGTACCCGGAGGAGTCCACGCCGGAGCTGGTGCGGATGGTGTGCGCCGAGCCGCCCGCGTTCGCCGAGGAGTGCGGGCCGGTGCGGCCGGTCGTCGAGTCGCTGCTGCGCCAGGACCCCACCGAGCGGCTCGACATCGAGGAACTGCGCGGCTGGCTGCGTTCGCTGGTGCGCTCCGCGCCGGAGCCGGAGGCCGGGGCGAACGTCATCCCCGCGCCCCCCTTCGACGCGGGCCGGCTGCCCGTCGTGCGCCGCAGGGGCGAGCTCGTCCGCAAGCGCCGGGTGCGGGTTCCGGCCACCTCGGCGCAGCACGGTCGGCACAAGCGGGGCCGGGCCGTGCAGCGGGCACCGCGTCCCGCGCGCGCTCCCCGGGAGCGGCGGCCCAGATCCCTCGGGCGCTGGCTGCTCGTACTGATCCTGCTCGCGCTCGTGGGCGCGGTGGCGTACGCGATGGTGTTCATGCCGAAGGCGGGGCAGGGCACGGGCGCCGGGGCGGCGGGTGCCCGGCAGGAGAACGCCGTGGGCGGCGCGCCCTCCGCCTCGTCCGAGCAGCGCGGCGAGCCGTCGCCGGAGCCGTCGAAGCCCGCCGAGTCGCCCGGCGGCAAGCGCAGTTCGACGCCCTCCTCCACGGAGCCGCAGTCCGACGTGGCCCCAGGATTCGTGCTCCGTGAGGACGACGCGGGGTTCGAGGTCGCCGTCGCCAAGGGGTGGCAGCGGACGGGGAAGAACGGTCGGGGCCAGGTCGTGTACGCGCACGGCGCGTTCGAGCTGATCGTCGTTCCCGGGCGCGACTCCACGGCCACGTACGGCAAGGACCCGATGAAGTACCAGCGGGAGGACGAGCGGGAGTTGCAGCCGTTCCGGGACTCCACCTGGGCCACGTCGAGCGGCATGAAGAGCATCGACGTCGGCGGACGGACCATGGCCGAGGGGCAGTTCACCTGGCAGGGGTCCGACGGGCGCGAGATGTACGTGCGCAATCTCGCGATGGTGATCGGCGGCAAGTACCACGTGGTGCAGGTGCGCGGTCCGGAGGCCGAGCGGGACGAGGTCACGCGGCTGTACCAGCAGGCGTACTCGACGTATCGCCACGGTGGTTGAGCCCGCGACAAAGCGTCACAGTGCGGTCTCTGTGGGACCCCGGCTGTTCCGTGCGCGGTGCCTGATCCCTAGTGTGAAGCGGTCGACACATTAGCGGGGAAACGTGAATCAGATGCAGGGCGAGGTCCTCGCCGGCCGGTATCGGCTCGGTGAATCCATAGGTCGCGGCGGCATGGGCCGGGTGTGGCGCGCCCACGACGAGGTGTTGCACCGCGTCGTCGCCGTGAAGGAGCTGACGGCCGCCCAGTGGGTGGCCGAGGCGGACCGGGCCGTCCTGCTCGCCCGTACGCAGACGGAGGCGCGCGCCGCCGCGCGGATCAACCATCCCGCCGTCGTCACCGTGCACGACGTGCTGGAGCACGACGACCGGCCGTGGATCGTCATGGAGCTGGTGGAGGGGCGTTCGCTCGCCGACGCGGTCAAGGAGGACGGGCGGGTCGATCCCGCGGAGGCCGCGCGGATCGGCCTGTGGACGCTGCGGGCGCTGCGCGCCGCGCACACCGCGGGGGTGCTGCACCGGGACGTGAAGCCGGGCAATGTGCTGCTCGCGAGCAACGGCCAGGTCAAGCTGACGGACTTCGGCATCGCCCAGGTCGAGGGCGACTCCACCATCACGCGGACCGGCGAGATAGTCGGCTCGGTCGACTACCTCGCGCCCGAGCGGGTGCGGGGGGCCGATTTCGGGCCCGCCGCGGACCTGTGGGCGCTGGGCGCGACGCTCTACACCGCCGTGGAGGGGCTCTCCCCGTTCCGGCGCACGTCGCCGATCGCCACCATGCAGGCCGTCGTCGAGGAGGAGCCGGAGGCACTGGAGAACGCCGGGCCGATCGGACCCGTCATAGGCGCGCTGCTCAGCAAGGACCCGGCCGCGCGGCCGGACGCCGACGCGGCGGAGGCGATGCTCGCGGAGGCGGCGGAGGGCCGCCGGGCGAACGCGGCGCAGGCATACGTCCCGACCCAGGTCCACGTCCCCGCCCAGCCAACCGGCTTCACCCCGCCTCCACCCACACCGATGAGCACGGCGGACACCACGACGGTGACACCCCCGGGCCTCGCCCCGGCCCCCGCTTCGACGACCAGGGCGCGGCGCTGGCCGAAGGTGCTCGCCGTCGTCCTCGCAGCCGCGCTCGTCGGTGGCGGAGGCGCGTTCGCCGCCCTGTACTACACCGAGCACCGCAGCACCGGGACGGATGCCACGTACGACCAGGACGGCGCGCAGCGAAAGGGCTCGGGCGGGGACGAGTCGGGGAAGGCCGGGTCGGGGAAGGGCGGGAAGGGCACCGCCAAGTCCGGTTCCGTTCCCGCGAGTTGGGAGCGGGTGTCCGGCGCCGAGGGCTTCAGCCTGATGCTGCCGCCCGGCTGGCAGCGGCAGATGGACAGCAACCAGATCGACTACTCGCCGGACGGCGGACAGACGTTCGTCCGCATCGCCATCGACGAGCAGACCGACTGGCAGGACTCGCACCAGCACCAGTTGGACCTGGAGAAGACCCTGCGGCGTACGCTGCCCGGCTATCAGCGGGTGAGCCTGAACGCCAACACGTTCCGGGACCGGCATGGTTCGCTGTGGGAGTTCACCTGGACGGCCGGGACGAAGGACGCGTCGGCCGGCCCCCGGCACGCCATAGAGGAGACCTACCGGGCCGAGGACGGCACGGAGTACGCGATCTATCTGGCGGTCCCGGCGGAGAAGTGGAACGGGAACCGGACCCGCGAGACCTTCGACGCGATACTGCGCGGCTGGCGGGAGCCGCAGGCGGGATAGTGGACCCGTCCTGATCGAAAAGATCAGGCCATGGTCGGGTATGTCCCTGACGTGCACAGCACCTGAATGATCTCCTTGCGCCTGACCAAATGACCACCTCGAGCGCGCCGTTGGGCGCGCCGCGAGGGTCGAAAAAACGGGGTGCTTGACGATGACGCGAGTGAAGAGAGCTCTTGCCGCGGTGAGTGTCATCGCTGCCACGGGAGTCGTGCCGATCGTGACGGCGGCTCCGGCGTCGGCGGACATCTCGCTGTGCAAGAGCTATCTGTCGAAGTAGTACACGGTGGGCCCGAAGGTCACGAAGGCGTGCACCAGGGGACGTACGACGGCGCCGGGGTCTCCGACTGTGCCCACCAGCTGGTCGCGATCGGCGTGACGCGTTCGCGCGCCAACAACGCCTGCAGCTACGCGCACATGATCGAGGGGAGCTAGGGCCCCCTGACCGGAAGCGAGGACTCGGTCCGCACACCCGTGCGGCATGATGGGGCGCATGGGGACCGAGGGGGACAACGCCCGTGTGATCGCCGGGCGTTACCGACTGGAGGCCAGGATCGGGCGCGGGGGCATGGGCGTCGTCTGGCGGTCCTCCGACACCTTGCTCGGGCGGCAGGTCGCCGTCAAGGAGCTGGCCGTCGACGAGACCCTCTCCGACGACGAGGCGCAGCAGCAGCGGGAGCGGATGCTGCGCGAGGCGCGGGCGGTGGCCCAGCTGCAGCATCCGAACGTGATCGTCGTGCACGACGTGGTGCTGTACGAGGGGCATCCGTACATCGTCATGGATCTGGTGGGCGGCGACTCGCTTGCCGACCGGATCTCCCGAGAGGGGCCCGTCGAGCCGCTGGAGGCCGCGCGGATCGGGCTCGCGCTGCTCGGCGCGCTGCGTGTCGCCCATGCCGCGGGCGTGCTGCACCGGGACCTGAAGCCCGCGAACGTACTCCTGGAGAGCTCGACGGGCCGCGTCGTCCTCACCGACTTCGGGATCGCCCAGGTCGAGGGCGCCACCACGCTCACGGAGACCGGCGGATTCGTCGGCTCGCCGGAGTACACGGCGCCGGAGCGGATGGCGGGGGAGCGGACAGGCGCCGGGGCCGACCTGTGGTCGCTCGGGGCGCTGCTCTGCGCGGCGATGAGCGGCGAATCCCCGTTCCGCCGCGACTCGTTGGGCGGCATCCTGCACGCCGTCGTCTACGACGAGATAAGACCGCCCGAGGAGGCCGAGCCACTGCTCCCGGTGATCCGCGGCCTGCTGGAGCGGGACCCCGTGCTCCGGATGGACCTGGACGAGGCCGAGCGGCTGCTGCGCGCGTACATCGCCACCGGGGCGACGCCGCAGCCCGCGCTCCCGATCCCGCTCGTGCCGCGGGTGCTCTACACCCCGACGCAGCTCAACGTGGAGACGGCGCGGCGCAAACGTGTCGTCTCGACCCGGGCGCTGCTCGTCGCCGCGGCGCTCGTGGCCGCGCTCGCGGGGGCCGGGATCGCCACCGCGGTGCTGCTCGCCGGGGACAGCGGCAAGACGCCCGCGCCGCCGCCGACGACCACCGTCTCCGCCTCGACCCGTACGCCGTCGCCCTCCGCCTCGCCGACCTCCACCGTCACCGTGACCCGGCCGGGGACCCGCACACCGGACGCCGGCACCCCGCAGGGCTATCGCACGGTCACGGACCCCGAGGGCTTCCGCCTCGCCGTGCCCGAGGGATTCACGCGCTCCGTGGACGGGCCGCGGATCTTCTACATGTCGCCCGGCGGGACCTACCGCATCGGCATCAAGACGGGCGGCACGGCGGGCGGCGGCCCCGGCGCCGTGCAGCGCCGCTCCGACGCAGACGGGCCCGAGAACAATCCGGGCTACCGCGACTCCAAGGTCACCGACACCTCGCACAACGGCCACGACGCCGCGCTGTGGGAGTTCACCTGGGACGGGTTCAGCACCGCCGAGGGCGCCCGGCAGACCGTCGACCTGTGCTGGGAGGAGGGCGGTCGGATGTACGACGTGTGGGTCTCGTCCCCCGTCGACAAGGCCGACCGGGCCCGCGCGCACTTCGACGCGGCGGTCGACACCTTCCGAGCACCCGGACGGTAGAGCGCGCTCGCATCAGCGTGGTCACAACTCCGTGATCCCAGTGGAACCACCCGTCTCCCGCGCGGTACTGATGGACCCATGAGTGACAACGGGGGACCCGCACACGGCCCGAACGATCCCACCAGCTTCGCCCTGCAACCGCCGCGACAGCCGCACGTGCCGCACCCGGGCAACCCCTACGCCCAGCCCGCGCAGCCCGCGACCGCGCAGCCCGCGACCGACCAGGACGCGACCGAGCGGGCCGCGACCGCGCCGCAGGACCCCGGCGCGGGCCGCCTCGTCGCCGGGCGCTACCGCCTGCTGAGCAAGCTGGGCCACGGCGGCATGGGCACGGTGTGGCGGGCGAAGGACGAGACGGTGGACCGCGAGGTCGCGGTGAAGGAGCCGCGCCTGCCCGACCACCTGCCTGAGCGGGAGCGGGCCAACGCCTTCGAGCGGATGCGCCGCGAGGCCCGCGCCGCGGCCCGGCTCGACCACCCGTCGGTCGTGAACGTGCACGACGTCGCGGTCGAGGACGGCCGGCCGTGGATCGTCATGGAGTTCGTGCAGGGCCGCTCGCTCGGCGCCGTCCTCCAGGAGGGCACGCTCGGCGTCCGCGAGGCCTCCCGCATCGGCCTTGAAGTGCTCGGCGCCCTGGAGGCCGCGCACGCGGCGGGGATCCTGCACCGCGACGTGAAGCCGGACAACGTGATGCTCGGCCGCCACGACCGCGTGATCCTCACCGACTTCGGCATCGCCCAGATCGAGGGCGAGACGAATCTGACCGACACCGGCGGCTTCGTCGGCTCGCCCGAGTTCATCGCCCCGGAGCGGGTCCTCGGGCAGCGCCCGGGACCCGCATCCGACCTGTGGTCGCTCGGCGTCGTCCTGTACGCGGCGACCGAGGGCGTCTCCCCGTTCCGCCGCACCAACACCCCTGCCACGCTCCAGTCCGTGCTCAACGCGACACCGGCCGCGCCCGCCGCCGCGCAGGGCCCGCTGGCCGACGCCATCAACGGCCTGTTGCAGAAGGACCCGGCGCACCGGCCGAACGCCGCGCAGGTGCGCGCCCTCCTGGAGAAGGCCGCCGAGCCCCCGGCGCAGGCACCCACCCAGGTCGTCCAGATCGGCTCAGCGCAGGGCGGCCTGCGGCTCGGCCGCAAGACCCTGCTCGGCATCGGCGCGGGCGTCGTGGTGGCGGCCGTCGCGGCGTACCTGGTCCTCGCGAAGCCGTTCGCGGGCCCGCTGCCGGACGGCTGGAAGGAGTTCCGGGCGGGGGCGCCGCTGAACACGACCCTCGGGCTGCCGGCCTCGTACGTCCCGATCCCGGACGAGGACGACAAGTCCGTGATGACGTACGCGGACCCGAGCGGCGCGATCACGGTGAACCTGGCCCGCTGGGACCACAAGGAAGAGACGTCCGACATCGCGGGCACGGCCGACGCCGAGGCCTTCAAGGACTCCGACGACATCAAGGGCGGCACGTTCAGCGGCGCCGGGGTGTCGATGTCGAGCGACACCGAGAACACCAGCAGGACCGACTCCAACGTCACCTACCGGGACCGCGACGCCGCGCTGAACACGATCACGTATGGCGTGCGGAGCATCGGAACGGACTTCGACAAGGACGTGCCGCGCGAGGCCAAGGCGTTCTATTACAGGACCAAGGCCGGCGACATGTACCGGCTGTGGGTCGACTATCCGGGCAAGGGCGACTTCACCGAGCGCGGTCGCGAGGTCGCCAAGGGTGCCTTCGCCAACCTGGGGCTCAAGAAGCTCTGAACCGGCGGGCGTTGGCGGCAAAGCCCTGATCAGCGGCTTTGCTGCCAGCGATCACTGGCGCGGTGTGTGCACTCGGTGAAACCTGTTACCGACGGGTACCGAAAGCGGACGCCCGGACATACGCTCGCCGGTATGACGCAGTCGCAGGCCACCCCCGAGCACGTAGCCGAGAAGACCCGCACGAACCCGGTCGCGGCCGCCCCCGAGGGCGCCCGCACGGCCGCCGACGTCGTGACGCCCGACCTGATCGCCCGCCTCACGCGGGACGTGGTCGGCTCGGGACGGACGGCGAACCACACGCCGTTCACCGGCGAGAAGCTCGCCGACCTGCCGGAGTCCACGCCGGAGGATGTCGCGACCGCGTTCGAGCGGGCCCGCGCCGCCCAGGAGGTCTGGGCGAAGACGCCTGTCCGCAAGCGCGCCGCCGTGCTGCTGCGCTTCCACGACCTGGTGCTCGCCCGCCAGGCCGAGGTGCTCGACCTGATCCAGCTGGAGACCGGCAAGGCCCGCCTGCACGCGCACGAAGAGGTGCAGGCCGTCGCCGTCGCGTCCCGGCACTACGGCCGCAAGGCCCCCGCGTACCTGAAGCCCAGGGGGCACACCGGCGCCGTCCCGACGCTGACCAAGGTCACCGAGCTGCGCCAGCCGCGCGGAGTCGTCGGCCAGATCGCGCCGTGGAACTACCCTCTGGAACTCTCCGTCGGCGACGCGCTCCCCGCCTTCGTCGCGGGCAACGCGGTCGTCATGAAGCCCGACACGGAGACCTGCCTGACCGCCCTGTGGGCGCGCGACCTGCTGATCGAGGCGGGCCTGCCCTCCGAGGTCTTCCAGGTCGTCCTCGGCGAGGGCCCGGTCGTCGGCCCCGAACTGGTCAAGCACGGCGACTACGTCTCGTTCACCGGCTCGACCCGCACCGGCCGCGAGGTCGCGCAGGGCGCCGCCGCCCGCCTCGTCGGGGTCTCCCTCGAACTGGGTGGCAAGAACGCCATGCTCGTCCTGGAGGACGCCGACGTGGAGAAGGCCGCGGCGGGCGCCGTGCGGGCCTGCTTCTCGTCCGCGGGCCAGCTGTGCATCTCCATCGAGCGGCTCTACGTGCACGAGTCGATCGCCGACGAGTTCGTGGCCCGGTTCGCCGCCCGCACCAAGGCGATGCGGCTCGGCCGCTCCCTCGCGTACGGCGCGGAGATGGGCTCGCTCGTCGGGGAGCGGCAGCTGGAGACGGTGACCCGGCACGTCGACGAGGCCGTCGCGAAGGGCGCCACGCTCGTCGCGGGCGGCGTCGCGCGCCCCGACATCGGCCCGTACTTCTTCGAGCCGACGATCCTGGACGGCGTCGAGGCCCCGATGGCGGTCTGCAACGAGGAGACCTTCGGCCCGGTCGTCTCCATCTACCGTTTCACCGACGAGGACGAGGCGGTCTCGCTGGCCAACTCCACGCCGTACGGCCTGAACTCCTCGGTCTGGACGAAGAACGCCAAGCGTGGCCACGAGATCGCGGCCCGCCTGCGCACCGGCACCGTGAACATCAACGAGGGCTACGCCCCCGCGTACGGCAGTGTGCAGTCGCCCATGGGCGGCATGAAGGAGTCCGGCCTCGGCCGCCGGCACGGCTCCGAGGGCATCCTCAAGTACACCGAGGCCCAGACCGTCGCCCACCAGCGCGTGATGCCGATGGCGCCCTCGTTCGGCATGGACGACGAGGCGTACGCCAAGTTCATGAGCGTCAGCCTTTCCGTTATGAAGAAGTTCCGCCTGAAGTAGCAACAGCCGTTCAAAGGAGAACGCACAAGTGACGCAGGACGGCTACGACTACGACGTGGTGATCGTCGGATCCGGCTTCGGCGGATCCGTCTCGGCCCTTCGCCTCTCCGAGAAGGGCTACAAGGTCGGGGTCCTCGAAGCGGGTCGCCGCTTCACCCCGGAGACCCTCCCCAAGAACTCCTGGGACCTGAAGAACTACCTCTGGGCGCCGAAGCTCGGCATGTACGGCATCCAGCGCATCCATCTGCTCGGGAATGTCATGGTCTTGGCAGGTGCGGGCGTCGGCGGCGGTTCGCTGAACTACGCCAACACCCTCTACGTGCCGCCGAAGCAGTTCTTCGACGACCCGCAGTGGGCGCACATCACCGACTGGCAGGACGAGCTCAAGCCGTACTACGACCAGGCGCAGCGCATGCTCGGCGTACGGATCAACCCGACGATGAGCCCCGCCGACGTGCACCTCAAGGCGGCCGCCCAGTCGATGGGCATCGGCGACACCTTCCACCTGGCCCCGGTAGGCGTCTTCTTCGGCGACGGCAAGGACGCCGGCGGCGAGTCGAGGGTGGCCCCCGGCACGCAGGTCGAGGACCCGTACTTCGGCGGCGCGGGCCCCGCCCGCAAGGCCTGCACCGAGTGCGGCGAGTGCATGACGGGCTGCCGGCACGGCGCGAAGAACACCCTCAACGAGAACTATCTCTACCTCGCCGAACAGGCGGGCGCGGCCGTCCACCCGCTGACCTCGGTCGTCTCGGTGACCGACGACTCGCGCGGCGGCTACGCGGTCGCGACCCTGCCCACGGACAACAAGAAGGCGAAGGGCCGCACCTTCACCGCGCCGAAGGTGATCGTCGCCGCGGGCACGTACGGCACGCAGACCCTGCTGCACCGCATGAAGGCGAACGGCCAACTGCCGCACCTGTCCGAGCGGTTGGGCGAGCTGACCCGCACCAACTCCGAGGCGCTCGTCGGCTCCCAGACCACCAACCGCCGCTACAAGAAGAAGCACGGCGTCGAGAAGGTGGACTTCACCAAGGGCGTCGCGATCACGTCCTCGATCCACCCGGACGAGAACACGCACATCGAGCCGGTCCGCTACGGCAAGGGCTCGAACTCGATGGGCGGCCTGTCGATCCTTCAGGTCCCGTACGCGGAGGGCTCGTCGCGGGTCGCGGGCTTCCTGGCGAACGCGGTCAAGCACCCCACCCAGCTGGCCCGTTCGATCTCCAACCGCCGCTGGTCGGAGAAGACCATCATCGGCCTCGTGATGCAGTCCCTCGACAACTCGCTGACCACGTACCTGAAGCAGGACGGCGTCGGCAAGGGCCTGCTCACCGCGCGGCAGGGCCACGGCGCCCCCAACCCGAAGCAGATCAAGGCGGCGACGGAGGGCGCGTCGGCCATCGCGGCCGAGATCAACGGGTTCGCGGGCTCCAACATCGGCGAACTGGTGGGCACCCCGCTCACCGCCCACTTCCTGGGCGGCTGCCCGATCGGCGACTCGGCGGAGACCGGCGTGATCGACGCCTACCACCGGGTCTACGGCTACCCCGGCATCTCGGTCGTCGACGGCGCCGCGGTCACCGCCAACCTCGGTGTGAACCCGTCCCTGACGATCACGGCGCAGGCCGAGCGGGCCCTGTCGTACTGGCCGAACAAGGGCGAGGAGGACACCCGCCCGGAGATCGGCTCGGCGTACCGGCGGCTCGCGCCCGTCGAGCCGAAGAACCCGGCGGTCCCGGCGTCGGCCTTCGGCGCGCTGAAGCTCCCGCTCCTGGCGGTGCCCGAGGTGCCGCCGAAGAAGGAGCCGCTCCAGTCCAGCTGACCCTCGCGGCGGCACGAGCGATACGAGAAGGGCCCGCACTCCCCCTCCGGGCGCGGGCCCTTCTCGTACGTACGGACGGCTACGCCTCGTTGCTCACCTTGCGGCGACGCACGGCGTACATGACCCCGCCGCCCGCCACGACGGCGACACCGGCGGCCGCGCCGAACACCGGCAGCGTGGAGCCGGCCCCGGTCGAGGCGAGCGAACCGTCGACCGGGGTGCTGCTCGCCTGCGGCGACGGCTTGCTGGACGCGGAGGCCGTGGCCGAGGTGGTGGCCGAGGGCTTCGGTGAGCCCGTGTGACCACCGGCCGGCGGCACCTGGCCGGTGGCGGTGCCCGCGGCGAGGATGTCGAAGTCCCAGTACGCGTCCTCGGGCACGCTGTTCCCGCAGCCGCCCTCGGGGTCCACGCTCACCGCGAGGGCGAGCCCGGCACCGGCACCGGCCGGGGTCTTCGCGTCGACCGAGATCCGCAGCTTCACGTCGGAGTGCGCACCACGGGCGAGGGATCCCGAGGCCGGGAACGACGCGTCGTGCTCGACGTTGTTGTCGAGGTCCCGCCACGCGGTCCCGTCGAACCACTGAAGGCGCAGATACCGGCTGGTGTCGGCCTCGTCCTCGTACGCGAAGGAGAACGCGTACACCTGCGCGCGGGCCGACGCGAAGTCCTGGTCGGTCATGTTGGTGACGCGGAACGTGAAGCCGTGCCACCCGGAACCGGCGACGATCTTCGACGGGAGCCCGCGCAGCTCGGCGAGGGTGCCGGGGCTGTCCTCGGCCGCGGTGCACTCGTCGGACGGCTCGGTCTTCCCGGTCGTCGGGCCGTCCGCCTTCTTCGCCCGCGGCGCCTCGGGCGTCGACGTGGCGGGGCCGGGCGATGCGGTGGTGGCCGACGCGGACGGGCTCGGCGAGGTGCTCGGCGCCGCGCTGCTCACCGAAGGGCTCGGCGCGACGGTCTCGGTGGAGGTCGTGGTGTCCGTGGGCGCCCCGTCCGCGAAGGCGGCCGGGGCGGACAGCAGAGCGAGCGGGGCGAGCGCGGCGGTCGCGGCCGCCGACGCCAGTGCGCGTCGAAGTTTCATCGGGTCCTCAGAGGGCTGGGAGATTCCGCTGAAGTGACCCGCGATGGCGAGAAAGGGTTGTACTGAGGCCGGTCGGCCCCGGGCGTCCCCGAGGCCGACCGTTCTCTGGTGTGACCGGGCTGCTGTCCCCTGCCGTCCGGTCACTGGTCTGGAGCGAGGTCCCACGACGCACGGCATGACCGATACGTCTCAACGCTCCAGCGGAGCCACGCGTGGTTCGGTTGGCCCGCCCCTGGCTGGCACGGACACCGGGACCAACGAAGCCTGTGCCAACGGGTCACGCGCCGTATGGGTGAGGACGCAACCGAACTGAGGTGCCCCCGTCGATCAGACCCGGCCCCGGGACAGTTCGAGCAGCGTCATGGCGAGCTCGGTGCCGGGCTTGCCGAGGGCGTCCCTGTAGCGCCCGAGCACCTCGTTCTCGCGCGACAGGTGCACCCGCCGACCGCCCGAGGCGATCCGGGCCTCCTGGACGACGGCGGAGACGGCCAGCCGTTCCTGGACGAGCCCGATGATCCGGTCGTCGAGCGCGTCGATGCGCTCGCGGGCGCCGGAGATGACGTCGGCGGTGGTGTTCTCGGTGGTGGCGGACATGAGGGCTCCTCGGTGTGGTGGAGGCGGCCCCGGACCGGCAAGCCCCGGAAACGCCAGACGCCCCGGACCTTGTCGGCCCGGGGCGCCTGGTGAAGTGCTTGTCAGTGGTTCAAGCAGCACGACCATGGCATCCGGCGGGCCGGCTGCCATAGGTAAAGACGAAGGTCGTGAGCGAGAACATGGGAGCGAGTATAGCCACAGATCAAGCCCCTGCGGCGATTGAGCAGCGGGGCCCGGGGCAGAGCCCCGCGACGCCGACCACGGGTGACGTACCCGGTAGAATCGGCCACACGACCCCCTGCTAAGCCGCCGGAAGGCAACCCGTGTCATCAGCGACTTCCGCTGCCGCCGCCCCCGACACCGTCCTGGTCGTCGACTTCGGTGCGCAGTACGCCCAGCTCATCGCCCGCCGCGTCCGTGAGGCCCGGGTCTACAGCGAGATCGTCCCGTCGACCATGCCGGTCGAGGAGATGCTCGCCAAGAACCCGGCGGCGATCATCCTCTCCGGCGGCCCCTCGTCGGTCTACGCGGAGGGCGCCCCGCGCCTGGACCGCGCGATCTTCGAGGCCGGCGTCCCCGTCTTCGGCATGTGCTACGGCTTCCAGCTGATGGCCACGGCCCTCGGCGGCACCGTCGACGACAACGGCGCCCGCGAGTACGGCCGCACCCCGCTGACCGTGTCGAAGGGCGACTCGACGCTCTTCGAGGGCACGCCCGCCGAGCAGCCCGTGTGGATGTCGCACGGCGACGCCTGCTCCGCGGCGCCCGAGGGCTTCACCGTCACCGCGTCCACGGACGTCGTACCGGTCGCCGCCTTCGAGAACGACGAGAAGAAGCTGTACGGGGTCCAGTACCACCCCGAGGTCATGCACTCGACGCACGGCCAGCAGGTCCTGGAGCACTTCCTGTACCGCGGCGCCGGCATCGAGCCGAGCTGGACGACCGGCAGCATCGTCGAGGAGCAGGTCGCCGCGATCCGCGCCCAGGTCGGCGACAAGCGCGCGATCTGCGGTCTGTCCGGCGGCGTGGACTCCGCGGTCGCCGCGGCCCTCGTCCAGAAGGCCATCGGCTCGCAGCTGACCTGCGTGTACGTCGACCACGGCCTGATGCGCAAGGGCGAGACCGAGCAGGTCGAGAAGGACTTCGTCGCCGCGACCGGCGCGAAGCTGAAGGTCGTCGACGCGAGCGAGCGGTTCCTGAAGGCGCTCGCCGGGGTCTCCGACCCCGAGGAGAAGCGCAAGATCATCGGCCGTGAGTTCATCCGCGTCTTCGAGCAGGCGCAGCTGGAGATCCTCCAGGAGGACGGCCCGGAGGTCGCCTTCCTCGTGCAGGGCACGCTCTACCCGGACGTCGTCGAGTCCGGCGGCGGCACCGGCACCGCGAACATCAAGTCGCACCACAACGTCGGCGGTCTGCCCGACGACATCGAGTTCGAGCTCGTCGAGCCGCTGCGCCAGCTGTTCAAGGACGAGGTCCGCGCGGTCGGCGCCGAGCTCGGCCTGCCGGACGAGATCGTCCAGCGCCAGCCGTTCCCCGGTCCGGGGCTCGGTATCCGCATCGTCGGCGAGGTCACCAAGGACCGCCTCGACCTGCTCCGCGAGGCCGACGCCATCGCCCGCGAGGAGCTGACCACGGCCGGCCTCGACCGCGAGATCTGGCAGTGCCCCGTGGTCCTGCTCGCGGACGTCCGCAGCGTCGGCGTCCAGGGCGACGGCCGCACGTACGGCCACCCGATCGTCCTGCGCCCCGTCTCGTCCGAGGACGCCATGACGGCGGACTGGACGCGGATGCCGTACGACGTGCTCTCGAAGATCTCGACGCGGATCACGAACGAGGTCAAGGACGTCAACCGGGTCGTGCTCGACGTGACGTCGAAGCCCCCGGGCACCATCGAGTGGGAGTAGTCCCCACGCCGTGACCGTGTGAGAGTGCCGTCCGCCTTCGGGTGGGCGGCACTTTCGTTCGTGCGCGTTCGCTCACGTGCGCTTCATGACCCGGATCCCCTCGCCCGGCGTCCACACCCGCACCACCAGGTACGTGGCGTCCTCGACGGACGTCCTGGTGACCTCGGTCAGCTCGGTGCGGAACAGGTGGAAGTCGTCCGGGTGGATTGGCCTGCATCGCGAACCGCGGGTCGCGCAGCAGGTCGCGGGCCTTGAGCGAGCCGGGCATCATGCCGAGCCAGAACTCCCCGTTCAGGAACCGGACCTCCAGGCCGCTGGTGCGCGGCGAGCCGTCCTTGCGGAGCGTGGCCAGGACGTGGTGGGTGTGCTGCCCGAAGCGGTCCTCGACGGTCTTGGCGAGGTCCGGTTCGGCTTCGGTGAAGGTGGCCCAGGTGGCCGCGTCCGACGTCATGGAGCGAGTCTCGCGCGCAATCCCGACGACCTGTGTCCGGTATCCCCGCGCGTTTCGCCGCATTCTTTTCACACATCGGCCCTGTCACCTTGCGGGTCACGGAGGTACCTTCCGCACCATGTCGACGCAGAACCCCGCCCCGATACCCCACGACCAGCTCCAGTTCGCGATGCCGCCGCAGCACGACAACCACGCCGACGAGCGCAGGTACCGCAAGGAGCGGCTGGCGGGCGCCCTGCGCGTCTTCGGGCGGTTCGGCTACGAGGAAGGGGTCTCCGGGCACATCACCGCCCGCGACCCGGAGTACGACGACTGCTACTGGGTCAACCCGTTCGGCGTGCCCTTCAAGCACGTCACGGTGAGCGATCTCGTCCTCGCCAACGGGGACGGGCAGGTCGTGGACGGCCGCTTCCACGTCAACCAGGCCGCCTTCACCACGCACGTCGCGGTGCACCGCGCCCGCCCCGAGGTGGTCGCGGTCGCGCACTGCCACTCCACGTACGGCCGCGCCGTGGCCGCGCTCGGTGAGCTGGTCGAGCCGATCACGCAGGAGGCATGCGCGTTCTACGAGGACCACGCGCTGCTCGACGAGTACACGGGCGTCGGCGTGGACCCGGAGGAGGGCAAGCGGATCGCGGTCGCCCTCGGCTCGAACAAGGCGCTCGTGCTGCGCAACCACGGGCTGCTCACGGTGGGCGACTCGGTGGACGCGGCGGCCTGGTGGTTCATCGCCCTGGAGCGGGCCTGCGAGGTGCAGTTGGCGGCGCGCTCGGCGGGCCGTCCGGTGCTGCTCGACCGGCGTCAGGCGCTGGCGACCCGCGAGCAGACGGGCGCCGATCTCGTGGCCTGGATCAATTACCAGAGCCTGTGGCAGGACATCACGCGCAGCGAGCCCGAGCTGCTGTCCTGACGTCCGGGTGATCAGCGGAAGTCGCGCAGCACCGCCCGCTTCGTCAGTTCGAACTCCTCGTCCGTGAGCACCTTTTCGCGGTGCAGCTCGCCCAACTCCCGCAGCCGCCGCAGCAGGACGTCGTGGTCGGCCTGCCGGGGCAGCAGCGCGGGAGTACCGCGGGGCGCCGAGGGGTGCGGGAGCCGGGCCGTGACCGCCGCCGCGACGAGGGCGGTCAGCAGGTCCTTGCGGGCGTTGCCCCACAGATCGAGGGCGTACGAGTCCTTCTCCGGCGGCAGCTTGGAGTACGGGGAGCCCTTGGGGACGAAGCGCAGGACCCCGTCCTCGTAACCGGAGTTGGGGACCCACTCCACCTCGTCGAGGTCGTCGAGCGCGATGACGCGCGGGCCCGTGGCGCGCTTCACGCGGTCCGAGGTCTCGCTCCAGTCGATGCGGACCCGGCTCCCGTCGAAGGAGACGAGGCCGTCGCTGGAGCGCACCGAGACCGGCACGGCGGGGCCAGGGACGAGATACGAATCGGCGGGCCCCGGCGGGAGCTGTTCGAGCAGCAGGGCCTGGCGGATCTCCTCGGCGACGTACTCGGCGACGCCGGAGCGGTCCGCGTCGACCGTGAGCCGGTAGGGGTCGGCGGTGTCCGGGAGGCGGCCGCCGGTGGCCTGGAGCAGCGGGTCCGCGGCGTCGCGCAGGGTGAGGCGGAGGCGGCCGCGTCTGCGCTCGGGTTCGTAGGCGACGCCGGAGACGGCGGTGAGCGGCACGTCGATCTCGCCGTACGTCTGCCGCAGCAGCGCGACCGATCGGTGCAGACCTGGGGTGATGCGGACCGTGGTCCCGTCGAAGGCCCAGGTTCCGTCACGCTGGATGATCTCGGCCATACGGAAATTCTCGCAGCGACGTCAACACTCCGGTCAATGCAGGTCAAAGCCATTCACCCGGGCGGGGTGAGCCCGTGCGACGGCACGCGCCCGGCGTGCGGCACAATTCGCCTTCAGGACACGGAAGTTGATGAGGGTGGGGCGGCTGCGGTGGCGGTGCAGGAAGCGCGGAACGACCGGACGGCGCACGAGGGCGGGTGCACCTGCGGCGACTGTCCGCGGGGGGCGCGCGAGGGGCACCGCAGGGCCGTCGCCCGATTCGCCGCGAAGCGCGACGAGTTGGCGGCGGGCCAGGGCCTGCCCGCGGCCGTCGCGCATTCGGCGGGGGCGTCGCGGCAGTGGATCTCCGACGAACTCACGCAGTCCGCGCGGGCGATGGCCGACCGCGGCCGCGAGGAGGGCGTCGCGTGGTTCAGCAGGCTGTGGCCGCGCACGCTGTACGTGGTGTGGGGCGGTGTGGCCGCGCTGCTGCTCGGCCAGTCGCTGACCGCGATCGGCGCCGGCTGGACCGTCGCCCGGACGGCGGGGCTCGTGGCCGCGGTGGTGGTGGCGGGGCTGCTCGGCGTGGCCGGGTATCTGCACCGGGCGCGTGGCGGCGTGCTCGCGCCGCTGATCGGCGAGGACAACCGCCTGTCGACCTCGCGCGCGGTGGCGTGCGGCGTGCTCCTGCCGACCGTTTACGCGGTGCTCGTCCTCGCCGGTGAGCTGGCGCTGGCCTCGGGGCCCGGGAGGCGTGACGCGCTCATCGACGGGCTCGAACTGGCGCGTGGAGCCGGTCTGTTGACGGTGCTCGCGGTGGTGTGCGCGGTGGCCGTCCTGGTGCGCCGTGTGGTGGGGGTCCGCGTCGGCGGGCAACGGCTGCAGAAGCTGCGGGCGCCCCGGCCGCGCGCCGCCGACCTGCTCACCGACGACTCCGGGCGCGGCAGCTTCACCGACATCCAGTACGTCGCCGTGGGCGCGGCCGTCGTCGTCTGGGCGGTGGTCCGCCTCGCCCGCCGGCCCGACCAGCTGCCGGACCTGCCGTGGTCGCTGGTCGTGCTGGTGGCGGTGTCGGCGGCGACGTACCTCGCCGGCAAGTACGCCGAAGGCGGCCGTCCCGCGATCCTCTCCGTGGTGCGGGCCCGGGAGGCCGGCGACCTGGACGCGCCGATCCGCACCGGCGACGACATCGAGATCCGCGGCTCCGGGTTCGTGCCGCCCGGCGCGAGCACCGTGGACCAGCTCGCGCGGGTCGCCGTGCGCATCGGCCCGGTCCATGTCCATGTGCCGCTCGTCCCGGTCCCCGGCGGCTTCACCAATCCGACCGACGCGCTGCTCACGGTGCCGGTCCCGGTCGATGTGGAGCCGGGGCGGGTCGAGGTGCAGGTGATCACTGCGGCGGGCGTCGAGACGAACCGGTGCGGCATCGACGTGGTCGACTGAAGCGGCCGATCGGCCGCTGTACTGAGCCGGGGCGTGCTCTCGTACGTATGGTCAGGTAAAGACACCAGGCGCGAGAGGCGGCGGAGCGGCTATGGCGCACGGCATGCGATCCGACCTGACCACGAACTACGGGCACCCGTCCGGGGGCTGGCGAGAATCCGCCCAGCGGTACGCGCTGGTGCCGCTGCGCGTCTTCCTCGGCGTCACGTTCATCTACGCCGCCTTCGACAAGCTCACCGACAGCGCGTTCTTCAAGGCGAGCGGGGGCGGCTCGATCGGCGACCAGATGCGGGGCGTGCGGGACAGCTCCGCGATCCCGGAGCTCGTCGACCTCGCGCTGAAGTCGCCCGCGGGGTTCGGCTACGCGATTGCCTTCGGCGAGCTGGCGGTCGGGATCGGCACGCTCCTCGGCGTCCTCGCGAGGCTCGCGGCGACCGGCGGAGCGCTGATCTCGCTGAGCCTGTGGCTGACGGTGAGCTGGGCGACGGAGCCGTACTACCTCGGCAACGACCTGGCGTATCTGATGGCGTGGCTGCCATTGGTGTTGGCGGGGGCGGCGGTGTGGTCGCTCGATTCGTGGTGGCGCGGCCGAAGGTTCAGGTCGTCCGAGTATTGAGGCGGGTGCGGGTGCGGGTGCGGGTGCGGGTGCCGGTGCCGGGGTTGCGGTCGCGGGGCTCCGCCCCGGGCCCTGCGCCTCAATCGCCGGCGGGGCTTGATTCCTCAAGCCCCGGCGGAGGTCGGTTATGGGAGCCCCTGCGGCGATTGAGCAGCGGGGTCCGGGGCGGAGCCCCGGGAGCGGGTTGCCAGTCGCCGGATCGTTCCCACGACCGCCGCCAGGCACAGCCCTCCGCACACCAGGGGAACGCCGACGAACCACGGCACACGCCACTCACCGATCGCGTCGCCGAAGTAGACGACCGCCGTCCCCATCAGAACCAGTCCGGCGACCAACCGACCCGGATGGAATTCACTTCGCACGGTCCACCTCCACCTGTCCGAGCCCGACCTCGACGTGCAACTCGATCGTGCCGGAGGCCTTGTCGCCGCCCTTGGCACCCGACGGCGCCAACGTGACCGTCTGCCGCTGGTCCGGGCGCACGTCCACGTCACGCGTGGGGTCACCGGGCAGCTTGATGTCCCCTACGCCGACCTCCGCCCGCAGCCGCGCCGTCTCGTCCGAAGGCAGCACGATCCGCACCTTGCCCGCCCCCACCTCCACATGCGTGGCGAGGGTCTTGCCCTCGGCCACCGACACCTTGGAGAGGTCGAGCGTGCCGACACCCGAGCCCAGTTCGTACTGCGGCCGCACATCCGCTGCGCGCGCGGGCGTCCAGTCCGTGCGGGCCCACTGCGTGCTGATGTTCGCGGGCAGCGCGGCGGACGCCGTGAGCAGACCCGCCGTGATCAGCGCGAGGAGGATCGAGCCGACCCCGGTGCGCCCCCGGAAGGCGCTCACCGCGATGCCCAGGCCGAACACGGCGAGCGCGCAGGCGAGTCCGGTCTGCAGGCTCTCGGCGAGGGTCCGCTCGTCCCACGTCACGCCCGTCCCGATGCCGCCCGCGATCAGTGCGCCGAGGAACGTCAGCGCACCCATGCCGCGCGGCCCGGCGGGCTGCGGCGGCGCGGCGGGCCGGGCGACGACGGGCCCGCGCCAGGAGCCGAGCCGCGCCGCCGCCGGGCGGTCCTCGGCTCCGGGCGGGCCCCAGAGGTAGCCGGTGCCGCCCTCGTGCGTGCCGTCCTTCACGATCGGGTCGCGCCACCAGGAGGGCGCGCGCGCGACCGGCGGCGCCTGCGCCTCCGGCGGCGCGTCCGCGACGGCCTGGGCCGCGACCGGGTCCGGGGCGGCGGTGCGCCGCGCCGTCGACCAGTAACCGGCCCCGGCGAGCAGCAGGGCGAGCACGACGGCGAAGGTCAGCGCGCCCCCGTTGTTGAGCATGGAGAGGAACACCCCGCAGCCGACGAGCGCGGTGACGATCGCGGCGAGCCCGGGACCGTCCACCCGCCCCGTGAGGAGCTTGCGGAACTCGTTCTCGTCCTCGTCGTCGTACGGCGCGAACAGCCACGCGAAGCCGTAGAAGATCAGCCCGACGCCGCCGGTCACCGAGAGCACCGACAGGCCGATGCGGAAGATCACCGGGTCCATGTCGCACTGCCGGCCCAGGCCCGCGCACACCCCGCCCAGCGTCTTGTACCGCCGGTCCCTGCGGAAGCCGCGCAGCGGCCTGGCCGGGGGCGGTTCGGGCGCCACGGTGTCCGTGTCCTGAGAGGGCTGCTCCGTCATACGTACATCGTGACGGCCGGGACCCCCCGACGGCAGTCGGGACAACCCTGGACGAACCCTGAGATCGTCCCTGAGGCCCCCGGCCCCGCCCGCCGCGCCGGCCCCCGACCCGAAGATCAGGGAAGTATCCGGGGCCGACCCTGATGCCCGGCCCCCTACCGCATGTGACGATCGGTGGCATGCCGGAAGCAGCGCCCGCCCCTCTCGCCGAAGACCGAGACGCCCCGCGGCCGCCGCGCAAGCTCTACCGCAGCAGTGACGGACGCTGGCTGGGCGGAGTGGCGCGGGGCCTCGCGGGCCATCTCGGCCTGCCGGTGATCTGGGTGCGCCTGGTCTTCGTCGGCCTGTTCATGGCGGACGGGCTCGGTGCGCTGCTGTACGCGGCGTTCTGGTTCTTCGTGCCGCTGGGTGTGGGCGGCGTCGGCGCGGACCGGCCGCCCGTCCTCAGCACGGAGACGTCCCCCGACGGCCGCCGCCGCCTCGTGACGCGCAAGCCGGACAAGGGCCAGATCCTCGCACTGCTCCTGATGGTCGTCGTAGCGATGATCTTCGTGGAGAACGTGAACCTGACCGGCAACACCAAGGCGTATCTGATCCCCACCGTGCTCGTCGCGGCGGGCGTCGCCCTGGTCTGGCGGCAGGCCGACAACGCGCGCAGGGCGCGCTGGATGGAGGTCGGCCGCCGCAGGCGCACGCTCAGCCTGGCCCGCGCGGCCTCCGGAGTGCTGCTCGTCGGCGTCGGCGTCACCGGCATCTTCGTCACACAGGGGGCCACGGAACACATCGGCCCGATCCTCCAGGCGGCGCTCGCCGTCCTCGTGGGCATCGCGCTCCTCGCCGGCCCCTATCTGATCCGTATGACGCAGGACCTCTCCGAGGAGCGCCTGATGCGCATCCGCGCGCAGGAGCGGGCGGAGGTCGCGGCCCATGTGCACGACTCGGTGCTGCACACGCTCACCCTGATCCAGCGGGGCGCGGACAACCCGGCCGAGGTGCGCCGCCTCGCCCGCGCCCAGGAGCGCGACCTGCGCGCGTGGCTGTACAAACCGGCCGCCGCGGAGAACCCGCAGGAACCGGAGACGGTGGCGGAGGCGGTGAAGCGCAACGCGGCGGAGGTCGAGGACAAGCACGGCGTCCCGCTGGAGGTCGTGGTGGTCGGCGACACCCCGCTCGACGAGCAGCTGTCGGCACAGATGCAGGCCGCGAGGGAAGCGATGGTGAACGCCGCCAAGTACGGTGGCGGGGGCGGCGCCGTCCAGGTGTACGCGGAGGTGGAGGGCGACGTCGACGGGGACACGGTCTTCGTGTCCGTACGCGACCGGGGCCCCGGCTTCGACCTCGAATCCATCCCGCCCGACCGCATGGGCGTAAGAGAATCGATCATCGGCCGGATGGAGCGCAACGGCGGGACGGCCCGGCTGCGGGCGGTCCCGGACGGCGGCACGGAGGTCGAACTGACCATGAAGAGGGCGGAAGGGACGTCATGACCGACGAGGCAGCTCAGACACGACGGGTACGAGTGGTCCTGGTCGACGACCACCGGATGTTCCGCACCGGCGTCCAGGCGGAGATCGGCCGCACCGAGGAGACGGGCGTCGAGGTGGTCGGCGAGGCCGCCGACGTCGACCAGGCGATCACGGTGATCGCGGCGACGCGGCCCGAGGTCGTCCTCCTCGACGTGCACCTCCCCGGCGGCGGAGGCGTCGAAGTGCTGCGCCGCAGCGCCCAGATGATGGCGGACGCGGAGAACCCGGTGCGCTTCCTGGCTCTGTCGGTCTCGGACGCGGCGGAGGACGTGATCGGCGTGATCCGCGGCGGCGCCCGTGGCTACGTCACGAAGACGATCACCGGCACGGACCTCGTGAACTCCATCTTCCGCGTCCAGGAGGGCGACGCCGTCTTCTCGCCGAGGCTGGCGGGTTTCGTCCTCGACGCCTTCGCCTCCACCGACGCGCCCCCGGTGGACGAGGACCTGGACCGCCTCACCCAGCGCGAGCGGGAGGTCCTTCGCCTCATCGCGCGCGGGTACGCGTACAAGGAGATCGCCAAGCAGCTCTTCATCTCCGTCAAGACGGTGGAGTCGCACGTCTCGGCGGTGCTGCGCAAGCTCCAGCTCTCCAACCGGCACGAGCTGACCCGGTGGGCGACGGCGCGCCGGCTGGTGTGAGCGCCGGCCGGCCGGGGCGAAATCCGCTTGGCGGAAGGCGCCCGCCGTGCCTCAATGGACCCCATGATGTCCGCCGACCGTCTCCTCGCCTTCGCGGCGATGTCCTTGCTGCTGATCGTCATCCCGGGCCCGAGCGTGATCTTCGTCGTCGGCCGCGCCCTCGCGCAGGGCCGCCGCGCCGCGCTGACGACGGTCGCGGGCAACACCCTGGGGGCGTACGTCCTCGTGATCGCCGTGGCCCTCGGCATCGGCTCGCTCGTCGAGCGCTCGGTGGCGATCTTCATGACGCTGAAGCTGGTGGGCGCCGCGTACCTGATCTACCTGGGCGTCAAGGCGTTCCGGCAACGGCGGTCGCTGCGCGCGGTGTTCGAGGAGGAGCGGAGCCAGGCGGGACGCGGCAGCACGCTGCGCACTCTCTGGGAGGGCTTCGCGGTGGGCGTCGCGAACCCCAAGACGATCGTCTTCTTCGCGGCCGTGCTGCCCCAGTTCGTCGACCGGGAGGCGGGGCACACGGTGCTCCAAATGCTGCTCCTCGGCCTGGTGTTCAACGTCATCGCGATCGCCTCGGACAGCCTCTGGGGCCTCGCCGCGGCCACGGCCCGCACCTGGTTCGCCCGCTCCCCACGCCGCCTCGCGGCGGTCGGCGGCACGGGCGGGCTCGCGATGGTGGGCCTCGGTGTGACGGTGGCGCTCACGGGGCGGGCGGAGTAGTGCCGATCGTCGACGTGTCGCCCGAGGTCTCGCTCGCGTACGACACCTTCGGGAACCCGGCAGACTCGGCCGTGCTGCTCGTGATGGGCTTCGGTGCCCAGCTGATCGCCTGGGACGAGGACTTCTGCGCGGAGCTCGCGGGGCGCGGCCGGTACGTGATCCGCTTCGACAACCGGGACTGCGGTCTGTCGACGAAGTTCGACGCACACCCTGTGAACATGGGTGAGTTCATCGCCGCGGTGAGCGGCGGCGACCTCCCCACCGCCCTCGCGATGATCCCGTACCGCCTCCAGGACATGGCCGACGACGCCTTCGGCCTGCTCACGGCGCTCGGCATCGAGCAGGCGCACGTGGTCGGCGCGTCCATGGGCGGCATGATCGCCCAGACGATGGCGATCTCCCGGCCGGAGCGCGTCCTGACGCTGACCTCGATGATGTCGACGACGGGCGAGCCCGAGTACGGGCAGTCCTCGCCGCAGGCGCAGGCCGCGCTGTTCGCGCCGAAGCCGTCCGACCGCGAGGGCTACGTCGCGGCGGCGGACAGCTCCCTGCTGTGGGCGTCCAAGCGCCACGGCGATGCGGAGTACCTCCGCGACCTGGCGGCGCGCGGCTACGACCGTGCCTACTACCCGGCAGGAGTCGGGCGGCAGCTCGGGGCGATGGTCCTCAGCGGCTCCCGCGCGGACGGCCTGCGGAAGCTCAAGGTGCCGACGCTCGTGATCCACGGCCTGGACGACACACTGATCGACCCCAGTGGCGGCCGCCGCACCGCGGAACTGGTGCCCGGAGCCGAACTCCTGCTGCTGCCCGACATGGGCCACGACCGCCCCCGCGAGCTGTGGCCGGAGATCGTCGGGGCACTGGCGGCGCACACCGCCTGACGGCGCGGCTCACGCCACCCGCGTCGCCCCCGCGAACGGCATCTCGTCGATCGGGGCCACCCGCACCGGTGCGCTCGGGTTCGGGGCGTGGATCATCTTGCCGCCTCCGATGTAGAGGCCCACGTGGCTGATCGAGGAGTAGAAGAAGACCAGGTCGCCGGGTTGGAGCTGGGACTTCGGGACCCGCTGTCCGGCGTCGATCTGGCTGTAGGTGGTCCGGGGGATCGAGACCCCCGCCGCCTTGTACGCGGCCTGCGTCAGGCCCGAGCAGTCGAAGGCGGAGGGACCGGTGGCGCCCCATACGTAGGGGCTGCCAAGGGCGCCGTAGGCGAAGGAGATCGCGGCCTTGGCGCGGGAGTTGGGGGCCTGGGAGAGGTCGGCGCGCTCCGCGGAGCGTGAGGCGTGCCCGCTCTGTGCGGCGGAAGAGGTGCGCTCTTCGGGGGTGAGGCGGTCGAGGAGGCGGCGGGCCTCCGAGAGTTTTCGCTTCACCTTCTTCTTGTTGTCCGCCAGCTCCGCCTTCTTGGCGCGCAGTTCGGAGAGCGTGCCGTCGGCGTCGCCGCGCAGCTGGTCGATCTCGCGGAGTTCGCCCTGTACGCGGGTGACCGCGGCGGCCTGCCGCGCGCCGATGCGCTCCGTGAGCGAGGCCTTGTCGAGATAGGCGTCGGGGGAGGAGGAAAGGAGCAGCTGGACCGACGGGTCCACGCCTCCCGTGCGGTATTGGGAGGCCGCCACCGAACCCAGCTTCGCGCGCTCGGAGTTGAGGGACTCGGTGCGCCGGGACGCCTCGTCCTGGAGGGCGTCCACCTTCTTGCGCGCGCCGTCCGCCTGCTCCTTCGCGCCGTTGTACTTCTGGGTGGCGACCTCCGCCTCCTGGTACAGCCGGTCGACCTTCGCCTTCACCTGGGCGGGGCTGAACTCAGGCTCCGCGTGCGCCGCCCCGCCGTCGAGGGCGGTGACGCCGGCCGCGGAGGCGAGGGCGAGGGTGGCCGCGGTGCGGGCCCTGCCGGCGCTGAGCGGACGCGGTCGGGGCTTGCGGTGTGCTGCCGGCACAAGGTCCTCCTCTGGGGGCCGCCCGCGAACCGCACGAGCCCCGGTCGCGCGTCCGGCGGCGGCCCGCACAGGGGGAGCGGGTCGCCGCCGGACCTTTCTCGGCGGTGGTGTCCGACTGCCGCCCCTGGCCCGGGCGGCGGTGGGGAGCCGGTCACCTGAGCAAGGACGCTAAACCTCCGCGTAACGGGTTGGTGGCTGATTGTTCGCAACTGGCCCATTTGTTACGGGTGGTGGCAGAGGGTGACCGCTGGGCCTCCGAAGTGGTCCGAAACGGGCCCAAGTAGGCTCCGGCCCCATGGACGTACTCATCAACCTCTTCGTCGGTCTGCACATCATCGGCATCGCCTCGCTGCTCGGCGGCTTCCTCACGCAGATGTCGGCGATGAAGGAGGGCACGGCCCGCTTCAACAAGGCGATGCTGCACGGCGCCCTGACCATGCTGGTGACCGGTGTCGCCCTGGTCGGCCTCAACCAGGCCGACGGCAGCACCGTCAACAACATCAAGATCGGCGTGAAGCTCGCCATCCTGATCGTGATCCTCGGCATCGTCTATGTGAAGCGGGACGAGGAGAAGGCGGAGAAGGGCCTGTTCGCGACGGTCGGCGCGCTCACCGTCGCGAACATCTTCATTGCGGTGCTCTGGACCTGATCACTGGCGTCATCGGCAGCGCCGGCCGGGCTCAGGCAGGCCGCACCACGCTGTGGATCGACGACGTGCCGTCGTAGTAGATCGACTCCTCGCGCACGACCGCGCCCGGCTTCGGCGCGTGGACCATCATGCCGTCGCCCATGTATAGGCCGACGTGGCTGATGTCGTCGTAGAAGAACACCAGGTCACCGGGTTGGATGTCGGAGAGCGGCACCGTCTTGCCGATCTCGACCTGGTCCCAGGTCGTGCGCGGCAGCGAGATCCCCGCGGACTTCCACGCCGCCGCCGTCAGACCCGAGCAGTCGTACGAGTCCGGTCCCGTGGCACCCCACACGTACGGCTTGCCCTCCTGCGCCTTGGCGAACGCGAGCGCCTGCGCGGCCTTCGTCGCGTACGAGGCGTCCGAGGAACCGGACGAGGATCCGGAAGAGGAACCGGAGGACGAGCCGGACGACTGCTCCTGCTCCCTCGCCCGCTCGGCCGCCTTCCGCTTCGCGTCCTCCGCGGCCTTCTGCTTGGCGGCCAGCTCCGCCGCCTTCTTGCGGGCGGCCTCCTCCTTGGCCTTCTCGATCGCCGCGAGCCGCGCCTTCTCCTCGGCGGTCAGCTTGGACAGCAGCTGCCGCGCATCGGAGAGCTTCGTCTGCACGGTCTCCTTCGTGGACCTCAGCTCCGTCTGCGAGTCGGTGAGGTCCTCAAGGCTCGACTGCGCCTCGGTGCGCTTCTTCGCGGTCTCGCGCGTCTGCTTCTGATAGTCGTCGATCGACTTCTTCTGCTCGTCGGTCAGCCGGCTCATCAGCTGGCGCTGCGAGAAGTAGTCCTCCGGGTCGTCCGCGAGGAACATGGTCGCGGTGTCGCTCACACTGCCCGAGCGGTACTGCTCAGCGGCGTATCTGCCGAGCTTCTGGCGGGCCGTGTTCATGTCCTCCGTGCGCTGCGCGACATCGTCGAGGAGCTTGTCGACCTGCTGTTTCTTGGCGTCGGTCCGTTCCTTCGCCCCGTTGTACTTCTGGGTGGCGACCTCGGCCTGCCGGTAGAGGGTGTCGACCTTCTTCTGCACCTCTTCGAGGCGCGGCTTGGACGACGGCTGCGCGGGCGCGGCCTGTGCGGTCTGCGAGAGCAGGGCCACGGAGGTGAGGGCGGCGGTGGTGATGCCGACCGCGGGGGTCGTGCGGAGGCCGCCCGTCATCCGGGACCGGCTGCGGGGCTTGCGGTGCGACGCCAAGGCAGGCGACTCCTTCCGTCGTCCGCCTACCGGGTTAGCTGTCGGGTTCGGGCGTGGTGCGCGGAAGGCTGCCCTACGGTCGGCTGACCGATTCACCCCAAGGTCGGTTGGGTCCCCGGTTCCCTGCCTCGCGGCGTACGGGACTCGGCGGGGGCTTCCCGTTCGCCGCGACATTCGCGGACGGGGGGACGGGCTGCCCGGCTGCACCGTAGCCAACTCGTGTGGCTGCTGTGAAGGTTGATGTTCGATATGCCCGATACATTTTCGTGATCTGCCCTCCGGCGGGCTCTTGGAGTTCCGAAGGCAGCCACAGGTTGTCAGTGGGGCGGCCTAGACTCGTAGAGCGATGAGCAGCCTCTTTGACGACAGCTTCCTGACCGGCCTCCAGAAGGGCGCGCCCGGCTCTCCGAGCGGTGAGCAGGAACCCCCGCCGCCGCCTCCGGACCCCGAGTACGACGACGGGGCCCCGGAGCCGATGCCGGACGGGCTGTTCGGCGTGCCCCCGGAGCGGGACGCGTACTACCGGGACGGCGCCCCGCGCCCCGTCCTCGACTCGGCGACCCTCCTGGAGGGGCTGAACGAGAACCAGCAGGCGGCCGTCGTGCACGGCGGCACTCCGCTGCTCATCGTCGCGGGCGCCGGCTCCGGCAAGACCCGCGTCCTCACGCACCGCATCGCGTACCTGCTCGCCGAGCGCGGCGTGCACCCCGGCCAGATCCTCGCGATCACGTTCACGAACAAGGCCGCGGGCGAGATGAAGGAGCGTGTCGAGGACCTGGTGGGCCCGCGGGCGAACGCGATGTGGGTCTCCACCTTCCACAGCGCGTGCGTGCGCATCCTGCGCCGCGAGTCGAAGAAGCTCGGCTTCACGTCCTCCTTCTCGATCTACGACGCCGCCGACAGCAAGCGGCTCATGGCGCTCGTCTGCCGCGACCTGGACCTGGACCCGAAGAAGTTCCCGCCGAAGTCCTTCAGCGCCAAGATCAGCAACCTCAAGAACGAGCTGATCGACGAGGAGGACTTCGCCGCGACCGCCGCCGACGGCTTCGAGAAGACCCTCGCCCAGGCCTACGCGATGTACCAGGCACGCCTGCGCGAGGCGAACGCGCTGGACTTCGACGACCTGATCATGACGACGGTCAACCTGCTGCGCGCGTTCCCGGACGTCGCCGAGCACTACCGCCGCCGCTTCCGCCACGTCCTCGTCGACGAGTACCAGGACACCAACCACGCGCAGTACGCGCTGGTGCGCGAGTTGGTCGGTCCCGCCGAGGGCGAGGGCGCCGACCCGGCCGAGCTGTGCGTCGTGGGTGACGCGGACCAGTCGATCTACGCCTTCCGCGGCGCCACGATCCGCAACATCCTCGACTTCGAGGACGACTACCCCAACGCGAAGACGATCCTGCTGGAGCAGAACTACCGCTCCACGCAGACCATCCTCAGCGCGGCGAACGCGGTGATCGAGCGCAACGAATCGCGCCGCCCGAAGAACCTGTGGACCAACGAGGGCCCCGGCGCCCAGATCACCGGCTACGTCGCGGACACCGAGCACGACGAGGCGCAGTTCATCGCCGACGAGATCGACCGGCTCACCGACGCGGGCGACGCGCTCGCGGGCGACGTCGCGGTCTTCTACCGGACGAACGCGCAGTCCCGTGTCTTCGAAGAGATCTTCATCCGCACCGGCCTGCCCTACAAGGTCGTCGGCGGCGTCCGCTTCTACGAGCGCAAGGAAGTCAGGGACGTCCTGGCCTACCTGCGGGTGCTCTCCAACCCCGAGGACTCGGTGCCGCTGCGCCGCATCCTCAACGTGCCCAAGCGCGGCATCGGCGACCGCGCCGAAGCGATGATCGACGCGCTCTCCCAGCGCGAGAAGATCTCCTTCCCGCAGGCGCTGCGCCGCGTCGACGAGGCGTACGGGATGGCGGCCCGCTCGGCGAACGCCGTGAAGCGGTTCAACACGCTGATGGAGGACCTCCGCACGATCGTGGAGTCGGGCGCCGGCCCGGCCACGGTCCTCGAGGCGATCCTGGAGCGCACCGGATACCTCGCCGAACTGCAGGCCTCCACCGACCCGCAGGACGAGACCCGGATCGAGAACCTTCAGGAACTCGCCGCCGTGGCGCTGGAGTTCGAGCAGGAGTCCGCCGCGGGCGAGGAGACGGCGGAGGGCGAGACCGCGACGAGTGGCGGAGGGCTCTCCGACTTCCTGGAGCGCGTCGCCCTCGTCGCCGACTCCGACCAGATCCCTGACGACGAGGAGAACAGCGACGGCGTCATCACGCTGATGACGCTGCACACCGCCAAGGGCCTGGAGTTCCCCGTCGTCTTCCTGACGGGTCTTGAGGACGGCGTCTTCCCGCACATGCGCTCCCTCGGCCAGGCCAAGGAGCTGGAGGAGGAGCGCCGCCTCGCGTACGTGGGCATCACCCGCGCGCGCCAGCGCCTCTATCTGACCCGTGCCTCGATGCGCAGCGCCTGGGGGCAGCCCTCGTACAACCCGCCGTCCCGGTTCCTGGAGGAGATCCCGGCCGGGCACCTGGACTGGAAGCGCACCGGCCCGTCCACGCCCGCGGCCTCGACCAAGAGCATCGGTGGCGGCATCGCGGCATCCCTGTCGTCCTCGCGCTCCCGCACGGGCTCGACGCCGGCCTTCGCCACGAGCCGGGCGAACTCCAAGCCGGTGGTGGCCCTCGCCGTCGGCGACCGCGTCACGCACGACCAGTTCGGGCTCGGCACGGTGGTGGGCGTGTCGGGCACGGGCGACAAGGCGGAGGCGTCGATCGACTTCGGCGACCCCAAGCCGAAGCGCCTGCTGCTGCGGTACGCGCCGGTCGAGAAGCTGTAGCCGTCCTACGGACGTCGTAGCCGCCCCACAGGGGTGGGGCGGCGGGCGGCTCAGTTCGGGTCGAGGCCGTGGCCGCGCAGCCACGGCAGCGGGTCGATCGCCGCGCTCCCGCCGGGGTGCACCTCGAAGTGCAGGTGCGGGCCGGTCGAGTTGCCGGAGTTCCCGGACCGCGCGATCACGTCACCGGCCTTCACCGGACCGTTCATCACGGTGTGCGAGGACAGGTGGCAGTACCAGGTCTCCGTGCCGTCCTTGGCCGTGACTATGGCCATGTTCCCGTAGGCGCTGTTCCACTGCGTCTTCACGGTGCCGTCCGTCGCGGCCATCACCGGAGTCCCGTACGAGACGGGGAAGTCGATGCCGGAGTGCTGGGACATCCAGTTGACGCCGGCCTGCCCGAAGAAGGCGCTCAGCCCGTGCTGCTTCACCGGCAGCACGAACTTGGGCCGCGCCGCCTCCTTGCGCGCGGCCTCCTCGGCGGCCTGCTTCCGCGCCGCCTCCTGCTTCGCCCTGAGGTCGATCCGCTCCTGCGTGCGGCTCGCCCGGTCGGCGAAGTCGCCGGCGTCGGCGGACAGGTCCTTCAGCTGCGAGTCCAGCTTGTTGTTGGCGACGGCCGGCTTCACGGCCTGCGCCTCCGAAGCGGCCGCGGCCTGCGTCTCCTTGCCGTCGTCCTCGCTGCCGCCGCCGACGCTCGCCGCGGCGATCCCGGCGACGCCGACCACACAGACCGACGGCACGACGACGGTGACGAGCGCGGACCGCTTGGCCGGACGGCGACGGCCGGCGCGACCGCGGGAGACGTTCTTCCCGGCCCTGCGCGTCGTGGGCTGCGGGGCCGCGGGGGCGGGTTCGGGCGTGGGATCGGGCTCGGGGGAGTGGTCGAGGTCGAGGACGGGCCCGTGCGCGTGGTCCGCTTCGGGGGCCTCCGTGACAGGCTCTGGCTCGGGCTGGACCTCGGTCTCCGCGGTGCCGACGGCGTCGGAGGCGTTCCACTGCGTGGCGTCGTACGCACCCGTGTCGTACGCGGTCGCACCGAAGACGGGGGACTGGAAGGTGTGCGTGAAGCCCTGGGTGTCGTGCGTGTCGTGCGTGCTGAAGCTCTGCGTCTCGAAGCCCTGCGCCTCGAAGTGCTGCGCCTCGAACTCCTGGAACTCAAAGCTCTGGGTCTCGAAGCTCTGGGTCTCGAAGGACTGCGTGTCGAACGACTGCGTATGCGTCTGCGCGTCGAGGGACTGCGTGTCGAAGGTCTGCGCGTCGAAGGTCTGGGTGTCGAAGGTCTGCGTCCCGAAGGACGGGGCCTCGAAGCCCTGCGTGTGGGGGTGTTGAGCCGCGTACATCTGCGTCTCGTACGCCGAGGTGTCCCACTGGCCCGTGGCGTGCTGCTCGGCCATCGACCGGGGCTGCTGCGCCGGGATGTCGGCGGCCTGCCCGTACCCGCCGGTCGCCCAGGCGCCGGTCGTGTCGTAGGAACCGGTGTCATAGGGGCCGGTGGCGAAGGCGCCGGCGTCGTAGGTGCCGGTGTCGTAGTACGAGGAGGCGTAGGGGTCGGCGTACTGCTGCTGGGGGGCCGTGTGCCACTGGCCGGTCGCATGAGAGCCCGGTTCGTACGGGTCCTCTGCCATGTCGCCGAAGAGAGGGTCGCTTGCGAAGCTGGTCGCGGAGTGACCGTCGTACGCCGCGTAAGGCACGGTCCCCGACGGATTGCGGTCGTTCACCAACTTCTCTTTCGCCTCGACAACAGGGGCTGCCAGAGCAGTGCGGTGACTGTACCCGTCGGTATGAGGGCGCGACAATCTTCGTCGGGTTTCCGGCCCGGGGGAAACGGGCAATCAACCGCCTTTGGGTGGACTGCGGACAGTTCCTTGGCTCTGAGTTCGAGATCCGTTCGACGAAGCGGACACGGATGGACGCGGACGGGCGGGGGTGGACACCGATCGGGCGGGCCGGGATCAGGTGGTCAGGCGACCGTCAGGCCGCCGCCGGTCTTGTCGGCGGCACGGGCTCCTTCCGCGGGCTCCGCGTCGAGGGCCTGCCGGATGCCGGTCGCGACGGCCGGGTGCACCGGCAGCGCGAGATGACCGATGCCCGTGACCCGTACGTTCTGCGCGAGCAGGTCCGCGTGGTCCACGCACGCCGTCTCGAGCGGGAGCATCAGCTGGTCGAGGTCGCTCCAGAAGCTCACGAAGCGCGTACGGCACCCGGGCGCCGGCCGCTTCAACTCCTCGACGACCGATGAGCCGGGCCGCATCTGCCGGACGATCGGGTGCGCGTCCGCGAGCGGCGCCACGCGCGTGCCGCCGTGCGGGGTGCCCAGCGTCACGAGCGTGCGCACCCGCGTGTCGCCGCCGAGGCACTGCACGTAGTAACGGGCTATGAGGCCGCCCAGGCTGTGCCCCACTATGTCGACCCGGTCCCGGCCCGACCGCTCGCACACCTCCTCCACGTGCCGCGCGAGGAGCGCGGCGGCGGCCCGGATGTCGCAGGTGAGAGGGGAGTAGTTGAGCGATTCGACGTGCTGCCTGCCGTGCTGCGCGAGGGAACGGCGCAGCAGGACGAAGACCGAGCGGTTGTCGATGAAACCGTGCAGGAGCAGGACCGGGGGCTTGGCGCGGGTGGGCAGGCGCGGGCCATCCGCCGCCGTGCCCAGCGGGGCGTCCTCCATGTGGACCCCGGCGTCCGCGTCGTCCGCATCGGATCCAGTGCCGGAGTCGTCCGGGGCGGTGGTTGCGGCCAGGGCGTCCAGCGCGTCCAGGGTTTCCGAGGGCGGCGAGGTCGAGGGGTGGCGGGGCAGCGCCAGGGGCTGCCTTCGTTCCGGGAGGATGCCCGAGGGATAGAGGAGCAGGTGGCCCGCGAGGATGGCCAGCTCCAGGGCGGTCGCCTTCAGGAGCGCGATCGAGAGACCGGCCAGTCTCGTGGGCAGCAGGTGGCAGAGGGGGCGAAAGGGCAAGGTCCTCGTGACCTTCATCGGTCAACCTCCCGTCGGCACACGGGAGGACGCCTCTGTCCCCCGTGTGCGCTCATGAGAGCCGGCCAAAGCGGCCTGGCGGCGCCGGTCGTGCCCGATGCGCCGACTCATCGGTCCGAACGGCAGCCGGAAGCACCGTGCCACCGTGCCGTGCGGCTGTCGGCGCGGTGGCGCGGCGACCTCGAAGCGGCTCCCTCGCGCCTGTCCCGGATGTGGCGGTGAGTCCCGCCTGTGGCAGTCGCGGCGCGCAGCGAATGTGTCCCACCGTGTGATTTCCCCCTCGGTCCGCACCGTGAAACGGCCGCTTGCGGGATGCTGTCGATAACGTTCGTTCACTTCGGGCATCAGTCTTTTGAACAGTCGCTTCAACTTTTGCTTGAGCAGTCGTTTCAGGGAGGCAGTGATGGGTGTGGCAGCCGGGCCGATCCGCGTGGTCGTCGCGAAGCCGGGACTCGACGGCCACGATCGAGGGGCCAAAGTGATCGCGCGGGCGCTGCGCGACGCCGGTATGGAGGTCATTTACACGGGCCTGCACCAGACGCCCGAGCAGGTCGTGGACACCGCCATCCAGGAGGATGCCGACGCGATCGGCCTGTCCATCCTCTCCGGCGCGCACAACACGCTCTTCGCCCGCGTCATCGAGCTCCTCGCCGAGCGCGACGCCGCGGACATCAAGGTCTTCGGCGGCGGCATCATCCCCGAGGGGGACATCGCGCCGCTGAAGGAGAAGGGCGTCGCGGAGATCTTCACCCCGGGCGCCACGACGGCCTCCATCGTCGACTGGGTCCGCGCCAACGTCCGCCAGCCGGCGCCGTCCGGCGGCTGACCGGGCTGTTTCCTCGCCGCTGGGGCAGCTCCAGCCCCTGCGGCGATAGAGCAGCGGGGTCCGGGGCGGAGCCCCGAGACCGCAACTCCGGTGCCGCGCAACAGGAACGCGAGGCCGGTTCACGGCGGGTTCAGCTCGTCCCGCATCGCCCGGCGCAGCCGAAGCGTGCCGGCGAGGCGCTGGAAGGCCTCCGTCCAGTACCCCCCGGCCCCGGGCGCCGAGCCCTCCGGTTCCTCCACCGCCGCCGTGAGCCCGTCGAGGCGCACGACCTCCTCCGGGTCCAGGCACCGCTCCGCGAGCCCCGTCACCCCGCTGAAGCTCCACGGGTAACTCCCCGCGTCCCGCGCGATGTTCAACGCGTCGACCACGGACCGCCCGAGCGGCCGCGCCCACGGCGTGCCGCACACCCCCAGCAGCTGGAACGCCTCGGACAGCCCGTGCGCCGCGATGAACTGCGCCACCCAGTCCGCCCGTTCCGCCCCCGGCAGTGCCGCGAGCAGCTTCGCCCGCTCGGCGAGCGACACCGCCCCGGGCCCCGCCGCGTCCGACACCGTCGGCGCCCCGAGCAGCGCCCGGGACCAGGCGATGTCCCGCTGCCGGACCGCAGCCCGGCACCACGCCGCGTGCAGTTCCCCGCGCCAGTCGTCGGCGACCGGCAGCGCCACGACCTCCTCGGGGCCCCGGCCCCCGAACCTGTCCGGCCACCGGCCGAGCGGCGCCGCCTCCACCAACTGCCCGAACCACCACGCCCGTTCGCCACGCCCCGCGGGCGGCTTCGCCACGACGCCGTCCCGCTCCATCCCCGGGTCGCACTCGTGCGGCGCCTCCACGACGACCGTCCCGTCCGCACGGTCGAGCGCCACGCAGGTCAGCGCCCGGTCCGCCATCCGCGCGGCGAGCGCCGAGCGGGGGAGCGCGGAGAGCAGCTCGGCCGCCGTCGCCCGTACGTTCTTGCTGCGGTCGGTCAGCGCCTGCTCCAGGAACGGCTCGTCCGCGTCGCCGAGCCCCGTACGCAGCGAGTCGAGGAACATCAGGCGGTCCTCGGCGCGCTCCGTGCCCCACGTCCCGGCCAGGAGCGCCCGGGCCGCGCCCGGATCGTGCGCCCGGACCGCGGCGAGCAGCGCCACCCGCTCCGCGAACAGGCCCTCCTCCCACCGCAGCCGAACCTGTTCGCTGTCCCCCGGCGGCGGCAGTACGGCGCCGACGCCCGGTGTGGCACGCAGCGCGAACTTCCAGTCCGGGTTGAGCCGGGCCAGCCACCGGGCGCGCGGCCCCGCGAACGTGAGGGCCGGCGGGCGCAGATCGGTGCGGCCGCGCGCCGCGTCGAGCAGCGCGGGCAGCAGCTCCGGTGGGGGCGCGTACCCGTGCGCGTTGGCCGTGGCCAGCCACTGCGGGAGCAGTTCGAGGAGGTCGGGGGCGGTGCCGCGGCGTGAACCGGTGCCGCTGGAGCGGTCGGTGAGCAGGAGTGCGAGGCGCTGCCGCGCGGCGGTCGGCAGCGGGGGGCGCGGGTCGTCCTCGGTGCGGTCGGGCGGCGCGGTGGCAGCGGCGGGGCGCAGACCGGCCCTTCGCCGGACGGTGTGGACGGCGGCCTCGTCGAGGAGGGCGAGTGGGGGGCGGTCGGGGCGGCGGTCGGTTCCGAGCAGGGCGGCGCTGACCAGGTCGTCCCAGGTGGTGGTCGTTGTCATGGTCCTCTCCGTGGTGCGCGCGGTGGTTGTTGGGCGGGGTTTGTGCGCCGGTACCGGGGTTGCGGTCGCGGGGCTCTGCCCCGGGCCCGCTGCTCAATCGCCGCAGGGGCTTGATTTGCGGCACCGTTTGATGGGCGATACCGGGGGTGTCAGCACAGGGCCAGGACCTCTCCGGTCTTCGTCGGCCACGTCGCCAGTGGGCGGAAACCGGTCGGGCCGCATTCGCCGAACACTGTCACCGGTGCGCCTCCGGACACGGCGACCAGGCGCCACAGGCCGGGGGACGACGCCGCGTGTGTGGTGAGGGGGAGTGCCGATTTGCCCCCGGCGTCCGCCAGTTGCCAGTGGCCGTCCGGGTCCCGGGCCGGTATCACCTCCGCGAGCGTCACCGGCCAGGAGTCCAGCCAGGGATCGGCCGTGAGCGCGGCACCGTAGGCGGCGAGGCCGGCGGTGACGTCAACTCCCTCCGGGAGCACGGCACCAGGGCGTATGTCGTCCGACTCCGCCACGGCGAACTGCTCGCCCAGCTCAGCCCTGAGCGTCCCCGCCCCCGGATACGCCGACACCGCGGCGTCGAGCACCCGTCCGGTCGGCAGGGCGAGCGATGGAGCGCGGCCGGCCGCCCCGTAGGAGAGGAGCAGTATGGTGCGCGCGCTCTGCGTGCCGTACAGCCATATGCGGCGCGTGGTGAGGTGGCCGTCCGCCGTGTCGTACTGGGAGAGGACCAGCCAGCGGTCGCGCACGGGCGGTTCCCTGTCCGCCGAGGGGAGGCCCACGCGCGAGCGGACCGTTGCCGCCAGGTCCTCGGGCAGGGCGTCTCGGCGCAGCCAGCCCTGGTCGAGGAGGTGGAGCAGGGCGCATGCCTCAAGCAGCCGTACCGGCCAGCCGGGCCCGGACGCCGGGATCGCCCCCAACTCTCTTACCCGCGCCGCGAGTCCGGGTGCCTGCGCGTCGACCATCCGCGCGGCCGTCTCCTCCCACAGCCCGTAACCCGACTGCTCCGCCTGCGCGAGGCCGCCGCGCAGCAGGTCGGTGAGGCGCTGCTCCAGCTCCGTCGCGCCCGCCGTGATCCGCTGGGCGCGCCGCTCGGCTCTGCGCCGGGCCCCCTCCGGATCCGCCGGGGCGCCTCCCGTGCCGGGAGCCGACGCTGCGGTCTGCTGGGAATCCGCCCGCTTTCGCCGCCCCGCCAGCCAGGGCTCGGCCCACTCCGGCGGTGACTGGCCCGCCGCCACCTGCGCGTCCCCGCCGGCCCAGAGCAGCAAGAGCCCGAGCGCGTGCTTGCACGGGAACTTGCGGCTCGGGCAACTGCACTTGTACCCCGGCCCGTTCGAGCTCGGGGCGCCCCCGCCGATGTCCACGATCGTCTGGTACGGCTTGCTGCCGCTCCCCTTGCACAGTCCCCATACCGCCCCCTCGTCCGTATCCTCCGCGCCCGCGGAACTCCCGGTTCCCGACCACGGGCCCGGTCCCCCGAGCTTGCTTCCCGCCTTGCGTGACGCGGCGTCAGGCGCCAGTGCGAGCACCTGATCCGTCGTCCAGCGCACCCCCAGCTGATTCATGTCCTCGACGGTAGATCCCGCCACTGACAATCGCCCCGACAACTGCTCTGACCTGCGCAGATGTTGACGCCGGGGTCGATTGTCAGTGGCGTGGTGCACCGTGGAACACATCACGCGGCGAGAGCGGTCGAGGGCTCGTCGTGACGGTTCGAGTTGGGCGAGTTGGAGGGGGACAGCCATGACCATTTCCGTCGAGAGCCGGACCGGGAATCAGACCGAGAGCCAGGGCGGGAGTCAGGGCGGGGGGCAGGCCGCGGACGAGGCGCTGCGGCCGCACGCCGAGGAGGCGTTCGCGGAGGAACTCGCGGCGCTCGCCGCCCAGGACGACCGGCCGCGGCCGGCCCGCTGGCGCCTGTCGCCGTGGGCCGTCGCGACGTATCTGCTCGGTGGCACGCTGCCCGACGGCACGGTGATCTCGCCGAAGTACGTGGGTCCGCGCCGCATCGTCGAGGTCGCCGTGACGACGCTGGCGACCGACCGGGCGCTGCTCCTGCTCGGCGTCCCCGGCACCGCCAAGACCTGGGTGTCCGAGCATCTCGCGGCCGCCGTGAGCGGGGACTCGACGCTGCTCGTGCAGGGCACGGCGGGGACGCCGGAGGAGGCCATCCGCTACGGCTGGAACTACGCGCAGCTGCTCGCCAACGGCCCGAGCAGGGAAGCCCTCGTGCCGAGCCCGGTCATGCGGGCGATGGCGGAGGGGATGACCGCGCGCGTCGAGGAGCTGACGCGCATCCCGGCCGATGTGCAGGACACGCTGATCACGATCCTGTCCGAGAAGACCCTGCCGATACCGGAGTTGGGGCAGGAGGTGCAGGCCGTGCGCGGCTTCAACCTCATCGCCACGGCCAATGACCGGGACCGCGGGGTGAACGATCTGTCGAGCGCGCTGCGGCGCCGGTTCAACACCGTCGTGCTGCCGCTGCCCGCGAGCGTGGAGGACGAGGTCGACATCGTCTCGCGCCGGGTCGAACAGGTGGGTCGCGCGCTGGAGCTGCCCAGCGCGCCCGACGGGATGGACGAGATCCGCCGCGTCGTCACGGTCTTCCGCGAGCTGCGCGACGGCGTGACGGCCGACGGGCGGACGAAGGTCAAGTCGCCGAGCGGCACGCTGTCGACCGCCGAGGCGATCTCCGTCGTCACCAACGGCCTCGCTTTGTCGGCCCACTTCGGGGACGGCGTGCTGCGCCCCTCGGACGTGGCCGCCGGAATCCTCGGGGCCGTGGTGCGTGATCCGGCGGCGGACCGCGTCGTCTGGCAGGAGTACCTGGAGGCCGTGGTGCGCGAGCGCGACGGCTGGAAGGACTTCTACCGGGCCTGCCGAGAGGTGAGCGCATGACGACACCGACCACGGGCCCCGCGCTGCTGGGCGTGCGGCACCACGGGCCCGGCTCCGCGCGCGCCGTGCGCACCGCGCTCGACGCCGCGCGGCCGCGGATCGTACTGATCGAAGGGCCGCCGGAGGCCGACGGCCTCGTGCCGCTCGCCGCCGACGCCGGCATGCGACCGCCGGTCGCGCTGCTCGGGCACGTCGTGGACGAGCCGGGGAGGTCGGCGTTCTGGCCGTTCGCCGAGTTCTCGCCCGAGTGGGTCGCGATCCGCTGGGCGTCGGCGCACGACGTGCCGGTGCGTTTCATCGACCTGCCGGCCGCGCACAGCCTCGCGATGCGGGCCGAGGAGGAGGACGCGGCGGAGGAGATCGCGCCGGAGAAGGGGGAGTCGGAGGAGAGGGAGTCGGAGGAAGGGAAGCCGGAGGAAGCAGGCGCGCAGAAGGAAGGCGCGCAGAAGGGGGCCGTTCGCGTCGATCCCATCGGCGTCCTCGCCGAGACCGCCGGATACGACGACGCCGAGCGCTGGTGGGAGGACGTCGTCGAGCACCGGGACGGCGACGCCTTCGCCGCGCTGGGTGAGGCGATGGGCGCGCTGCGGGAGACGTGCGGGGACGGGGGACACGGGCGCGACCTCCTGCGCGAGGCGTACATGCGACTCCAAGTGCGGGTGGCGCAGCGCGAGTTCGGGGACGACGTGGCCGTCGTGTGCGGGGCGTGGCACGTACCCGCGCTGCGCAAGAAGACGACCGTCGCGGCCGACCGGGCCCTGCTCAAGGGCCTGCCGAGGGCGAAGGTCGACATGACGTGGGTGCCGTGGACGCATCGGCGGCTCGCTCGCGCCAGCGGATACGGGGCGGGGATCGACTCGCCCGGCTGGTACGGACATCTGTTCAGCGCACCGGACCGGCCCGTGGAGCGCTGGCTGACCAAGGTCGCCGGGCTGCTGCGCGCGGAGGACCGCATCGTGTCCTCCGCCCATGTCATCGAGGCCGTGCGGCTCGCGGAGACCCTCGCCGTGATGCGCGGGCGGCCGCTCGCGGGGCTCACCGAGACCACCGACGCGGTGCGGGCGGTGCTGTGCGAGGGCTCGGACGTACCGCTGTCGCTCATCCACGACAAGCTGGTGGTCGGGGACGTGCTGGGGGAGGTGCCCGAGGCGGCGCCCGCGGTGCCGCTGCAGCGCGACCTCACGCGGCAGCAGCGTTCCCTGCGGCTCAAACCGGCCGCGGCGGAGAAGGAGTTGGACCTCGACCTGCGGGGCGACACCGACGCCGCGCGCAGCCGCCTGCTGCACCGGCTGCGGCTCCTGGGCGTCGCCTGGGGGGAGCCGGCCAGATCGGCGCGCGGCTCCACCGGGACCTTCCGCGAGTCGTGGCGGCTGCGCTGGGAGCCGGAGCTGTCCGTGCGGGTCGCGGAGGCCGGGGTGTGGGGGACGACCGTGCTCGCCGCCGCAACCGCCAAGGCGGAGTCGGACGCGGTCGCCGCGAGCGCGCTCGCCGACGTCACGGCGCTCGCCGAGGTCTGCCTGCTCGCGGGCCTCTCGGACGCGCTGCCGACGGTGATGCGGATCCTCGCCGACCGCGCCGCTCTCGACGCGGACGTCGGACACCTCGCGGGCGCCCTTCCCGCCCTGGTCCGCGCCCTGCGCTACGGCGATGTGCGCGGCACCGACACCGGCGCCCTCGCGGAGGTCGCGGCGGGCCTCGCCGAGCGGGTCTTCGTCGGCCTCCCGCCCGCGTGCGCGGGGCTCGACGCGGAGGCGGCGGGGGAGATGCGCGGCCATGTCGACGCGGTGCACTCGGCCGTCGCGCTCCTGGAGGACGCCGGGGTGCGCGAGCGCTGGCGGACCGTGCTGCGCACCCTCGCCGAGCGGGACAGTGTGGCCGGAGTGATCCGCGGGCGGTGCGCGCGCGTGCTGCTCGACGAGGGCGTGCTCGACGAGGACGACGCGGCCCGGCTGATGAGCCTCGCCCTCTCGCCCGGCACGGCGCCGGCCGAGGCGGCGGCGTGGATCGAGGGCTTCGTCGGCGGCGGCTCGGGCGGCGGACTGCTCCTGGTGCACGACGAACGGCTCCTGGGGTTGGTCGACGCGTGGCTGACGGGGGTGTCGGGCGACGCGTTCACGGACGTACTGCCGCTGCTGCGGCGCACGTTCTCGGCGTACGAGCCCGGCGTGCGGCGGACCTTGGGCGAACTGGTCGGACGCGGCCCCTCCGGCGGCGGGCAGTCCCCGGCCACGGGTGGCCCGCGCGGCTTCGCCGAGGACCTGGACACGGAGCGCGCGGACGCGGTGCTGCCGGTGCTGCGTCTCCTGCTCGGCGCGGGCGCGGGTGCGGTCGCAGGTACCGGTGGCGGAAACGACGAGGGCGACAACAGCCTTGAGGGGGCGGTGGCATGACCACCATCGACACCAGCACCAGCACCAGCACCAGCACCAGTACCAGCACTAGTACCAGCACCAGCACCAGCACCAGTCGCGGGACCGACACCGAGGCCGGGGTCGGCACGGACGAGCGGTTGCGGCGCTGGAGGCTCGTGCTCGGCGGAGACTCCGCGGACGGCACAGGTTGCCAACTGGCGGGGCAGGACGCCGCGATGGACGGAGCCCTCGCCGCGCTCTACGGCTCGGGCAAGGGCGGGAACCAGCAGCCCGGCGGCAGCCGCAGCGCCGGGCTCGGGGCGTCCGCCCCCGCCGTGGCCCGCTGGCTGGGCGACATCCGGACCTACTTCCCGTCCTCCGTCGTCCAGGTCATGCAGCGGGACGCAATCGACCGGCTCGGGCTCTCCACGATGCTGCTCGAACCGGAGATGCTGGAGGCCGTCGACGCGGACGTGCACCTCGTCGGCACGCTGCTCTCGCTCAACAAGGCGATGCCCGAGACGACGAAGGAGACGGCGCGCGCCGTCGTGCGCAAGGTCGTCGAGGACCTGGAGAAGAAGCTCGCCACGCGCACCCGCGCCACCCTCACCGGCGCCCTCGACCGCAGTGCCCGCGTCCAGCGGCCGCGCCACCACGACATCGACTGGAACCGCACGATCGCGGCCAACCTCAAGCACTACCTGCCCGAGTACCGCACGATCGTGCCCGAGCGGCTGATCGGTTACGGGCGGGCGGCGCAGTCCGTGAAGAAGGAGGTCGTCCTCTGTATCGACCAGTCGGGCTCGATGGCGGCGTCCGTCGTCTACGCCTCGGTCTTCGGGGCGGTGCTCGCCTCCATGCGCTCGATAGCGACGCGGCTCGTCGTCTTCGACACGGCCGTCGTGGACCTGACGGACCAGCTGGACGACCCGGTCGACGTCCTGTTCGGTACCCAGCTCGGCGGCGGCACCGACATCAACCGGGCGCTCGCGTACTGCCAGTCGCAGATCACCCGCCCCGCCGAGACCGTGGTCGTCCTCATCTCCGACCTCTACGAAGGGGGCATCCGCAACGAGATGCTGAAGCGGGTCGCCGCGATGAAGGCGTCCGGCGTCCAGTTCGTGACGCTGCTCGCGCTCTCGGACGAGGGCGCGCCCGCCTACGACAGGGAGCACGCCGCGGCGCTCGCGGGTCTGGGCGCGCCGGCCTTCGCCTGCACCCCGGATCTGTTCCCCGACGTCATGGCGGCGGCCATCGAGAAACGCCCCTTGCCGATACCGGACGCCGCATCGGAAAAGGGTGCACCCGCCGCGAACCGGATATGAGTACCCATCGGTAACAGGGGGAACAGGGGGCTTGCGCCGCCTCCCTCGCCCCGTGCGAGGATTCGGCCACCGTGACTTCCCCGATGGCACTTCCCGCCCCCGTCGCGCGCCTGGCGCGTGCGACGGCAGGGCGGCGTGCGCTGCAACTGGCGCTGCTGTTCGGCGGATTGTTCGTCCTCGGGATCCTGTGCGGCGGCCGGGCGCAGGCGGACGGCCTGTCGGACGCGGGCGCGTCCGGTGCCGATTCGCTCCGGGCGGGGCACGCGGCCGTGCGGGAGCATGTGGCCGACTCCGTGCGAAAGTTGCGCGGGACGGGCTCCCGCGAGGCACCGGCTACCGCCGAGTCGACCAGCGAGCCGACCACGGAGCGGCCCGCCCAACCGGCCGCCGAGCCCGAGCACATGCATGCGAAGGCCCCCGCGACGCCCGCGCCCGCAGCGGTGCCCGCGCCCCCGCGGGACCGCATCGCGACGCCGGAGCGACAGGCCGCGCCTGCCGCCACTCCGTCGCCTGCCGACGCCCCGTCGTCCACCGATGCGTCGTCGTCCGCCGATGCCCCGTCGCCCGCCGCCGACCTCGCGTCGATTTGGGCCGTCGAGCAGGCGCCGACCCCCGTCGACGTACGGCACGCAGCGCACGCCGTGCGGCACAAGGCCTCGGTGTCCGCCGAGTCCCTGTCCGCCGAATCCCTGCGGGAGCGCCTTGAGTCCGTCCGGGGCGAGTCCCTCGGCGACGGGCGGGCGCGCCTGGGGGCCGCGGTCGACGCCGTGCGGTATCTGACCGCCCCGGTCGGTGCCGCGGTGCACCGGCTGACCGGTCCGGTCGAGGAGTTGGCGACGCGCGCCGTCGCCGATCTCGTCGCCGTGGTGCCGGGGCAGCTGCCGGACGTCGGCCTCGGCGGGCTCGTCGACGACATCGTGGACCCGGCCAACCACCAGCCGCAACCGCCCGCCGCCACCACGCCGCACGAGGCGAACGCCTCGGCGGAGCGGGAGCACGGCGAGCGGCCCACCGCGGCGCAGGCCACGGACCGTTCGCACGCCGCGGCGAGCGACCCGCAGGCGTACGACGTCGCGCGGTTCGGCGACGGACAGAAGGCGGAAGCCGGTGCGCGGGCCGAGGCGCGGCCCGCGGCGCCCGTCGTACCGCAGCGTCCCGACGGAGTGCCGTCGGCGGGCGCGAGCGCGGGCGACGGCGGCTCCTCGCGCCACGGCGATCTGCACGCGGCGGCCTTCGGCGACCGTGCGCCCGTTCTGCTCGCGTCCGGCGCCACGGCGTCCGGCGGCACCGCGCCGGTGGTCGACCGGCTTCGCGAAGTTCCTGAATTCCCCGGCTAGGCAGCCAGTTCCCCGCTCGTGACCTGCCGCGCGGGGGCGGAACAGGTCTGCCCAGCCGTGAAGTGAATTCAGGAACTCGAAGGAACTGACGTACCCATGAACAAGAACATCCGCCGCTCCATCGTCATAGCCGCCGGCGTCTCCGGTGCCTGGGCCCTCGGCTCCGCCGTGGCCAGCGCCGACGAGCTGCCCGCGCACTCGGTGTCCGTGCCGGACGTCGCCGGTGACACCGTGTCGGACGTCCAGAACGTCACCTCCGACGTGCAGGGCACGGCCTCGAAGGTGACCGACAAGGTCGCCCACAACCAGGTCACCGACCAGGTCACCGACAACAAGATCACCGACAAGGTCGACCACACCAAGGTCGCCAACAGGGCCAAGGCCACCGCCCAGCACGCCAAGGCCCAGGTCCAGTCGAAGGCCCACCAGGCCCAGGCGCCCCAGGTCCAGGCCCCGGACGTCCAGGTCCCGAAGGTCTCCGACGTCGCCGGTGTGAAGGACCAGGCCGCGGGCCACGTCGCCGACGTCCAGGGCCGCGCCCAGGAGGGCGTCGACTACCTGTTCGGCCCGCTCGACGCCTTCGCCCCGCAGCTCCAGCAGGAGCTGACGCAGGCCGCGGCCCAGGCCCCCGCCTACGTGCAGGACAACGCGCAGGGCACCGCCCAGGGCGCCGTCGACAACGTCCGCACGAACACCGCCCCGGCCGTCGGCGAGACCGCCGACGCCGTGCTCCCGCCCGTGGCGAACACCGCCGTGCAGGGCGTGCTCCCGGTCGTCGGCCAGGCCGTCGGTGACGTCACGACCCTCGCGGGCGGCGCGGTCGGCGACGTGACGCCGTTCGCGCAGACCGTCGTCGGCGACAACGTCGCGCCGTTCGCCGCCGGTGTCACCGGCCAGGTCCAGCCGCTGGCGCAGGGCGTCGCGGGCGACAACGTGGCCCCGTTCGCGCAGAGCGTGGTCGGCAACGACGTCACCCCGTTCGCGGGCGGCGTCGTGGACGCGGTCCAGCCGCTCGTGCAGACGGTGGTCGACCACGTGCAGCCGGTCGTCGGCGGCGTCGGCACCAGCGCCCACGGCCTGGCGCAGGGCGTCACCGGTGACGTCCAGCCGCTCGCGCAGGGCCTGGTCGGCGACAACGTGGCCCCCTTCGCCCAGACCGTGGTCGGCGACAACGCCGCCCCGCTGGCCGGTGGCGTGACCCATGAGGTCGCCCCGTTCGCGCAGGACCTGACCGGCACGGTGCGCGCCGACGCCCAGCCGCTCGCGGGCAACGCCGTCACCGGTGTGCAGGGTGTCGCCGGTTCCGTCGCGCCCAGCTACCTGCCCGGCGTCTGACCGACGCGACCGTGCCCGGACGGCCGAAAGCCATCGGTCGGATCGGGTCGCTTTCCGGGCATGACAGCGGGTGGTCCGCTTGGGGACGTGACCACCCGCTGACCTGCGGCCTCACCGGGCGTACCCCCGCCCGGTGAGGCCGTTTCCATTCCCGGTCCTGATCGGCAGCACCGCAGATAGCACCACAAACGGGACGCTCTGTGATGGGTATCACCGCTCAGGTGTGATCTGCGATTTAGAAGCCGTCGCTGAGCGGCGATAGCCTGCGAGACGGACATGCCGCGTACTCGGTCACCGTGTACGCCTCCCTAGTGACAGCAAGTGGTGTCGGCGACGGCACCCGTCACGTGTGACAGCGGAGTCACGTTGCCCCTCGCGGCACGCCCACGCAGATAACGAACCGCGAGATCACTGATAGGGACGGACGCGCGTGGACCTGTTCGAGTACCAGGCGAGGGACCTCTTCGCCAAGCACGGTGTACCGGTGCTGGCCGGTGAAGTCATCGACACGCCTGAGGCGGCCCGCGAGGCGACCGAGCGTCTTGGCGGCAAGTCCGTCGTCAAGGCGCAGGTGAAGGTCGGCGGCCGCGGCAAGGCCGGCGGCGTGAAGCTGGCTGCCACCCCCGACGAGGCCGTGCAGCACGCGACCAACATCCTCGGCATGGACATCAAGGGCCACACGGTCCACAAGGTGATGATGGCCGAGACGGCTCCGGAGATCGTGGAGGAGTACTACGTCTCCTTCCTCCTGGACCGCACCAACCGCACCTTCCTCTCCATCGCCTCCGTCGAGGGCGGCGTGGAGATCGAGGAGGTGGCGGCCACCCGCCCGGAGGCCGTCGCCAAGACGCCGATCGACGCCAATGAGGGCGTGACCCCCGAGGTCGCCCGCAAGATCGTCACGGACGCCAAGTTCCCGGCCGAGGTCGCCGACCAGGTCGCCGAGATCCTCCAGACGCTGTGGAAGACCTTCATCGAGGAGGACGCCCTCCTCGTCGAGGTCAACCCGCTCGCGAAGGTCGCCTCCGGCAAGGTCATCGCCCTCGACGGCAAGGTGTCCCTCGACGAGAACGCCGGCTTCCGGCACCCCGACCACGAGGCCCTTCAGGACAAGGACGCGGCCGACCCGCTCGAGGCCGCTGCCAAGGAGAAGGACCTCAACTACGTCAAGCTCGACGGCGAGGTCGGCATCATTGGCAACGGCGCCGGTCTGGTCATGTCGACGCTGGACGTCGTCGCGTACGCCGGTGAGAACCACGGCGGCGTGAAGCCGGCCAACTTCCTCGACATCGGTGGCGGCGCGTCCGCCCAGGTGATGGCGAACGGCCTGGAGATCATCCTCGGCGACTCGGACGTCAAGTCCGTCTTCGTCAACGTCTTCGGCGGCATCACCGCCTGCGACGAGGTCGCCAACGGCATCGTCCAGGCGCTTGCCCTCCTCGAGGAGAAGGGCGAGAAGGTCGAGAAGCCGCTCGTCGTCCGCCTCGACGGCAACAACGCCGAGCTGGGTCGCAAGATCCTCTCCGACGCCAACCACCCGCTGGTGCAGCGCGTGGACACCATGGACGGCGCGGCCGACAAGGCCGCCGAGCTCGCGGCCGCGAAGTAAGGGACGAGGGACAGAACAGCCATGGCTATCTTCCTCAACAAGGACAGCAAGGTCATCGTCCAGGGCATGACCGGTGCCACGGGCATGAAGCACACCAAGCTCATGCTCGCCGACGGCACGAACATCGTCGGCGGTGTGAACCCGCGCAAGGCCGGTACGTCCGTCGACATCGACGGCAACGACATCCCGGTCTTCGGCTCCGTCGCCGAGGCGATGGAGAAGACGGGCGCCAACGTGTCCGTGCTCTTCGTCCCGCCGGCCTTCTCCAAGGCCGCCGTGGTCGAGGCCATCGACGCCGAGATCCCGCTCGCGGTCGTCATCACCGAGGGCATCGCCGTCCACGACTCCGCCGCGTTCTACGCGTACGCGAAGTCGAAGGGCGACAAGACCCGCATCATCGGCCCGAACTGCCCCGGTCTCATCACGCCGGGCCAGTCGAACGCCGGCATCATCCCGGGCGACATCACGAAGCCGGGCCGCATCGGCCTGGTCTCGAAGTCCGGCACGCTGACGTACCAGATGATGTACGAGCTCCGTGACATCGGCTTCTCGTCCGCCGTCGGCATCGGTGGCGACCCGGTCATCGGCACGACGCACATCGACGCGCTCGCCGCGTTCGAGGCCGACCCCGAGACCGACCTCATCGTCATGATCGGCGAGATCGGCGGCGACGCCGAGGAGCGCGCGGCCGACTACATCAAGGCCAACGTGACGAAGCCGGTCGTCGGCTACGTCGCGGGCTTCACGGCGCCCGAGGGCAAGACCATGGGCCACGCCGGCGCCATCGTCTCCGGCTCCTCCGGCACCGCGCAGGCCAAGAAGGAGGCCCTTGAGGCCGCCGGCGTCAAGGTCGGCAAGACGCCGACCGAGACGGCGAAGCTGGCGCGCGAGATCCTCTCGTAAGCACCTGCTCTCCGCACAGCAGTGGGCCCGCACCGGTGACGGTGCGGGCCCACTGTCATTGCGCTACTCCGCCATCGCGCTGCTACTCCGTGCGGGGCGCGAGCCGCTCAGGGCCTCCGCTCAGCTTCTCCCGCAGCTCCTTGCGCAGCTCCAGGTCGGCGGGCGTCAGCCGTTCGGGACCCGTCAGCGGCGGCACGCCCGCGATCGGGGAGCCCGGCGCGGGGACCGGCTCGTAGTGCGTGGGCGCCACCCGCACGGTCAGCGCCGTCGCGCCGATGATGAAGACCGTGAACGCGACGGCCGCCCGCGTCCAGAACCGGGTGCGCTTCTCGCCGCCGCTGCGCACCACCGTGGAGACCGGCGCGTCGAGCCGCTCCGAGCCCGCCAGCTCCGTGAGCCGCTGGTGCAGCTGCTCGGGGACGGCGAGGTCGGGCAGCCGCTGGGCGACCGCCTCACGGGCGTGCAGGATGCGGTTGGCGGCGGCCGGCGTGCTGGCCTCCGTCTCCGCCGCGGTCTCCGGCAGATCCAGGCCCACCCCGTCGTACAGCATCAGCGTGCGCCGGTAGACGGGCGGCAGGTCGAGGAGCGCGCCGAGCAGCTCGCGGTCCTCCGGGGTGGCGGGCGGCGCCTCCGGCTGGCGCTTGCCGGGGCGCAGGCCGTGCCAGGGCGACATCGCGTACTCGTACGCCGCCGCCCGCACCCAGCCCGCCGGGTCCGGGTCGACCGCCACCTCGGGCCAGTTCTGCCAGGCCTGCTGGAAGGCGCGCTCGACGGCCTCGCGGGCGAGGATCCTGCGCCCGGTGAGCAGATAGGTCTGCCGGACGAGGAACGGCGCGGCGTGCGTGTAGAGCGCGTCGAAGGCCTCGGCGGCGGTACGGGCGGGCAGGCCCGCCGCGACGGGTTCCGGCGCGGCGGCGGGCTCCGGCTCCGCCACGGCGACGGCGGTGGCCCCGGCGGTCGGCGGCGCGGGTTCCTGTATCGCGGCGGTGGCCGCCGGGAGCGGACCGGCCGTCGACGGTGCGGCCGCCGCGGTCGACGGCTGCTCCGGCGCGGCGATCAGCTCCGCGAGGAGCTGTGCGTACGCTTCCCGCTTCTGACCCTTTGGAGTGGTGCGGCCCGCCTCCCAGCGGCGGATGGTCTCGCGGGTCACGCCGACCCGCTCGGCGATCTCGTCACGGGAGAGCGAACCGGCCTCGCGGAGCCTGCGGCGCTCCTTGGGCGGCGGCAGTGGGGTGGCAGCGCCCTGCGTCATCGTGAACTCCACACACCCTTTCGTGCGAAAAAGAACATAAACGTATCTTGTGCGACACATCCGGGCTTCGCCTGTTGCGCGAGGTAAGGGCGTGTCGTTGGGAGCATGGTCCGGTGACCCAAATGACCGGCCGTGGACTGTCGTTGCCCCTGCTCGTGACCCGGCTGCGGGAACGCGCCCCGGGACCCGTCGGGAGCGCGCTGCGCGGGGCCCTCGCGGCGGGGCTCGGCCTCGGGGCGTGCGCCGTGCTCGTGATGGTGCTGTGGATCAGCTCCCCCTTCCCCGACAGCGGGTCCAGTGGCGCCCTGCACACCGCCGCCGCGCTGTGGCTCCTGGCGCACGGCGCCGAGGTGATCAGAACGGACACCCTCTCCGGGGTGCCCGTCCCGCTGGGCGTCAGCCCCCTGCTGCTGCTCGCGATGCCGGTGTGGCTGGTGCACCGGGCGGCGCGCGACGCGGCGGAGGAGTCCGAGTCCGTGGCGGGCGCCTGGGCCGGAGTGGCGGTCGGCTATCTGTCGGTGGCGGCCGCGGCGGTCTCCTACTGCGCGGGTGGCGAGCTGCGCCCCTCATGGGTGAGCTGTGCGGCGCATCTGGTCGTGCTCGCGGCGGCCGCGGCGGGATTCGGGGTGTGGACGGCGCACGGCCGGCCGTATGGACCGTTGCCGGGCCCGCTGTCGGGTCTTGTCCCCGAGGGGCTCGTACGGGAGGTGGCGCCGGTCGCCGTGCGGGCGGCGGTGGCCGGGGTGCTCGCGCTGGTCGCGGGCGGGGCGCTGCTGGTCGCCGGGATGCTCGTGTGGCACGGGGAGGCGGTGCGGGAGTCGTTCCTGCAGCTCACGGGGGCCTGGTCGGGGCGGCTCGCGGTGCTGCTGCTCTGCGCGGGCCTCGTGCCGAACGCCGCGATCTGGGGGTCCGCGTACGCGCTCGGGCCCGGGGTCGTGCTCGGGGTCGGGCACACCGTGGGGCCGCTGGGGAGCTCGGGGGCGGCGATGCTGCCGGCGTTTCCGCTGCTCGTGGCGGTGCCGAAGGCGGGGGACGGGGCGCCGCTCAGCTGCGCGGTGGCGGCGGTTCCCGTGCTGGCGGGAGCGGTCGTGGCGGGGTTCGTGCTGTCGGGCGGGGCGGACTGGGGATGGCGGCGGATCGCGGGCACGGTGGTCGTGGCCGGCGCGCTGTGCGGCGCGGCGATGGGATGCCTGGCGGGAGCCGCCGGCGGGGCGCTCGGCCGTTCGGTGCTCGCGGAGTTCGGCCCGGTGGGCTGGTTGACCGGAGCGGTGGCCGCGGGCTGGGTCTGCGCGGTGGGAGTCCCGGTGGCCTCGGCGGTGTGGTGGTGGCGCGGGCGTCGCGACCGGCCGGCCGAGCCGGAATCGGAGCCGGAGGTCGGCCTGGAAGCGGTCGCCTCGCCGGAGTCGCCGCTGGAGCCCTACGACTTCTTCGACGAGGCCTTCCGCCCAAAGCCGTGACCGTCGTCCCCCACCCAGCCAATCGCCGGAGGGGCTTGATTCCTCAAGCCCCTCCGGCGATTGAGGAGCGGGGTCCGGGGCGGAGCCCCGGGGGCGCAACCCCCGCTCAGCGCTCGCCGAGCAACGGCCGCAGTTCCTTCGGCAACAGGTCCTCGCACGACTTCTGCGCCGCATTGGTCAACGCATCCGCCCGGCACTCGTAATAGTCGGAGTACACGAGCTTCGCCGTGAACAGCGACGCCACCATCGCGAGCGCGAGCGCCCCCGTGACCAGGCCACTGATTGCCGCCGTCGTCTGCGGGCGCGCGGCCTCCGAGCCCGCGGTGCCCGCGGGGCGGGCCGTCGCGGGCGCCAGGGCGTCCGGGGCCGCCGGGCGGGACTTCATGCGCAGCGCGCTGACGCCCCAGTACAGGGCGAGCACGCCGAGCAGCAGCGCCACGTACGGCCAGCTGAACAGGGCGAAGAAGAAGCCCCACATGCCGGAGAGCAGTGCGAAGCGCGCGCGGCGCTGCGCCGGGTCCGTCGGGTCCCAGCGCATGCCGCCGGGGCCGGGGCTCTGCCCGCCGTTCTGCCCCTCCGGTCCGCCGTTCCCGCCGTTGTTGCCCGGACGGTCGCCGAAGCGGCCGCCCTGCGCGCGGCCCGGCTGACGGTCGCTCCACTGGCCGCCCCAGGGGGAGCTGCCGCCCTGTCCGGAGTCGGAACCGGAACCCGAGTCGGAGTCGGAGCCCTCCGGACGGCGCGGCTGCCACGGCCTGTCGGGCGCGTCCTCGGCCGGCGGCGCGAACGGATTGCTGTCCCGGGGCTCGTCCGACTCCTTGGACGGCGGCGACGGCGGCGTGGGGCGGCCTTCGCGCGGCAGGACGGCGCCGGTGGGCAGCGTGAGGCGAAGGCTTCGGTCCGGCATCAGCTGTGCGTCTTCCCCTAGGTCGTCGGTCACGGCGCCGCTGGCGCGGCTCGGAGTGGCGTTCTTCACGTCAACGTCCGATGGCCGCCCAGCGTTCCGTCGGCCGCTCGGCGTTCCGTGCCGCCGACGCTACCTGTAGGCCCGGCCCCCGTCCCGTGGGGGCCGTCCGCGGTGCCGGTATCGTTGCAGCCGGTCGGCCGCTTCGTAGGGTTCCCCGTATCGGGGAAGGCGAAGCGTTCATGCGAACGCACAAAGATGCTGCCGCAGGGGCCGACCGCGCACCGTAGCTCCCCTAGAAAGGGCCCCGTCGTGGCCAAGGCCAAGCGCCTCGTCGTGCTGGTCTCCGGATCAGGAACGAATCTGCAGGCACTCCTCGACGAGATCGCCGCGCAGGGAACCGACGCGTACGGCGCCGAGATCGTGGCCGTCGGCGCCGACCGTGCGGGCATCGCGGGCTTGGAGCGCGCCGAGCGCGCGGGCCTGCCCACGTTCGTGTGCCGCGTGAAGGACCACGCCACCCGCGAGGAGTGGGACCGCGCGCTGGCCGAGGCCACCGCCGCGTACGAGCCGGACCTGGTGGTCTCGGCGGGGTTCATGAAGATCGTGGGCAAGGAGTTCCTGGCCCGCTTCGGCGGGCGGTTCGTGAACACGCACCCCGCCCTGCTGCCCAGTTTCCCCGGTGCGCACGGCGTGCGGGACGCGCTCGCGTACGGCGCCAGGGTCACCGGCTGCACCGTCCACTTCGTCGACGACGGCGTCGACACCGGACCGATCATCGCCCAGGGCGTCGTCGAGATCCGGGACGAGGACGACGAAAGCGCTCTGCACGAGCGCATCAAGGAAGTCGAGCGCACGCTGCTCGTCGATGTCGTGGGGCGGCTCGCCCGTCACGGCTTCAGCATTGAGGGACGAAAGGTAGTTATCCCGTGAGCGCCGAGAACAAGCGGCCCATTCGCCGTGCATTGGTGAGCGTCTACGACAAGACCGGTCTGGAAGAGCTCGCGCGCGGGCTGCACGAGGCGGGCGTCGAGCTGGTCTCCACCGGCTCCACCGCCGGGAGGATCGCCGGAGCGGGCGTTCCGGTCACCAAGGTCGAGGAGCTCACCGGCTTCCCCGAGTGCCTCGACGGCCGCGTGAAGACGCTGCACCCGAAGGTGCACGCCGGCATCCTCGCCGACCTGCGCCTGGAGGACCACCAGAAGCAGCTCGCCGACCTCGGTGTGAAGCCCTTCGACCTGGTGGTCGTGAACCTGTACCCGTTCAAGGAGACCGTCGCCTCCGGCGCGAGCCCGGACGAGTGCGTCGAGCAGATCGACATCGGCGGCCCCTCCATGGTCCGCGCCGCCGCCAAGAACCACCCGTCGGTCGCCGTGGTCGTGAACCCGGCCGCGTACGGCCAGGTGCTGAGCGCCGTCGCGGACGGCGGCTTCGACCTGACCGCCCGCAAGCGCCTGGCCGCCGAGGCGTTCCAGCACACCGCCTCGTACGACGTGGCGGTCGCCTCCTGGTTCGCCGACGACCATGCGGCGGCCGACGACTCCGGATTCCCGGACTTCATCGGCGCCACGTACGAGCGCAAGAACGTCCTGCGCTACGGCGAGAACCCGCACCAGGGCGCGGCTCTCTACGTCGACGGCACGCGCGGTCTCGCCGAGGCCGAGCAGCTGCACGGCAAGGAGATGTCGTACAACAACTTCACCGACACGGACGCCGCGCGCCGTGCCGCGTACGACCACGCCGACCCCTGCGTCGCGATCATCAAGCACGCGAACCCCTGCGGCATCGCCGTCGCCGGGAACGTCGCCGAGGCGCACCGCAAGGCCCACGCCTGCGACCCGCTGTCCGCGTTCGGCGGCGTCATCGCCGTGAACCGGCCGGTCACCAAGGAGATGGCGGAGCAGGTCGCCGAGATCTTCACCGAGGTCATCGTCGCGCCCGACTACGAGGACGGCGCCCTCGAAGCCCTCACCAAGAAGAAGAACATCCGCGTGCTGCGCGCCCCGAACGGCCCGGCCGCCAAGGTCGAGACGAAGCAGATCGACGGCGGCGCGCTGCTCCAGGTCACCGACCGCCTCCAGGCGGACGGCGACAACCCGGCCTCCTGGACCCTCGCGACCGGCGACGCCCTCTCCCAGGGCGAGCTGGACGAGCTGGCGTTCGCCTGGAAGGCCTGCCGCGCGGTGAAGTCCAACGCGATCCTGCTCGCCAAGGACGGCGCCTCGGTCGGCGTCGGCATGGGTCAGGTCAACCGCGTCGACTCCGCGAAGCTCGCCGTCGAGCGGGCCGGCGAGGAGCGGGCGCGCGGCTCGTACGCCGCCTCCGACGCGTTCTTCCCGTTCCCGGACGGCCTGGAGATCCTGACGGCCGCGGGCGTCAAGGCCGTGGTCCAGCCGGGCGGTTCGGTCCGTGACGAGCTGGTCGTCGAGGCCGCGAAGAAGGCGGGCGTGACGATGTACTTCACGGGCACGCGCCACTTCTTCCACTGATCCACGGCATCGCACGACGAAGGGCCCGCCGGTCGAGACCGGCGGGCCCTTTCGTTGCGGACTGCGTCAGGAGTTCGTGACGACGGCGGTCTTCGCAGCCTTGTCGTGCCAGCCCTGAAGGCGGCCCGACTTGTCCCAGAACGGGGAGAGGAAGACGAGGAGCTGGCCGACGAAGCAGACGATCACACCGGCGATCGGGATCAGGATGCGCACGAGCGCACCGCCGAAGCCCGGCTTGCCGCCGGTCTCGGAGTTGACGACGCGGATGCCGACGGCCATCTTGCCGAGCGTGGCGCCGACGGTGGCGATCATCAGCCATTCGTAGAGGAACATGATCAGGTACACGACGCCGAGGATCGCGAAGCTGGCGGCCAGCACGCCCGACGAGGCGTCGTCCACGCAGGACTGGTAGTCCGACGCGTACGGGTCGCAGTCGCTGATCGAGGACGCGGAGCCCACGACGCCGACGAAGGACAGGATGGCGTTGATGATCCCGATCAGGACGCCGTCGATGAGGCGGGCGCCGAAGCGGCGGCCCATCGAGGCGGGGGCGCCGGGCCCCGACTGCGGGAAGTAACCGCCCGGGCCACCCTGCTGCGGGTACGCGCCGTACTGCTGCCCCGGCTGCTGCTGGGGGTACCCGTAGGGCTGGCCGGGCGGCTGCTGCTGCGGGTAGCCGTAGCCCTGCGGCGGCACGCCCTGCGGCGCCTGCTGGGGGTACGGCCCCGGCTGGGGCGGCTGCTGCCCGTACGGGTTGTTCTGCGGCTGCTGCGGCTGCTGGCCGTATGGGTTGTTCGGATCGCCGAAACTCATGGCGGGGGTTCCTCCGTTGATGACGCGGGGACGACGCGGACAGCGAAGAGGAACGGGCCAGGTACCTGGCCGCGCGAGTAACTGACTCCCCCGAGCTGCCCCCTGCCGCCGCCTCCCAGACACTCCCCGCGGCAATGCACCGGTCATGTTCCCGCGCGCGCGGGAAGGCTGTCCAGCCGACGGATGTACTTGTTGTGCAAGTGCAATGTGGGACGCCCGGAAGAGTGCGGTGTCAAGCAAAGGTACGAGACGGGGGCAGGGGCGAACTTGGGCCATGACACACCGCCCTGCGAGAATGGCCGCATGACCGCCCAGATTCTCGATGGCAAGGCCACCGCAGCCGCGATCAAGTCCGATCTGACCGCCCGCGTGGCGGCGCTGAAGGAGAAGGGGGTCACGCCGGGGCTCGGCACGATCCTCGTGGGGGAGGACCCCGGAAGCCAGAAGTACGTCGCGGGCAAGCACCGTGACTGCGCGCAGGTCGGCATCGCGTCGATCCAGCGCGAGCTGCCCGCGACGGCCACGCAGGAGGAGATCGAGGCCGTCGTCCGCGAGCTCAACGAGGACCCGGCGTGCACCGGCTACATCGTCCAGCTCCCGCTGCCCAAGGGCATCGACGAGAACCGCGTCCTGGAGCTGATGGACCCGGACAAGGACGCCGACGGCCTGCACCCCATGAACCTCGGCCGTCTCGTCCTCAACGAGCCGGCGCCGCTGCCCTGCACCCCGTACGGCATCATCACGCTGCTGCGTAAGCACGGTGTGGAGATCAAGGGCGCGGAGGTCGTCGTCGTCGGCCGTGGCGTCACCATCGGCCGTCCGATGCCGCTGCTGCTCACCCGCAAGTCCGAGAACGCCACCGTGACCCAGTGCCACACCGGCACCCGTGACCTGGCCGCGCACCTCAAGCGGGCCGACATCATCGTCGCCGCCGCGGGCGTGCCGCACCTGGTCAAGCCGGAGGACGTGAAGCCCGGCGCGGCCGTGCTCGACGTCGGCGTCTCGCGCGACGAGAACGGCAAGATCGTCGGCGATGTGCACCCCGGCGTCGCCGAGGTCGCGGGCTGGATCTCGCCGAACCCGGGCGGAGTCGGCCCGATGACCCGCGCCCAGCTCCTCGTGAACGTGGTCGAGGCCGCCGAACGGGACGCGAACGGTGTCGGCTGAGGCGGCCGGGAGCGCGGCGATGGGCGCAGCTGAAGGCGCCGCGCCCGAAGACGCCCAGGATGCGAAGAAGCCCGGCAGCCGGCGCTTCCCGCGGATCACGCGCGACACCGCGCGCCCGGAGGGCGGCGGCCGGGCCGCCGGCGGGGACGCGCCCGCGCCCGCCCGGCAGTGGCCGCTCATCGCCGTTCTCTCGGTGACCGCGCTCGGGCTGCTGCTCACGGCCTTCGGTCTGTTCCGCGTCGGCACGATCCTGGTCGGCGTCGCGCTGCTCGGCGGGGCCGTGCTGCGCTGGCTGCTGCCGGACGTCGGGATGCTGGCCGTGCGCTCGCGCTTCACCGACATGATCACGTGCGCGGGCCTCGGCCTCGTCATCGTGCTGCTGGCGATGATGGCGCAGCCCGACCCGTGGCTGAAGATTCCGTTCCTTCAGGACACCCTGCACTTCACGGTGCGGTGAGCCACTGACGACCCCAAGTGACGGGCGGGGCCTCCCCATTGGAGGCCCCGCCTCCTTTTGTGGTGATCTCCGGCACGTTCTCTGCGTTTTCCGCACGCAGGGCCCGCCGCACGCTGTCGAATGACCCCATACGCCCCCGGACCGGGAACTGACATCCTGGTTTCCCGCATCCCAATGGGTAGCCAGTGGGGGCCGAAGCGCGACGCGCGGCGCGGGGGAACAGGGCTCGCGGGGGGAATAGGGGGAAGGGCGATATGCCTCGTTGGAAGGCGCTTCCGGATGAACTCGACCCACAGGTCAGGGAGTTCGCCGGACAGCTGCGCCGGCTTGTGGACCGCAGCGGCCTGGGGATCGCCGCGCTCGCGGACCGGACCGGGTACAGCAAGACGTCCTGGGAGCGGTATCTGAACGGGCGGCTGCTCGCACCCAAGGGCGCCATCGTCGCGCTCGCCGAGGTGACCGGCACCAATCCCGTTCATCTGACGACGATGTGGGAGCTCGCGGAGCGTGCCTGGAGCCGTTCCGAGATGCGCCACGACATGACCATGGAGGCCATCCGGATATCCCAGGCGCGGGCCGCGCTGGGCGAGTTCGGGGGGCCGGGGCAGGCGACGCAGACCAAACCCGCCAAGCCCGCGAAGCAGGCCGGGCCCGCCAGGCAGGCCGGTCCCGCCGGGCCGGGCCGCGCGAAGGGCCCGACCGTGCCGCAGCAGGCGGCGGCGCCGAGCGTGGACCAGTTCGGCCCGGCGCCCGTGCTGACCCCGCAGGGACCCCCGCGGGGCGCGGTGCCGGGAGGCGGGGGCGGCCGCCGCAGGCTGCTGATGTTCGGGGCCGGGGCGCTTGGCGCCGCCCTGATCATCGCCGTCGGCTTCTTCACGCTCAGCGGGAAGGGCGGCGAGCCCGAGGCCAAGAAGTCGCCCTCGCCGAGCGCGAGCGCGCCCCAGCTGCCCGCGGGCGTCAAGTGCGTGGGCGCGGGCTGCGGCGGCAAGGACCCGGAGGCCATGAACTGCGGCGGCGACCTCGCCCTGAACTCGACGGAGGCCGTGGTCGGCTCCGTCACCGTCCAGGTCCGCTACAGCAAGACGTGCAAGGCGGCGTGGGGCCGGATCCAGGGCGCGGCGCCCGGGGACGTCGTCCAGCTGGCGAAGGGCGCCAAGAGCTCGAAGAAGGGCACGGTCAGCGCCGCGGACACGGACGCGTACACGCCGATGATGGCCGTGGACGCGGCCTCCGACGTCAAGGCGTGCGTGACGCTCGCGAGCGGGCAGAAGGGCTGCACCAAGTAGCTCCGCACGGACGGGGCATGGCTGCGCCACTTCGGGGAAGGCGCAGCACTACCCCCACGGGAGCGCGCAGTAGCACCCCCACGGCGGCCGCCAGAGCCTCACTCTCCCGGGCTCGGCGGCCGTTCGCGCGTTCGGACCGTGGACACGGGTGGGAGGCCTGTGGGGCGAGCCACATGTACCTGTGGTTCCCCTTCGGGCGGGGCGCGATAGCCTGACGAACGGATCTCTTGATACCAAGAGATCGATCAAATTGACCTGCTGTCCTTACGGAGAACGCCATGACCCGCACTCCCGTGAACGTCACCGTCACCGGCGCCGCCGGCCAGATCGGCTACGCACTGCTCTTCCGCATCGCCTCCGGCCAGCTGCTCGGCGCGGACGTGCCGGTCAAACTGCGTCTCCTGGAGATCACCCCGGCGCTCAAGGCCGCCGAGGGCACCGCCATGGAGCTGGACGACTGCGCCTTCCCGCTGCTTCAGGGCATCGACATCACCGATGACCCGAACGTCGCCTTCGACGGCACCAACGTCGGCCTCCTCGTCGGCGCCCGCCCGCGCACCAAGGGCATGGAGCGCGGTGACCTCCTCGAGGCCAACGGCGGCATCTTCAAGCCGCAGGGCAAGGCCATCAACGACCACGCCGCGGACGACGTCAAGATCCTGGTCGTCGGCAACCCGGCGAACACCAATGCGCTGATCGCCCAGGCCGCCGCCCCGGACGTACCGGCCGAGCGCTTCACCGCGATGACCCGCCTCGACCACAACCGCGCGCTGACCCAGCTCGCGAAGAAGTCGGGCGCCACCGTCGCCGACATCCAGCGCCTGACGATCTGGGGCAACCACTCGGCGACCCAGTACCCGGACATCTTCCAGGCCACGGTCGCCGGCAAGCCCGCCATCGAGGCCATCGGCAACGACGAGAAGTGGCTGGCCGAGGACTTCATCCCGACCGTCGCCAAGCGCGGCGCCGCGATCATCGAGGCCCGTGGCGCGTCCTCCGCCGCGTCCGCCGCCAACGCCGCCATCGACCACGTCCACACGTGGGTCAACGGCACGGCCGACGGCGACTGGACCTCCATGGGCATCCCGTCGGACGGCTCGTACGGCGTGCCGGAGGGCATCATCTCCTCCTTCCCCGTCACCACGAAGGACGGCAAGTACGAGATCGTCCAGGGCCTGGAGATCAACGAGTTCTCGCGCACGCGCATCGACGCGTCCGTGCAGGAGCTCGTGGACGAGCGCGAGGCCGTGCGCGGCCTGGGCCTCATCTGATCCCTGCGGTCTCGGCGGCTGCCCCTCGGACACCCGGTGTCCGAGGGGCAGCCGCTTTTCCATGACCCTTTCCATGACCTTTTCCGTGGTCCCACCACACGTCATGCGGAGTACTCAGTTCTGGATGTCGGCGTGACGTCCTATGCTTCTCCTTCATCAACTGCCGCACCAGCACGGGCAGTTCGAACAGTCATCATCGATGGCATCGGGGGAGTGGCGTGAGCACCGCCTATGTACCGCAGCAGTCGTCATCCGAGGCCGACGTCGGGGCGGTGGGACCACCTCCGTCGGCGAAACCGCCGCACGCCAGCGAGGCCACGAGGCTGCTCTGCGCCGGCGCCTACCTCGACCAGGGCTACCGGGACCGGGTCATCGAGCAGCTGCACCTGCACGAGCAGCGCATCGCGGCCCCCTCGCTCGGCTTCGACGCGGCCCGCGTCCTCGCCCACGCGTTGCGCGCCCGGCGCATCGAAGTGGCCTGGTCCTGGGCCGTGCTCGGCCTGTGGGCGGTGGGGCTGCCGCTGACCGACTACTGGATTCTCGCGTTCCTGCTGCCGTCCGCGCTGCTCGCGCTCGGCGTCTGGATCCGCGGTCCGGGTGAGCGGCCGCCGGTCTACCGCCGGGTGATCGCCTGGTACGTGCGCTGGTGGGGGCGGCTCCTGCTGGTGATGCTGCTGATCTCCACCGTGGCCATGGTCACCGGCGGAGAGGACGACTACGGCAGCGCCTCCTACGAGATCCGCTCGGCCCTGCGCGACGTCCTGCCCGGCCCGCTGACCTGGATGATCCCCGAGGGCACCGGCTCCGACGGCGCTCTGCACGGCTGGCTCACGCTGGTCCTGCTCGCCCTGATCGCCGCGTGCGTGGGCGCCCAGCGCAGCCAGTTCGCCCGCGCGCTCGGCGCCGAGCTGTCCGAGGCGCGGTTCGGGGACGCGACCGCCGACCCCGCGGAGAACGCCGAGGGGGCCCGCTTCCAGCGCGTGAAGCGGCGGATCAGGGTCGAGCAGCACGCGCCGCTGATCATGTACCACGCGATCCGCCCGTTCTGCGGGGCCGGCGAACCGGTCGACACCTGGACCCTCGCCGTCGAGCTGCGGCCCGACGGGATGAAGAAGCAGCAGCCGCTCAACAACCGGAAGATCCTGGAGCAGATCAGGCCGCTGCTCGAACAGCTGCGGCTGCCCGCCGAGTTCGCGGGCACTGCCGTGCGCGACCGGCTGCGCCGCCTGGAGATCGACGAGTGCGTCTTCCTGCCCGCCGAGGGCCTCAGGCACCGGGAGGACGCCCCCTACCAGCCGGAGGCCTTCGAGGAGCACCGGACGCGGTCCGTCGAGGAGGGCGCGGAGAAGCGCCGGCACTTCCTGCGGATCCGGGTCGGCGGCTGGGAGGAGGAGCTGGTCGTCACCGTCTTCGTCCGCGTCCACACCCAGGGCCGGATGCTGATGCTGGAGATCGCGCCGCACGTCCTCGCCCCGGTGCGCGAGCCGTTCCAGAACGCGGACCGCACCGCCCACCAGTTCCGCCACAACAACCCGCTCGGCAAGGCCGCCTGGGCCTTCGGCCGGGTGGCCGGTTCCCCCGTGCGCTCCCTCGTCACCGTCGGCCGCTGGGTGGGCTACGGCTGGCAGGTCCTCACCGGCGGGCACGGCGGCGCGCTGCCGGACGGCCCCGCGGTGTCGGTGCGTGAGCTCGGTTCGCAGGGCCCCGGCTCGCTGTTCCAGCAGATGGACGTCGAGCGCTACCTCAAGTCGATCCAGGACCGCGTCGCCAACGGAGTGCTCCACGCGCTCGCCGAATCCGGCTACCAGACGGGCGAGTTCGTCCAGAAGATCGTGAACATCAGCAGTGGCGGCGTGAACATCGACCGGGTCGAGGACTCCACCTTCGCCGTCGGTTCGCACGCCCGCGCGACGTCGGGAGCGGCCGACACCGCCACCGCGAACAAGAAGGGAACCGACGACCATGGCAGCGAATGACGAGCCCTCGGTCACCATCGGTGACGTCCACGGCAGCACCTTCGCCATCGGCAGCCACGCCCATGCCGAGAGCCACACGAACAGCGCGCCGCAGCAGGACGAGGCGATGCGGGAGCTGCTCGAGGCGGTGCGTGCGCTCCGCGCCGACCTGCCCCGGCTCCGCGACGACGACGGACGGTTGGGCACCCTCGACGCCGAGCTCGCCGAGACGGAGGGCGAGATCACCCGCACCGGCCGCGCCCCGGCGACCCGCATCGAGCGGCTGCGGGCCCTGCTCGGTGACTCGCAGGCGGTCGTCTCGCTGCTCGCCTCGGCCGGCACGGTGGCCGCGATGCTGGGGAACCTGAGATGAGCGGACGCCACTGGAACGAGGAGACCCAGCGCTGGGAGGAGGCCGGTACGGGGCGCGGGGCCGTGTCGTCGCCGCCCCCGCCGCGGCCGGAGTTCGCCCCGCCGGTGCCCGGGCCGGGCCCTGAGCAGCAGCAAGAACCGCCCCCGCCTCCGCCCGGCCGGGCCCGGCGCTTCGCCCTCGTGGTGGTGGGCGCGGCCGTGCTCGGCGCGGCCGTCGCGACGACGCTGGTGCTGCTCGGCCGCGGGGACGACCCGCGGCCGGACCCGAAGCCGACCCGGACGAGCGCGGCGCCCACCAGCTCCGCTCCGGAGCCCACGCCCACGCCCACGCCCACTCCCTCACCGACCGGCGAGCTCCCCGACGGCTACCGGCAAGTGACGGACGAGGCGGGCTTCGTGCTCGCGGTCCCCGACGGCTGGGACCGCAGCGAGAGCGAGCAGGGGGTGTTCTACACGTCTCCCGACGAGTCGTCCCTCATCCAGGTCTTCACCATCACGGAGCCGGACACCACACCGCTCGCATCGCTGCGGGTCGCGTCCGGGAGCCTTTCGAAGAGCCTGGCGAAGGACGGGTACGAGGAGTCCTCACTGGAGGAGGCCTCGGCACCCGAGGGGGCCTCGGAAGAGGTCACCGACGACGCGGCCGAGCTCGTCTACGCGTACGACAGCGAGAAGCTGGGCGCGCGCAGAAAGGTGGTCGACTTCGCGTTCACCGCGCGGGACGGCACCCAGTACGCGGTGCTGGTCGCGGGCCCGGAGTCCGAGTGGCCGGCGCAGCGGGGACGGCTCGCCACCGCACTGTCGCGGTTCGCGCAGGAGTGAGTGGGACGGGCGACCTGCCTGCTCTCACGCAGTGTCGCCGACCGCACTCGTACTGTGTCGTGACACAGCACACTTTCGTCGCCGTATGGGCATGCTTCCCATACGGCGGGGCAGGGGCCTGCGACGTCACCGTAGAGATGCCAAGAGGGCGTTTGCGGTGGTCGGGGGACATTCCCGGAACGGAAGGCGAAGCAGGTCGTGTCAGTACAGAACACCATTCATGTCGACGGAGAGTGGCGCGGGGCCGCAGCAGGGGCCACGCGCGAGATCCTCGACCCTGCGGATGCCAAGCCGTTCGCCGTGATCGCCGAGGGCGGCGCCGAGGACGCGGACGCCGCGATCGCCGCCGCCCGCAAGGCCTTCGACGAGGGCCCCTGGCCGACGACGCCGGTCGCCGAGCGCGCCGCGCTGCTGCGCCGCGTCGCCGACCTCCTCGTCCGGGACCGCGAGAAGATCGGCCTCCTGGAGAGCCGGGACGCGGGCAAGACCGTCGAGGAGGGTCGCGTCGACGTCGACTGCGTCGCCGACGCCTTCCGCTACTTCGCGGATCTCGTCATCGGCGAGGGCGCGGGCCGCGTCGTGGACGCCGGTTCCGACGACATCCACAGCGTCGTCGTGCACGAGCCCATCGGCGTCTGCTCCATGATCACGCCGTGGAACTACCCGCTCCTCCAGGCGAGTTGGAAGATCGCCCCGGCGCTCGCCGCGGGCAACACCTTCGTCATCAAGCCGAGCGAGATCACGCCGCTGACCACGGTCGTCCTGGTCGAGCTGCTGGTCGAGGCCGGGCTCCCGCAGGGCGTCGCCAACATCGTGACAGGACCCGGCGCCACCGTCGGCGCCCGCTTCGCCGACCACCCCGACGTCGACCTCGTCTCCTTCACCGGTGGCCTGGTCAGCGGCACCAAGGTCGCGCAGGCCGCCGCCGCCGACGTCAAGAAGGTCGCCCTCGAACTCGGCGGCAAGAACCCGAACGTCGTCTTCGCCGACGCCTGCGAGAGCGACGAGGACTTCGACACCGCCGTGGACCAGGCGCTCAACGCCGCCTTCATCCACAGCGGCCAGGTCTGCTCCGCCGGCTCCCGCCTCATCATCGAGGAGTCCGTGCGCGAGCGCTTCGTCGCCGAACTCACCCGCCGCGCCGAGAAGATCCGTCTCGGCCGCGGCACCGAGGAAGGCGTCGAGTGCGGCCCGCTGGTCAGCGAGCCGCAGCGCGACAAGACCGAGGGCTACGTCGCCTCCGCGCTCGCCGAGGGCGCCGTGCTGCGCTGCGGCGGCAAGCGCCCCGAGCCGTCCCAGGTCCGCCCCGCCGAGGGCTACTTCTACGAGCCGACCGTCCTCGACCAGTGCCACCGCGAGATGCGCGTCGTCCGCGAGGAGACCTTCGGTCCGATCCTCACCGTCGAGACGTTCCGCACCGAGGACGAGGCCGTCGAGCTCGCCAACGACACCGAGTACGGCCTCGCCGGCGGCGTGTGGACCACCGACGCGGGCCGCGCCCGCCGCATGGCCCGCCGCCTGCGCCACGGCACCGTCTGGATCAACGACTTCCACCCCTACCTCCCGCAGGCCGAGTGGGGCGGCTTCGGGAAGAGCGGCGTCGGCCGCGAGCTGGGCCCCGCCGGGCTCGCCGAGTACCGCGAGAGCAAGCACGTGTACCAGAACCTGGCGCCCAAGCCGGTCCGCTGGTTCGCCGGCTGACACACCGCTTCCCCGAGTGGCAGCCCCGTCCCCACACACATCTCATTACGCGAAGCACCTTGCTACGCCCAGGAGTTGAACCATGTCCGAGAACACCTACGACTACGTCATCGTCGGTGGCGGCACCGCGGGATCGGTGATCGCTTCCCGGCTCACCGAGAACCCGGACGTCACCGTCGCCGTCATCGAGGGCGGTCCCAGTGACATCGACCGCGACGACGTGCTGACACTGCGCCGCTGGCTCGGCCTGCTCGGCGGCGACCTCGACTACGGCTACACCACCACGGAGCAGCCGCGCGGCAACTCGCACATCCTGCACAGCCGCGCCAAGGTGCTGGGCGGCTGCTCGTCGCACAACACGCTCATCTCGTTCAAGCCGCTGCCCGGCGACTGGGACGAGTGGGCGGCCGCGGGCGCCGAGGGCTGGGACCACAAGGCGATGGACCCGTACTTCGGCAAGCTGCGCAACAACATCGTGCCGGTCGACGCCAAGGACCGGAACGCGATCGCGAGCGACTTCGTCGAGGCCGCGCGGGCCGCGACCGGCGTGCCGCGCGTCGAGGGCTTCAACAAGGGCCCGTTCAAGGACGGCGTCGGCTTCTTCGACCTGGCGTACCACCCCGAGAACAACAAGCGCTCCAGCGCGTCGGTGGCGTACCTGCACCCGCACATGGAGGCGGGCGACCGCCCCAACCTGACGCTGATGCTGGAGACCTGGGCGTACAAGCTGGAGTTCGACGCCACGGATGCGGGCCTGACCGCGCGCGGCGTGCACGTGCGCGGCAAGGACGGCGTCGAGAAGCTCATATCCGCGCGCACCGAGGTCCTCGTGTGCGCCGGCGCCGTCGACACCCCGCGCCTGCTGATGCACTCCGGCATCGGCCCGAAGGCCGACCTGGAAGCCCTTGGCATCCCGGTCCTGCACGACCTGCCGGGCGTCGGCGAGAACCTGCTCGACCACCCGGAGTCGGTCATCGTCTGGGAGACGAACGGGCCGATCCCCGAGAACAGCGCGATGGACTCCGACGCGGGCCTGTTCATCCAGCGGGACCCCGAGGCCGCCGGTCCGGACCTGATGTTCCACTTCTACCAAATCCCGTTCACGGACAACCCGGAGCGCCTCGGCTACGAGCAGCCGGAGCACGGGGTGTCCATGACGCCGAACATCCCCAAGCCGAAGAGCCGCGGCCGCGTCTACCTGACCAGCGCGGACCCCGAGGTCAAGCCCGCCCTCGACTTCCGTTACTTCACGGACGAGGACGACTACGACGGCAAGACCCTCGTCGACGGCATCAAGATCGCCCGCGAGATCGCCAAGACCGAGCCGCTGGCCGGCTGGCTCAAGCGCGAGGTGTGCCCCGGCCCCGACGTCACGGACGACGAGGCGCTCAGCGAGTACGCGCGCAAGGTCGCGCACACCGTCTACCACCCCGCGGGAACTTGCCGCATCGGTGCTGCGGACGACGAACTCGCCGTGGTAGACCCCCAGTTGAAGGTCCGCGGGCTGAATTCCATCCGTATCGCCGACGCATCCGTCTTCCCGACGATGCCCGCGGTGAACCCGATGATCGGGGTGCTCATGGTCGGGGAGAAGTGCGCCGAGTTGCTGGGTGGTGATGCGTGATGAGCGCGACCGTATCCTCTTCGTCCTCCGCGTCCTCCGCGTCCTCCGCGGGCGCCGGTGAGCGGACCGCCTCCGGGTCCGAGTCCGTGTTCGCCGTACGCAATCTGTGGAAGGTCTTCGGTCCGAAGGCCGACCGTGTGCCGGACCAGGCCGAACTGGCCGACCTGAGCGCCGCCGAACTGCGGGCGAAGACCGGCTGCACGGCCGCCGTGCGCGACGTCTCGTTCGACGTGAAGCGGGGCGAGGTCTTCGTTGTCATGGGCCTGTCGGGCTCCGGCAAGTCGACCCTCGTACGCTGCCTGACCAGGCTCATCGAGCCGACGTCCGGCACGCTGGAGATCGACGGCGAGGACGTCCTGGGCATGGACAAGTCCCGCCTGCGCGAACTGCGCCGCCACCGCGCGGCCATGGTCTTCCAGCACTTCGGGCTCCTCCCGCACCGCACGGTCCTCGACAACGTCGCGTACGGCCTGGAGATCCAGGGCGTGGGCCGCGCCGAGCGCCGCGCGAAGGCGATGGAGGTCGTCGCGAAGGTCGGCCTCGACGGCCTTGAACAGCGCCGTCCCGGGCAGCTCTCCGGTGGCCAGCAGCAGCGCGTCGGCCTCGCCCGCGCGCTCGCCGTCGACCCCGAAGTCCTCCTGTTCGACGAGCCGTTCAGCGCGCTCGACCCGCTGATCCGGCGGGACATGCAGGAGGAGGTCGTGCGCCTGCACCGCGAGGAGGGCCGCACGATGGTCTTCATCACCCACGACCTCCAGGAGGCACTGCGCCTCGGCGACCGCATCGCGCTCATGCGCGACGGCAAGGTCGTCCAGCTCGGCACGCCCGAGGAGATCGTGGGTGCGCCCGCCGACGACTACGTCCGCGAGTTCGTCCGGGACGTGCCGCGCGAGCAGGTCATGACCGTACGCAGGGCCATGCGGCCCGCCGATGCGGACGAGGCGGACCGGGGGCCGTCGATCGAGGCGGACGCGACGGTGTCCGAGGCGATCGAGGCGGTTGCCTCCAGCGGGTTCGCGGTGCGGGTGGTGGACCGGGGTGAGTGTGTCGGCGTGGTCGACCACGAGCTTCTGCTGGGTGTGGTTGCCGGTGTCTCCTCCGACACGGGAGCCGTCCCTACGCCGCGGGGCTCTGCCCCGGACCCCGCGCCTCAATCGCCGGCGGGGCTTGAAAAGCCTGCGGGGCTTGAAAAGCCCGAGCCGTCCGCCGGGCCGGAGAAGGCGGAGCCGCCGGCGGATGAGGGCGACGAGGGGACCGTGTGATGGCTGCTGCCGTAACGGCCGCTCCGGCCACAAGCACCAGTGACCGCCCCCGTCCCCTGTGGCGCAACCGCGCCCTCGGCAAGATCGTGCTGCTCGCCGTCGCCGCGGCGATCCTCGTCCCCCTGGCCATCGCCAAGTGGCACAACGGCACCTGGCCGGGCGCCCTCACCGTCAATCTCACCGAGCCCCTCGGCAACGCCACGGACTGGGTGATCGACAACCGGGACAGCCACCCGCTGTTCCTGTACTTCTTCGGCTACATCAGCAACGCGGTCGTCCTCTCCGTGCGCGCCGTCTACTTGGTCCTGCTCGCCGCGGGCTGGGCGGGCGTCACGGCGCCGGCCGGCCTGATCGCCTGGCGCGTCGCCGGCTGGCGCCTCGCCGCGTCCACAGCCGTCGCGTTCCTCGCCTGCGGCATCCTCGGCATGTGGGTGCCCACCATGCAGACGCTCGCGCTGATGGTGATCGCCGTGCTCGTCTCCGTGCTCCTCGGCGCCGTCCTCGGCCTCGCCGCGGGCCTGAGCGACACGATGTACCGGGCGCTGCGCCCGGTCCTCGACACCATGCAGGTGCTCCCGGCGTACGCGTACCTCCTGCCGGTCGTCCTCGTCTTCGGCATGGGCGTCCCGGCGGCGGTGCTCGCCACGGTCGTCTACGCCGCCCCGCCGATGGCCCGCCTCACCGCGCTCGGTCTGCGCTCCGCGGACGCCGGTGTGATGGAGGCCGTCACCTCGCTGGGCGCCACGGCCCGCCAGCGTCTGCTGAGCGCCCGCCTCCCGCTGGCCCGCAAGGAACTCCTCCTCGGCCTCAACCAGACGATCATGATGGCGCTCTCCATGGCCGTCATCGCCTCCGTGATCGGTGCGGGCGGCCTCGGTGACCGCGTCTACCAGGCGCTCGCCTCCGTCGACGTCGGCGCCGCGCTCGCGGCCGGCATCCCGATCGTGCTGCTCGCCGTCGTCCTCGACCGGGTCACGGCGGCGGCCGGCGAGCGGATGGGCGCGCACGACACGGCCCCGGCGCCGTGGAAGTGGGGCGTGGTCGCGCTCGGCACCGTGGTCGTCGCCCTGGCGACCCGTTTCATGGACCGCCTCGACTGGCCCGACGCCTGGACCGTGCACATCGCCTCGCCCGTCAACGAAGCGGTCGACTGGATGACGGACCACCTGTACTCCGGCGTCCCGTACATCGGCGGCACCGCCGACTGGGCCGCGCACTTCACCACGGGCGTCCTCAACCCGGTGCGCGACGGCCTCACCTGGCTGCCCTGGTGGTCGGTGCTGCTGATCGTCGCCGCGCTGGCCTGGCTGATCGGCACCTGGCGCACCGCGCTCACCGCGGTCCTCGCCATGGCCGCGATCGGCGTCCTGGGTGTCTGGAAGCCGTCGCTCGACACGCTGTCGCAGGTCATCGCCGCGGTCCTGGTCACCCTGGTCCTCGGCATCGCGATCGGCATCGCGGCGGCCCGCAGCGAACGCCTGGAGCGACTGCTCCGCCCGGTCCTCGACGTCTTCCAGACGATGCCGCAGTTCGTGTACCTGATCCCGGTCGTCGCCCTCTTCGGCGTCGGCCGCGCCCCGGCGGTCGCCGCGGCGGTCGTCTACGCGCTCCCCGCCGTCGTACGCATCACGACGCAGGGCCTGCGGCAGGTGGACCCGGCGGCGATGGAGTCGTCCCGTTCGATGGGCGCGACCACGTGGCAGCAGCTGCGCCAGGTCCAACTCCCGCTCGCCCGCCCGGCGTTGCTCCTCGCCGTCAACCAGGGCGTCGTCCTGGTCCTCGCCGTCGTCATCATCGGCGGTCTGGTCGGCGGTGGCGCGCTCGGCTACGACGTCGTCTTCGGCCTCGCCCAGGGCGACCTGGCCACGGGCCTCGTCGCGGGCGCCGCGATCGTCTGCCTGGGCCTGATACTGGACCGGGTGACGCAGCCGACGCAACGCCGCGACCGCACTGGAAAGGGGGCGTGACATGGGTATCCGTACGCGATTCACCGCACGCCTGACGCCACTGAAGGCGGTCATCGGCACCGGGCTGCTCCTCGCGGCCACGGGCTGCGGCGCGGCCGACATGACCAAGCAGTCCTCCCCGTACGCGAACGCGCAGGGCGCCAAGACGGTGACCCTCTCGGTCCAGTCGTGGGTGGGCGCGCAGGCGAACGTGGCGGTCGCCCAGTACCTCCTGGAACACGAACTCGGCTACCGGGTGGACACGGTCCAGGTCGACGAGGTCCCCGCCTGGGATGCCCTCAGCCAGGGCCGCGTCGACGCGATCCTGGAGGACTGGGGCCACCCCGACCAGGTGCAGCGCTACGTCAAGGACAAGAAGACGATCCAGCCGGGCGGCGACCTCGGCGTCACCGGTCACATCGGCTGGTTCGTCCCGACGTATTTCGCGAAGAAGCACCCGGACGTCACCAACTGGAAGAACCTCAACAAGTACGCCGACCAGTTGAAGACGGCGGAGAGCGGCGGCAAGGGCCAACTGATCGACGGCTCCCCGTCCTACGTCACGAACGACAAGGCGCTGGTCAAGAACCTGAAGCTGAACTACCAGGTCGTCTTCGCGGGTTCGGAAGCCGCGCAGATCACGCAGATGAAGCAGTTCGCCAAGGCGAAGAAGCCGTTCCTGTCGTACTGGTACACGCCGCAGTGGCTCACGAAGCAGGTGCCGATGACGGAGGTGAAGCTGCCCAAGTACAAGGAGGGCTGCGACGCCGACCCGAAGAAGATCACCTGCGCGTACCCGACGACGCCGCTCCAGAAGTACCTGAACACGGACTTCTCCAAGAACGGCGGCGAGGCCGCGCAGCTTCTGAAGAACTTCAAGTGGACGACGGACGACCAGAACGAGGTCTCGCTCCTGATCGCCGACAAGAAGATGTCACCGGAAGCGGCCGCGAAGAAGTGGGTCGACACCCACAAGTCGACGTGGAAGCAGTGGCTCCCGAAGAAGTAGCCACGCTTGCTCGCCCGCCCCGGGGCCCCGACCGCACTCAGCGGCCGGGGCCCCGGCGTCGTTCGTGACGTGGACTGTGACGCGTAATGACGAACGGGCCGTGCTGAGCCGTCACAGTCCAGTCAGCTCACACGACACCCGCGGCACAGCCCACCCGGCAGGGCTTCCGGGCGGCCCGGGCGGCCGCAGTCGGTGCACTCCATGAGGCGTGCGCGTACGGGTCCGGGGCCGGCGGGGGAGAGGCGGATCCGGTGCGGTGGCAGCTTGTCGCGGAGGCGGCGAGCGACGAAGTCGCGGGGTGAGTGGACGATGCCGGGCAGTCCGGCGGTCATGGCCTGCGTGAAGAGCTGCGGGTCGGGTTCGCGGGCCAGCCACTCGGCGGCGGCCGCTTCCAGGGCCGCGCAGTCCGCTGCGGAGAGGGTCAACCGGGGCTCGCGGAGGCCCAATTGGGCGAGACGGTGGTAGGCGTCGGTCCGGGCGGGCCGCTCCTGCTTGCGTTCCGGCTCCGGTACGTCCCCGTCGAGGAAACGGGCCCACCACTCGTCGCTGCGCGCGGTCCGTGACCAGTACGTGTGGAACACCCAGCGGATCGTGCCGCTCGCGGTGCCGGGGTCCGACAGCCGCCGTACGCGTCGCAGATGCCCGGCGGCGGACAGCTCGTTGAGCGCGGACCGCACGGCCGCCTGCCCGTACAGGGGTTGCGCCTTGGCAAGCGTCTTCGCGTCCATCGCGGCGTGCTCGGGGAGCGCGTCGATGAAGCCGGCGAGGTAGCGGGCGCGGAGGGGGAGATGGGCGAAGGTGTCGCGCCGGAGGGGGCGTTGGTCGGGGGCGCCGCGTTTTCCGTAGCCGGGGTTGGCCATGGGGTGTGCGGCGGAAGGCAGGGCGGGGATAGGGTTTTGGGTAGCCACGAGATCGCCTCTTACGGTCTTGGTGGTCAGACCCCGGCGGGTGTTGGTAGCACCCGGCCGGGGTTGTTTGTTGCCGCGAACGCTAGAGGTTCGCAACCCTGCGTCGCAACCTGATCGCGGAAAGTCATGAATCCTGGCCAACGGGCAGGGAGGGAGGGTGGGTTGAGACCCGACCTCCCATTCCTCAAAAGCAAAGCTCGGGTCCCGGGGCTCGAAGCTCAGGCGGCACGGGCGTGCGTCAGGAAGGCGTTCCATGCGGTCGCGGTGGCGGTGAAGGCCGGGCTTTGAGGGCCGAGCTTCGAGTCGCGGACGTGGATGCGGGTGGGGGCGGAGGACCGGGCGGCTTCGAGACAGTTGCCGCCTTCGTCGTCGCTGTAGCTGGATTTGAACCACGTCAGGGTCGGGGGCACGGTGCCTCAGCCACCTCTCTGATGAACTCGGCTGATTCGACGACGCTGAGCGCGTACATGCGGGTCATTCCATGCCGTTGCGTGAGCGCGCTGACGCGGGCCGGATCCGCGTACAGCACACCGGTTTGCGGCGCTTCCACGTACGCATAGTGCTCGTGTTCCGGAGTCTCCAGCAGGACGATGGGCCCGCCGAGCACGACACCGCACTCTCTGCCGACCGGTAGCACCTGGATCGGCACGTTGCGCAACTCGCCCCACTTCAGCAGCTGTTGAAGCTGCCCGCCCATCACCTCGGGCCCGCCCAGCTGCGACCGGAGTGCCGCCTCGTACAGGACGAAATTGAACAGCACGCTCTTGCCGCTCGAGCAGCGCCTTTGCGATCTGGAGCAGCCGCACCGTGGGCTTTCGGCGGCCGTTCTCCATGGACTTCACGTACTCGCAGCCGTAACCGGCCTCCTTGGCCAGTATCTCGCGGTCGACCCCCGCTTCCGTGCGCCACATCTTGATCTGGCTGCCGCAGTACCGCCACGCGAAGGTCCCACCGGGCCGCGAGATCTGGGCGCGCGCGTTCCTGTCCGGCGAGACGGCAACCCGCCTCCGCGTAGAGGTCACGGACGCGAGCCCCACGCTCCCCGCCGTGCGCACGCCGTCGGCGGGGGAGGAGTCGGGCCGCGGCCTGACCTTGGTGGTGCTGCTCGCGGGCGCGTGGGGAACGCGGCCGCGGGAGACAGGCGTGGGCAAGACGGTGTGGTTCGAACTGGGGCTCAACTACTCGCCGGCCTAAACGGTCTGGTCGCGGACCGCCGCGACCGCCTCGTCGAAGGCGTCCTCCACGCCGACGGCGCCGCCGCTGTCGACCCAGGCCTCAAGGGCGACGTCCGAGCAGGTCACGGCGCAGGCGACCAGGGCGTGCGCGCGCAGCCGGACCCTGGGGTCGTCGGCGTCTCCGAGCCGTGCGGCGACGTCCGGTACCAGCAGTTCCGTCCATTGCTGCTGCTTCTCGCCCCGGCGTGCGCGGAGGGCGGGGGACGCGTGCAGCATGCTGGTGATCTTGAGGAAGTCCTCCGAGTCGTACGGCAGGGACCGCAGGAGGACCACCAGGGCCGCGCGGAGGGCCTGCCACGGGGGTTCGTCGGTCGGCCGCTCCTCCAGCGCGGCCCGCAGCACCTGTCCGTGCGCGGCGTGGTCGCCGAGCACGATGTCCTCCTTGGTGCCGAAGTAGCGGAACAGCGAGCGCCGCGACATGCCGACCTCGGTGGCGATCTGGTCCATGTTCGTGGCCTCGAAACCGCGTTCCAGGAACAGCCGCATCGCGGTGGCGACGATCTCGGCCTGCACCGCTCGCCGGGTGCGCTCGCGCAGCCCCGTCGGGCGCCCCTGCTGATCCGTCATGAGCGGCAGCCTACTGCGCCTTGCACTCAGTACCTACTTGGCACCCTGTGACAAGTTTGGCTTTGCGTGCCATTATGCGGGCATCCACCACCGGAGGAGCAGCCCATGAACGCCGTCGACTACCGCGGTCGGACCACTCTCATCACCGGGGCCAGCTCCGGCATCGGCGCGGAGTTCGCGCGCCGGCTTGCCGGGCGGGGTTCGGACGTCGTTCTGGTCGCGCGCCGCCGGGAACGGCTGGAGGAACTGGCCGCCGAACTCGCCGCGCAGCACGGCATCCGGGCCGAGGCGGTCCCTCTCGACCTGAGCGTGCCCGGAGCGGGACGGGCGCTCGCGGAGGAGACGGAGCGGCGCGGCCTCAAGGTCACGAGCGTCGTCAACAACGCGGGCTTCGGTACCAGCGGACCGTTCCACGAGGAGGATCCGGAGCGCCTGCGCGAGGAGATTCAGGTCGACGTCGCGAGCCTGGTCGACATCAGCCGGGCGTTCATCGGGCCACTGCGGGCGTCCGGGAACGGGGTCCTGGTCAACGTCGCGAGCATGGCCGCGTATCTGCCCGTCCCCGGCATGGCCGTCTACGCCGCCACGAAGTCGTTCGTGCTGCACTTCACCGAGGCGCTCTGGTACGAGTCCCGCGGCACCGGACTGCGCGTCCTCGCGCTCTCCCCGGGGGCGACCGAGACCGAGTTCTTCGACGCCGTCGGCACGGAGGTGGCGGGCGCCGACTCCCGCCAGACGCCCCAGGAGGTCGTGACGGAGGCCCTGCGGGCCCTGGACCGCCGCACTCCACCACCGAGCGCCGTCTCGGGCCGCCGCAACCGCGCGATGGCGGCCGCGACCCGACTCATGAGCCGCAGGCGCGGGGTCCTGACGATGGGCAGCATGACGTCCCGTACGTGACCCCACCGCACGGGCCGGACCCTACGGGGCCCTGGTGCGCGGCGCGAGCATGGCGTGCTGGGGCGTCGGCGCCCGCTTCGGCACGGTCCAGGATCTGTCGGAGAGGTCACAGGAACGGGGCCGGAAACAGACGGGCCCCGGCGCCGTCACCCGCAGCCGGGACCCCGTACCCCACGCCCCCCGACGCTCAGCGCAAGCTCTCCGCGATCTCCCGCACAGTCGCCGCGGCCCGCCGCTGCAAGCCAGGGCCGAACGTCACCCGCGTCGCGCCCAGTTCGCCCCACTCTCGCGGCGACGGGCCGCCCGGAGGGGCGCCTACGTTGATCGGGCCCTCGATGGCGGCGCGCAGGGCCGGGACCGCGTCCGCCGGCGCGCCGATCGGGTAGACGCAGTCCGCGCCCGCCGCGACGTACAGGCGGGCCCGTTCGATCGCCTCGGTGATCGGGTCCGCCGCGCCGCGGATGAACGTGTCGACCCGGGCGTTAAGGACGACGCGGTCGCCCGCCGCCGCGCGGACCTCCGCCAGCCAGTCCGCCTGCTGCTGCGCGGACTTGAGGCCACCGCTCGCGTGGTCGGAGTCCTCCAGGTTGCAGCCGACCGCCCCCGTTTCCAGGAGCCGTTCCACCAGTTCCTTCGGCGCGAGGCCGTACCCCGCCTCGATGTCCGCCGACACCGGCACCGACACCGAGCGCACGATCCGGCGGACCGCCGCGAACATCTCGTCCGCGGGCGTCGACCCGTCCTCGTAACCGAGGGACGCGGCCACCCCCGCGCTCGGCGTCGCCAGCGCCGGGAAGCCGGCCTCCTCGAAGACGCGGGCGCTCGCCGCGTCCCACGGGCCGGGCAGCACCAGTGGGTCGCCGGGGGAGCGGTCGTGGTGCAGGGCAAGCAGTGCGGCGGCAGGGTTCACCATGCGGGGCCTCCTGGTTCGATGCGGCGGCTCACCATGAGCCGGTTCCAGGTGTTGATGACGGTGATCGCCGCGATGAGGTGGGCCAGTTCGGGTTCGCTGAAGTGCTTCGCCGCTGCCTCGTACACCTCGTCGGGGACGCCGCCGTCCGTCAGGAGCGTAATCGCCTCCGTCAGGGCCAGGGCAGCCCTTTCCCGGTCGTCGAAGACGTCGCCGGCCTCGCGCCACGCGCCCAGCATCGCGATGCGTTTCGGGCTCTCGCCGAGCTTGTCGACCGCGATGTCGACGTGCATGTCCAGGCAGAACGCGCATTCGTTGAGCTGGGAGGACCGGACGGAGACCAGTTCCGCCAGCGCCGGGTCGCCGAGGCCCTTTTTCGACGCCGCGCTCAGCGACTGCACCGCCGTACGGACCCCGGCGTCCAACTCCCGAGTACGGACCGTCACTTGAAGTCGCCCGGCGTGTAGTGGCCCGGCGACTGGCGGGTCGAGACGCCGAAGCGGTTCCACGCGTTGATGACCGTGATCGCGGCGATCAGCTGGGCCAGCTCCTTCTCGTCGAAGACCTTCGCCGCCTTCTCGTAGACCTCGTCCGGCACGAAGCCGTCCGTGAGGACCGTGATCGCCTCGGTCAGTTCGAGGGCCGCGACCTCCTTCTCCGTGTAGAAGTGCTTCGACTCCTCCCACGCGCTGAGCTGGATGATCCGCTCGACGCTCTCGCCCGCCGCGAGTGCGTCCTTCGTATGCATGTCGAGGCAGAGCGCGCAGCGGTTCAGCTGCGAGGCGCGGACCTTGACCAGCTCGGCGATCTTGGGGTCCACGCCCGCGCGGGCGGCCGCGTCGAGCCGGATCATCGCCTTGAAGACCTCGGGCGCGTGCTGGTGCCAGTCGAGGCGGGGGGTGTGCTCGTGCATGTACGGGGCGTTCTCGGTGCCGTTCTCGTTGTTCGTCATACTGCGAGCCTACGAAGGGAGTAGCCCAGGAGTATGGTCCATTTACGTGGAAGAATCTTGGGCCAATTCGGCGTCCGGGCGAGCGCTCGGCATCGATCTGCACCTCGACACCGGCACCTCGGGAGGCGGCCCCTCGGGAGGCGTCCGGCGCGGGCTCACCGACGCGCTCCGGGAGGCCGTCCGCGGCCGGCGGCTCGCCCCGGGCGCGCGGCTGCCCGCCTCCCGGACCCTCGCCGCCGACCTCGGCCTCGCCCGCAACACGGTCGCCGACGCCTACGCCGACCTCGTCGCCGAGGGCTGGCTCACCGCCCGGCAGGGCTCCGGAACCCGGGTGGCCGAACGGCCGGGGCGGGCGCCGACCCCGGCCCGGCCCACGAACCGCGTGCCCTTCGGCGGATACCGCTACGACCTCCAGCCCGGCCGCCCCGACCTCGCCTCCTTCCCCCGCGCCGAATGGCTGAAGGCCGCCCGCCGCGCCCTGACCGCCGCCCCGAACGAGGCCCTCGGCTACGGCGACCCCCGCGGCCGCCCCGAACTGCGCGGCGCCCTCGCCGACTACCTCGCCCGCGCCCGCGGCGTCCAGGCCTCACCGGAGCGCATTGTTGTCTGCGCCGGGTTCGTGCAGGGCATGATCCTGCTCGGCGAGGTGCTGCACCGGCGGGGCGTGCGCGACGTCGCCGTCGAGTCGTACGGGCTCGATCTTCACTGGGACTATCTGACCCGGCCCGGGCTCCGTACCCGGCCGCTGCCCTTCGACGAACTCGGCGCCGACGTGGGGGAGTTGCGCGACGAAGGGGTCGCGCTGCTCACCCCCGCCCACCAGTTCCCCCTCGGCGTCGCCCTGCACGCCCGCCGCCGCGCCGCCGCCGTCGACTGGGCGCGCCGCACCGGCGGGCTGATCCTGGAGGACGACTACGACGGCGAGTTCCGCTACGACCGTCAGCCCGTCGGCGCTCTCCAGGGCCTCGACCCCGACCGAGTCGTCTACCTCGGCACCGCCAGCAAGTCACTCGCCCCCGGACTGCGGCTCGGTTGGATGGTGCTGCCCGCGCCGCTCGTCGACGAGGTCGTCGCCGCCAAGGGCCACACCGACTGGTCCTGCGGCGTCCTCGACCAGCTCACCCTCGCCGAGTTCCTGGAATCGGGGGCGTACGACCGTCATGTGCGCGCCGCCCGGCTGCGCTACCGGCGCCGCCGCGACCAGCTCGTCGCCGCCCTCGCCGAGCGCGCCCCGGACGTCCGCGCCAGCGGCATCGCCGCCGGCCTGCACGCCGTACTGCGACTCCCGCCCGGCACCGAACGCTCCGTGGTGCAGGCCGCCGCCTGGCAGCGCCTCGGCGTCAACGGCCTCGCCGCCTTCCGGCACCCGGACGCGACGGCCCAGGCGCCGGACGCCCTGGTCGTCGGCTACGGCACACCGCCCGACCACGCGTGGCCGGGCGCGTTGGATACGCTGTGCCGCGTCCTGCCCTAGGGCAGGCCACACGCACGTAGCAGGTACAGGTACACGTACACGCATCACAGACGTACACGCATCACAACGGGGGAGAACGTCACGATGGACAACACCACGCAACGACGCCTGCGCTCCGGCACTGTCGCGCTCGGCGGCGTCGGCCTGCTGGCCGCCGCGCTCACCGCCTGCTCGTCCGACGCGGACAAGCGCTGCATCGACCGCAACAGCTACAACGCGTCCAAGGGCTACAAGGTCGTCTCCGACAGGTACTGCAAGTCCTCGTCCAGCACGAGCGGCAAGTCCTCCGTCAACGGCAGCTGGTACTACGGCGGTTCCAAGAAGGGCACCCGCGTCGGCGGCGGCTCCTTCAGCAAGTCCTCCGGCGGCGGCGTCACCCGCGGCGGCTTCGGCAGCGGCGGCAAGGGCGGAAGCTCCGGCGGCTGAGCCGGCCGGAGACACCGATGAAGCGACACACCATCACCCCGCGCCCCGGCTGGCAGCAGACCGTCGAGGAACAGGGGCTCATCTACCCGCTCACCCGCTACCCCGACGACTCGCTGCGCCCCTACTGGGACGAGAGCGCCTACTACGAGTTCTCCCTCCCGGAGGTCGAGGCGCTCGAAGAGGTCGTCGAGGAACTGCACCGGATGTGCCTCGCCGCGGCCGAGCACATCGTCGCCCACGACCGCTTCGCCGACCTCGGGATCACCGACCCGCGCGTCGCGGCCGCGGTCGCCGAGGCATGGCAGCGACGGGCCGAACTGCCCTCCGTATACGGCCGGTTCGACCTGCGGTACGACGGCACGGGCCCGGCGAAGATGCTGGAGTACAACGCCGACACCCCGACCTCGCTCGTCGAGGCCGCGTCGCCCCAGTGGTTCTGGATGGAGGAGCGGTTCCCCGGCGCCGACCAGTGGAACTCGCTCCACGAGCGGCTCATCGACGCCTGGAAGAAGCAGGCCGCCCTGCTCCCGCCGGGAACCCCGCTCTACTTCGCGCACTCCTCGGCCGACGAACTCGGCGAGGACCTGATGACCGTCGGCTACCTGAAGGAGACCGCCGAACAGGCGGGCCTGGACACCGACTGGATCTCCATGGAGGAGATCGGCTGGGACAGCATCTCCGAACGGTTCGTCGACAACCAACTCCGCTACATCCGCAGCTGCTTCAAGCTGTACCCGTGGGAGTGGCTGACCACCGACGCGTTCGCCGAGCACGTCATCGCCGGCCTCGACAACGGCGGCGGCACGGGTACGACGATGTGGATCGAGCCCGCCTGGAAGATGCTGCTCAGCAACAAGGCGCTGCTCGCGATCCTCTGGGAGCTGTACCCGGACCACCCGAACCTGCTCCCCGCCTACCTCGACGGACCGCGCGAACTCGCGGCCGCCGACGGCCCCGGCTACGTGTCCAAGCCGCTGCTCGGCCGCGAGGGCGCGGGCGTCACGATCCACGCGCCGGGTTCCGAGCCGGGGGTCGTGCCGCAGACACCCGAAGAGCCCTGCTGCTACCAGCAGTTGAGCGAGTTGCCCGACTTCGACGGCAACCGCGTCGTCCTCGGCGCGTGGGTCGTCGAGGACGAGGCGGCCGGCCTGGGCATCCGGGAATCGGCGGGGCTGGTCACGGACGAGTACGCCCGCTTCCTGCCCCACGTCATCCTGTGAGCCGTGCGGACGGGACTTAGGCGCCGAGCACCGCGCGGAGCTGATCGAGGCCCCAGTCCAGATCGTCCTTGCTGATCACCAGCGGCGGGGCGATCCGGATGGTGGAACCGTGGGTGTCCTTCACCAGGACCCCGCGGTCCATCAGCTTCTCCGAGATCTCCCGGCCCGTCCCGAACGACGGGTCGATGTCGACGCCCGCCCACAGACCGCGCCCGCGCACCCCGGTGACCTTCCCCGTACCCGTCAACAGGCTCAGCTCGGCGTGCAGATGCTCGCCCAGCTCCGCCGCCCGCTCCTGGAACTCGCCGGTGCGCAGCATCGCGATCACCTCCAGGGCGACCGCGCACGCGAGGGGGTTCCCACCGAACGTCGAGCCGTGTTCGCCCGGCCGGAACACTCCGAGCACGTCCCTGCCCGACACCACCGCCGACACCGGCACGACCCCGCCGCCCAGCGCCTTGCCCAGGATGTACATGTCCGGCACCACGCCCTCGTGCTCGCACGCGAAGGTGCGGCCGGTGCGGCCGAGGCCCGACTGGATCTCGTCGGCGATGAAGAGGACGTTCCGCTCGCGCGTCAACTCCCGTACGCCTGCCAGATATCCGGGCGTCGGGACGAGCACGCCCGCCTCGCCCTGGATCGGCTCAAGGAGCACCGCCACCGTGTCGTCCGTGACGGCGGCCCGCAGCGCGTCCAGGTCCCCGTACGGGACGATGTCGAAGCCCGGCGTGTACGGGCCGAAGTCGGCGCGTGCCTCCTCGTCGGTGGAGAAGCTGACGATGGTCGTCGTCCGGCCGTGGAAGTTGTCGGAGGCCACCACGATCCTGGCCCGCCCGTCCGGCACGCCCTTCACCCGGTAGCCCCACTTCCGGGCGGTCTTCACGGCGGTCTCGACGGCCTCCGCGCCGGTGTTCATCGGCAGCACCATCTCCATGCCGCACAGCTCGGCGAGCTGCGTGCAGAACGCGGCGAACCGGTCGTGGTGGAACGCCCGCGAGGTCAGTGTCACCCGCTCCAGCTGGGCCTTCGCGGCGTCGATCAGGCGGCGGTTGCCGTGCCCGAAGTTCAGCGCCGAGTAGCCGGCCAGCATGTCGAGGTAGCGGCGCCCCTCGATGTCCGTGAGCCACGCGCCCTCGGCGGTGGCGACGACCACGGGCAGCGGGTGGTAGTTGTGCGCGCCGTGCTCGTCGGCGAGGGCGATTGCGGTTTCGGTGGCACTCACGGGATCTCCGTTCGTCGCGGCTCTGCGGTGAGCGGGCCGAGCGTGTTGAGCGGGCTTGTGGCCCCTTCCTATCGTCGCTCGGGATGTGGACGCGGAAACCTCGCCGTGCGCCGCGCCCGGTACTGTGAGGGGCAGGGCCGTGACTGGCGCGCTGGGATGGGATCGACCATCGGGGAGCGGCCCGAGCAGTGTGTGCCGTGCGCCTGGGCCGACCACCCGTGATCCGACCGTGTCCGGAGGCTGCCCCCATGACCGACCCCACCCCTGAATCCATCGCGTACCGCGCCGCCCTCGATGTCGTGCGCGCCGTGGAGCCGCGCGTCGCCGACGCCATCGGGCAGGAGCTCACCGACCAGCGCGAGATGCTCAAGCTGATCGCCTCGGAGAACTACGCGTCCCCGGCGACCCTGCTGACCATGGGCAACTGGTTCAGCGACAAGTACGCCGAGGGCACCGTCGGCCGCCGCTTCTACGCCGGCTGCCGCAACGTCGACACCGTCGAGTCGCTCGCCGCCGAGCACGCCCGCGAGCTGTTCGGCGCGCGGCACGCCTACGTGCAGCCGCACTCCGGCATCGACGCCAACCTGGTCGCCTTCTGGGCGGTGCTCGCCGACCGCGTCGAGGCGCCGTTCCTCGCGAAGACCGGGGTGCGGCAGATCAACGACCTGACGGAGGCGGACTGGGCGGAGCTGCGGCGCGCCTTCGGCAACCAGCGGATGCTGGGTATGTCGCTGGACGCGGGCGGCCACCTCACGCATGGCTTTAGGCCGAACATCTCCGGAAAGATGTTCGATCAGCGGTCGTACGGGACCGACCCCGCCACCGGGCTCATCGACTACGAGGCGCTGCGCGCGCAGGCCCGCGAGTTCAAGCCGATGATCATCGTCGCCGGGTACTCCGCGTACCCGCGGCTCGTGAACTTCCGGATCATGCGGGAGATCGCCGACGAGGTGGGCGCCACGCTCATGGTCGACATGGCGCACTTCGCGGGGCTCGTCGCCGGCAAGGTGCTCACCGGTGACTTCGACCCGGTGCCGCACGCGCAGATCGTCACCACGACCACGCACAAGTCGCTGCGCGGGCCGCGCGGCGGCATGGTGCTGTGCGACGACTCGCTCAAGGACCAGGTCGACCGGGGCTGCCCGATGGTGCTCGGCGGGCCGCTGCCGCACGTCATGGCCGCCAAGGCGGTCGCCCTCGCGGAGGCGCGGCAGCCGGCGTTCCAGGACTACGCGCAGCGCATCGTGGACAACGCGCGGGCGCTGGCGGAGGGGCTGATGCGGCGCGGCGCGACGCTGGTCACGGGCGGCACCGACAACCACCTCAACCTCATCGACGTGGCGTCCTCCTACGGCCTCACGGGGCGCCAGGCCGAGTCGGCGCTGCTCGACTCCGGCATCGTCACCAACCGCAACGCGATTCCGGCGGACCCGAACGGGGCCTGGTACACGTCCGGGATCCGGATCGGTACGCCGGCGTTGACCACGCGGGGGCTCGGTACCGGTGAGATGGATGAGATCGCGGGGCTGATGGATCGTGTACTGACGGCCTCCGAGCCGGGGACCACGAAGTCCGGGGCGGTGTCGAAGGCGAGTCACGTGCTGGAGCCGAAGGTCGCGGACGAGGTGGCCCACCGGGCGGCGGATCTGTTGGCCGGGTTCCCGTTGTACGGCCAGATCGACCTGGGCTGATCCCCTCCGGGGCGGGGCGGGCGTCACGGGGCTGTGCCCCGTCCGTTCGTGACGGCCCCCCGTCCTCCGGCCTCGGGGCTCCGCCCCGGGCCCCGCGCCTCAAGCGCCGGCGGGGCTGATTTCGCCGCACCGTCGTCGCGGCCTCGGGGCTCCGCGGGCTCTCGTCCGCCGACGGGGCTTGATTTACCGGCACCGGTGTTGCGGTCTCGGGGCTCTGCCCCGGGCCCCGCTGCTCAATCGCCGCAGGGGCTTGAAATACCGGCACCGGCGGCACGGGACCGTAGCGCCGGTGCAGTCGGCGAGATGCCTCGCGGCGTACCGATCGCGTGACATGGCTCCCCGTGCAGCCCGCGTCTCGCGTGACGAAGCCCGCGGCACTGCGAAACCCCCGGCACTCCCACCACCGCACACCGGAAACCGCCGCCTAAAGGTCGACCAGTTGCTGGCGCGGCCCCCGTGGGTCCCGGGGAACCCGTGGCCCCCGGGAGCGGAGCCACCACCACACCGCCGTCGCCGCGGCGAGGCCCGCGGACAGGCCCGCAAGGCCCCACCACACCGGGTTCCGGTCGGGGCGCTGACCGGAGGGATGGGGGGTCGGGAAGACGCCGGAGCGTGTCAGCTGGTCGACCAGGGGGCGGGACGCGTGGTGCCAGCGGAGGTCGTCGTCGTTCACGTCGACCATCGGATCCGTGCGGATCCACGGCGTGCCGTCCTCCGCGAGGATCAGCTGGTCCTGGCGCTCGATGGCCGTGTCGGTGCCGGGCGCGCGGTGGGTCTGGGGCCAGCCGGCGACACCGGTCAGGCCCCACACGATCGTGGCCACCACGGGTGGGAAGTGCCCCTCCTGCCAGTCGTCCGGCACCCGCTCGGTCACCGTGTCGAACCCCGTCGTCAGGCGCTCAAGACGGTCGAAGTTCCGGTCCTCGCTGTGCAGGGCCACCGAGGGCCCCGCCGGGGCACCCGGCGCGATCACCACCGCCAGATCCGGCACGTCCATTCCCGACCTCGGATCGGTCGGCCGCGCCCACGCCGCGGGCGCCGCCGCGACCATCAGCGCCACCACAACAAGCAGCCCCCGCCCCCACCGAAGTCCAGCCGCCCGCTCACCCTGCACCGCCACGAGCAGCCTCCGGACCCGCCGGGCCCCACCCCCTCGTCCCCCCTGCATCGCCACTCCCGTCGACACGCCCCCGCGTGACTCCCGCCACATCGTCAAGCTACCGGCGGGCACCGACAACGACCAGGCCGCATCCCAGGGCGCATCTCACACCGCAGCCACGCCGCGCAGGACCTTTGGCCGCTGCGGAGCTGTGTGGCGCACCTGAGACAATGAGGCACATGGCCTCTGATGTTCGCCCTCGTGTGCTCTCCGGTATCCAGCCCACCGCCGGCTCGTTCCACCTCGGCAACTACCTCGGCGCGGTCCGCCAGTGGGTGGCGCTGCAGGAGTCCCACGACGCCTTCTACATGGTCGTGGACCTGCACGCGATCACCGTGCCGCAGGACCCGAAGGAGCTGCGGGCGAACACCCGGCTCGCCGCCGCGCAGCTGCTCGCCGCGGGGCTCGACCCGGAGCGCTGCACGCTGTTCGTGCAGAGCCACGTGCCCGAGCACGCGCAGCTGGCCTGGGTCATGAACTGCCTCACCGGCTTCGGCGAGGCGAGCCGCATGACGCAGTTCAAGGACAAGTCGGCGAAGCAGGGTGCGGACCGGGCGAGCGTCGGACTGTTCACGTATCCGGTGCTCCAGGTCGCCGACATTCTGCTGTACCAGGCTGATCAGGTGCCGGTCGGTGAGGACCAGCGGCAGCACATCGAGCTGACCCGCGACCTCGCCACGCGCTTCAACGGCCGCTTCGGCGACACGTTCACGCTCCCGGCGCCGTACATCCTCAAGGAGACGGCGAAGATCTACGACCTCCAGGACCCGTCGATCAAGATGAGCAAGTCGGCGTCCACGCCGAAGGGCCTCATCAACCTGCTCGACGAGCCGAAGGCGACCGCCAAGAAGGTCAAGAGCGCCGTCACCGACACCGACACCGTGATCCGCTACGACGCGGAGAACAAGCCGGGCGTCAGCAACCTGCTCAGCATCTACTCCACCCTCACCGGTGCCGGTATCCCGGAACTGGAGGAGAAGTACGAGGGCAAGATGTACGGTGCGCTGAAGACGGACCTGGCCGAGGTCATGGTGGACTTCGTGACACCGTTCCGGACCCGTACGCAGGAATATCTGGACGACCCGGAGACGCTTGACTCGATCCTGGCCAAGGGCGCGGAGAAGGCGCGGTCCGTCGCCGCGGAGACCCTTTCCCAGGCCTACGACAAGGTCGGCTTCCTGCCCGCCAAGCACTGAGCCGAGTACCGAAGCGTTCCGTACGCAGCCGCCCGCCCGCCACAAGACGACAGGAGTATGACGTGGGGACCGTAACGATCGGTGTCTCGATCGCGGTCCCGGAGCCTCACGGCAGCCTGCTCCAGGAGCGGCGCGCGGGCTTCGGCGACGCCGCGGCGCACGGCATTCCCACGCACATCACCCTGCTCCCGCCGACCGAGGTGGACAGCGGCGACCTCACGGCGATCGAGGCGCACCTGGAGGAAGTGGCCTCCGGCGGGCGCCCGTTCGCGATGCGGCTGTCCGGCACGGGCACGTTCCGGCCGCTGTCACCCGTCGTGTTCGTGCAGGTCGTCGAGGGCGCCGAGGCCTGCACCTGGCTGCAGAAGCAGGTGCGGGACGCGTCGGGCCCGGTCTCCCGCGAGCTGCAGTTCCCGTACCACCCGCACGTGACCGTGGCGCACGGCATCGACGAGGACCTGATGGACCGCGCGTTCGCGGAGCTCGCCGAGTACGAGGCGGCCTGGGCGTGCACCGGCTTCGCGCTCTACGAGCAGGGCGCCGACGGGGTGTGGCGCAAGCTGCGGGACTTCGCCTTCGGCACGTCCGCGCTGCCCTCCCAGACCTCGGGCCGCACGACCCGCGGCCCGAAGCTGCCCGCGAGCTGACCCTCCGTACGGCTCAGACCGGCAGCCTGCGGAACACCGGCCTCGGCACATGCCGCAGCGCCGACATCACCACGCGCAGGGTCCCCGGCACCCACACCGTCTCCGACCTGCGCCGCAGCCCCGTCTCGATGGCCACCGCCACCGCCTCCGGCGTGGTGGCCAGGGGCGTCTCGGCCAGCCCGGCCGTCATCCTCGACCGTACGAAGCCGGGGCGGACGATCATCACGTGCACGCCCGTCCCGTGCAGCGCGTCCCCGAGGCCCTGCGTGAACGCGTCGAGGCCCGCCTTGCTGGAGCCGTAGATGAAGTCGGCGCGGCGGACCCGCTCGCCCGCGGCCGACGACAGGACGACGAGCGAGCCGTGGCCCTGGGACTGGAGCGCCCGCGCGCAGACGAGGCTCGCGGCGACGGCGCCCGTGTAGTTGGTCTGGGCGACGCGGACCGCCGACATCGGGTCGTCCTCGTCGCGGGCCTGGTCGCCGAGGATGCCGAACGCGAGCAGCACCATGTCGATGTCGCCCTCGGCGAAGAGCTTGCCGAGCGTCTCCTCGTGCGCGGTGGGGTCCAGCGCGTCGAAGGGGACCGTACGCGTGTCGGCGCCCATGGCGCGCAGACCGGCGGCGGCCTCGTCGAGCGCGGCGGACGGGCGGCCCGCGAGCCACACGGTGCGGGTGCGGCGGGCGACGAGGCGGCGGGCGGTCGCAAGCGCGATCTCGGAGGTGCCGCCGAGGACGAGCAGGGACTGGGGAGTGCCGAAGGCGTCTTTCAACGGGGGCTCCAGGAAGGCGGGTCGGGCGGGCGGCGGGTCACAGGTTCAGGCGCCGTGACAGGTCCGAGCGGAACACCGCCCGCGGGTCCCAGCGCGCCCGCAGCGAGCGGAAGTCGTCGAGGCGCGGATACATGGCGGCGAGCAGCTCGGGCCGCAGCCGGGAGTCCTTGCCGAGGTGGACCCGACCTCCCGCGGCGGCCACCTCCTCGTCCAATTCGTCGAGCAGAGCGCCAAGTTCGGGCAGGTTCGCCGGGATGTCGAGCGCGAGCGTCCAGCCCGGCACCGGGAACGACAGCCAGCCGGGGTCCCCTTCGCCGAAGCGCTTGAGGGTGGCGAGCAGGGACGGGCAGCGGCGCCCGGCGATCCGGCGCACGATGCGGCGCAGCGCCTCCACCTCGCCGTGCCCGACGGTGAACTGGTACTGCACGAAGCCACCGCGCCCGTAGAGGCGGTTCCAGTGCGGGACGCTGTCGAGCGGGTGGAAGTGGGTGGAGAGCTTTTGCAGTTCGCCCGTGCGGACGCGGGGCGCGCTGCGGTACCGGAGCTCGTTGAACAGGCCGACGCTCGTACTGCCGAGCAGTCCGTCGGGGAGGAAGTCCGGGGCCGCGGGCAGCCGCGCGGGGCGGAACTCCAGCGGGGTCCTGCGAGCCCGTGCGGGCAGCGCGTCGAGCGGCGCGTGCTCGGCGCGCGTGAGCACGCCGCGGCCGGTCGCGGCGCCGCGGGCGAGGAGGTCGACCCAGGCGGCGCGGTAGTGGTGGTGGGACGTGTCGGCGAGCCGGGCCAGCAAGTCGTCGAAGTCGGCGGCCCGTTCGGTGTCGACCGACATCAGCGACGTCTCCACGCGCTGGAGTTGGACGGTCGCGGTGAGGACGATCCCGGTCAGGCCCATGCCGCCGGCCGTCGCGTCGAACAGCTCGCTGCCGCGCTCCACGACGCGTACCCCGCCGTCGGCGGTGAGGAGCTCGAGCATGGGGACGTGGCGGGCGAAGGAGCCGCGGGCGGGGTGGTTCCTGCCGTGGATGTCCGCGCCGATCGCCCCGCCGACCGTGACGTAGCGGGTGGCGGGGGTGACCGGCAGGAACCAGCCGAGGGGGAGGAGCACTTCCATGAGGCGGTGCAGCGACACGCCCGCGTCGCACAGCACGGTGCCGCCCGCGGCGTCGATGGCGTGGATCCGGTCGAGCCCCGTCATGTCGAGGACGGCTCCGCCCGCGTTCTGCGCCGCGTCCCCGTAGGCCCGGCCGAGTCCCCGCGCGATGCCGCCCCGGCGCCCCGTGGCGGCGCAGTCCCGGACCGCGAGGACCGCGTCCTCGTAGGAGCGGGGGCGGATCACACGGGCCGAGGTGGGGGCGGTGCGGCCCCAGCCGCTGACCGGTACGGAGTGCGGGAGGGCGGGGAGAGTGGATACGGGGTCGGTAGCGGGGTCGGCAACCATGACCGTGACCGTATCGCCCGAAGGTGCGAAGTTTGTCGTAAACCTAGCGGCCCCTCACCGGAACGGGTGATCGAGACGGGAATGGAGGGCAGGCTGGGATCATGGATTGGCTGAAGAAACTCCCCGTCGTCGGGCCGCTGTTCGCCCGGCTGATGCGGACACACGCCTGGCACGCCTACGAACGGCTCGACGAGGTGCGCTGGTCCCAGCTCGCGGCGGCGATGACGTTCATCAGCTTCCTCGCGCTGTTCCCGCTGCTCACCGTGGGTGCGGCGGTGGCCGCCGGCACCATGGGCCCCGACCAGCAGAAGAAGCTGGAGCAGACGCTCAGCGATCAGGTCCCGGGCATCTCCAACCAGTTGGACATCGGGGCGCTGGTCGACAACGCGGGCACGATCGGGCTCATCGCGGGAGCGCTGCTGCTGTTCACGGGTGTCGGCTGGGTCGGCTCGATGCGGCAGTGCCTGCGGGACGTGTGGGAGCTGCCCGACCCCGACGAGAACGCGATCATGCGCAAGCTCAAGGACGCCGGGGTCCTCGTCGGCCTCGGCCTCGCGGGCATCGTGTCGATCGCGGCGTCCACGCTCGCGAACACGGCCGTCGACTGGACGGCCGACCAGATCGGCATCGACAAGGCGGGCTGGGGCGGCATACTGCTCCAGGCCGCCGCCTTCGGGATCGCGGTCCTCGCGGACTTCCTGATCCTGCTGTACGTCCTGGCCCTGCTGCCCGGAGTACAGCCCGGCCGCCGCGATCTGATCACCGCGGCACTGATCGGGGCGGCCGGTTTCGAGCTGCTGAAACTGGTGCTCAGCGGCTATATGAAGGACGTGGCGGCGAAGAGCATGTACGGGGCCTTCGGTACGCCGGTGGCCCTGCTCCTGTGGATCAACTTCACCGCGAAACTGCTGCTGTTCTGCGCCGCCTGGACGGCGACCGGCCGGAAGGGCCTGCGCAAGACCGAGGAGGCGGAGGCCGAAGCGGAGGCGAAGGCGGAGGAGAAGGCGGAGGAGAAGGCCGAGCAGGAAGCGGAGGACATCAGCCCTTCGTGATCCTCAGCGGCCACTTCTTGCGCACCACGAACACCGCACCCGCGAGCACCACGAGCACCCCGCCCATGATCGCGAGCGCAATCCCGACGCCGCTGGAGCCGCCCGAGGTGACGGCGGCGTGCGCGGCCGGCTTGGCGCCCGCGTCGCCGGAGCCCGGGGACGCCGAGCCCGTGGGCGTCTTGCTCCTCGGCTGGACGAGATGGCCGACGGGGGAGACCTTGCCGTCCGCCTGGAAGCCCCAGTCGAAGAGCCGCGCGGTCTCCTTGTAGACGGCCTGGCTCTCCTTGGCCTTCGGGTTCATCACGGTCACGAGCAGCACCCGGTTCCCGCGCTCGGCGACGCCCGTGAACGTGGCGCCCGCGTTGGTCGTGTTGCCGTTCTTCACGCCCGCGATGCCCTTGTACGCGGGCAGCCCGAAGGAGCCGGTCAGCAGCCGGTTGGTGTTCTGGATGCCGAAGCGCTTGGTGGTCTTGCCCTTCTTCTCCTTCAGCGGGAACTCGGCGGTGGCCGTCGCGGCGTACTCCCGGAAGTCCTTCTTGTGCAGCCCGGACCGGGCGAAGAGCGTGAGGTCGTACGCGGAGGAGTGCTGCCCCGGCATGTCGTAGCCGTCGGGGCTGACGACGTGGGTGTCGCCCGCCTGGAGCTCGTCGGCGTGCGCCTGCATGTCCTTGACGGTCTGCGCGACGCCCTGGTTCATGGCGGACAGCACGTGCACCGCGTCGTTGCCCGAGCGCAGGAAGACGCCGAGCCACAGATCGTGCACCGAGTACGTGAAGCCCTCCTTGACGCCGACGAGGCTCGATCCCGCGCCCATCCCGGCCAGGTCGGAGGGGACCACCTTGTGCGTCGTCGTCTTGGGGAACTTCGGCAGCACGGTGTCCGCGAACAGCATCTTCAGCGTGGAGGCCGGCGGCAGCTCCCAGTGCGCGTTGTGCGAGGCGAGCACCTCGCCCGACTCGGCGTCCGCGACCAGCCAGGACTTCGCCGTCAGATCCTTCGGCAGGACGGGCGCGCCGCCCTGGAGGTTGACCTGCGTGCCCGGCTTCCCCAACTGGGCCCCGCCCACCCGGGACATCGACGCGGGCGGCTTGTCGGCCTTGTCCTTGTCCTTGTCCGCGGCGGCCGCGGGCAGCGCTCCGGTGATCGTCAGGGCGGAGGCGGCGAACAGCACCGCGGCCTTCTTGAAGTGCGACGTCGGTCGCGCAGCGTGGGAGTCGGGCACGCTGGTGAAGGTACCTGTACCCGCCCTGTAAGTCTCCACCGCGGCGTCCTGTGTTCGCCCCGACCCACCCCGGCGGCGGTGTGCGAGGCCGCGCGGCGATACTGAGGGCATGAAGCTCAGCCGCCCCGTGTCCTGGTTCCTGCTCGCCTTCGGGGTGTGGAGCTGGGTCATCTGGATCACTTTCGTCAAAAACCTCGTCAAGGACGGCAGCGGCCTCGCCTTCGACGACGCCGGGGATCCGACCGCGTACTTCTGGGTGCATCTGACGCTCGCCGTCGTCTCCTTCGTATTGGGGACGGTTGTCGGGGGCATCGGGTTGCGTTCCGTGCGCGCACTGCGTCGGACCTCATAGGCGTCCGGGCAGATGGTCGTCGTCTTCGTTCTCGTCGCCGCAGCCGTCCTCGCGGCGTTCGCGGCCCTGCACTACTACGCGTGGCGCCGTCTCGTGCGCGAGACGACCGCCAAGGGCGGGTGGCCCAGACGGATCGGCACCCTCGTCTTCGTCGCCGGGCCCGTGCTGGTGTTCGCGGCCCTCGGGGCGGAGCGGGGCGGTGCGCCGTTTCTCCTGCAACAGGTGCTGGCCTGGCCCGGGTTCCTGTGGCTGGCGTTCGCGCTCTATCTGCTGCTCGCGCTGCTCGTGGGGGAGGTCGTGCGGCCGGTGCTGGCGCGGCTGATGGGCGCTCGGCCCGCACCCCGCGTGGATCCGATCCCGGTGCCGGAACTGACGGAGCTGCCGCAGCTCGACCCGGTGGTCGGCGTCCTGGACGACACGGTCGGCCGCCCGCTCGCCCCCACCCGCCGTCTCGTCCTCGCCAGGACCGTCGGGGCCGCCGCGACCCTGGCCGCCGCCGGAGTCGTGGCAGGCGGCGCGTACGGGGTGCTGCGCGGCCCGACGGTGAAGCGGGTCACCGTACCGCTGGCCAAACTGCCGCGCGCCGCCCACGGGTTCAGGATCGCTGTGGTCAGCGACGTCCACCTCGGGCCCGTCCTCGGCCGGGGCTTCGCCGAGAATGTCGTCGACACGATCAACGCCACGCAGCCCGACCTGATCGCCGTCGTGGGCGACCTCGTCGACGGGAGCGTCGAGGACCTCGCGCCCGCCGTCGCCCCGCTGGCCCGGCTCAGTGCCCGGCACGGCACGTACTTCGTCACCGGCAACCACGAGTACTTCTCGGGCGCCGACCCGTGGGTGGACCACGTGCGCGAGCTCGGCCTGCGCCCGCTGGAGAACGCGCGCGCCGACATCGGCGCCTTCGACCTCGCGGGGGTCAACGACATCGCGGGCGAGAACTACGGCGAGGGTCCCGACTACGCGAAGGCGCTCGGCGACCGCGACACCTCCCGGGCCTCCGTCCTCATGGCCCACCAGCCCGTGATGATCCATCAGGCCGTGCAGCACGGCGTCGACCTCCAGCTCTCGGGGCACACCCACGGCGGCCAGCTGTGGCCGGGCAACTTCGTCGCGGCCGCCAGCAATCCGACCCTCGCGGGCCTCGACCGGTACGGCGACACCCAGCTGTACGTCAGTCGGGGCGCGGGCGCGTGGGGGCCGCCGGTGCGGGTGGGCGCGCCGTCCGACATCACCGTGGTGCAGCTGGCTTCCAAGCAGGCCTGAGACCGGTCGGGGACGTCAGGCCTTCCTGCGTCGCCCCGTCGGCTTCGCGCGGCGGCGCAGGGCCAGCAGGCCGCCGCCCGCGAGCGCGGCGAGGGCCGCGGAGCCGCCGAGCGCCCAGTCGTCGCCGTGCGCGCCGCCGGACGGGCTCGCCGCGGCGGGCCCCGCGCCCGCCACGTGGGGCTCGCGGGTCGGCCTCGGGCGCTCGCTCAGCGGCGTGGCCAACTCGCCGACCGGACGCACCTTGTCCGCCGCCTTGAAGCCCCAGTCGAGCAGCGCGGCCGTCTCCTCGTACACCGCCTCGTAGCCGGACTCCGGGTGCATCACGGTGACCAGGAGGGTGCGGCCGCCGCGGGTCGCGGCGCCGGTGAAGGTGTTGCCCGCGTGCGAGGTGTAGCCGTTCTTGACGCCGATGAGGCCCGGGTACGGGGTGACGCCCTGCCCGGTCAGCAGGCGGTCGGTGTTCTGGATCTGGAACGTCTTGGAGCCGCCCGCCGGGAAGTCGGCGACCTTGGTGGCGCAGTAGCCGCGGAAGTCGTCGTTCTTGAGGCCCGCGCGGGCGAACAGCGTCAGGTCGTACGCGGACGACACCTGCCCCTTGTGGTCGAAGCCGTCCGGGCTGACGACGTGCGTGTCGTTCGCCCGGAGGTCCTTCGCGCGCGCCTGCATCTGCGCGACCGTCTTGTCGACGCCGCCGTTCATGTTCGCGAGCACATGCACCGCGTCGTTGCCGGAGCGAAGGAACACGCCCTGCCACAGCTGGTGCACGCTGTACGTCGTCCCGGCCTGGATGCCGACGAGGCTGGAGCCGAACGGTATGTCCGCGAGGTCCTCGGGCGTCACCTTGTGCTTCAGCGTGTGGTCGAACTTCGGCAGCACCGTGTCCGCGAACAGCATCTTCAGCGTGGAGGCCGGCGGCAGCCGCCGGTGCCCGTTGTACGAGGCGAGCACATCGCCGCTGTCGTTGTCGGCGATCAGCCACGCCTTCGCGGCGAGCCTCGGCAGCTTCGGCGCGCCCGCCCGGTACCGGACCTGGATGCTCGAGGCCGCCGAGGCGGACGGCGCGGGCAGGGCGACGGCCGCGGCCGTCGCCGCCCCGAGGCCGAGGGCGGCGCGGCGGCTGAACTGTGGGGGGAATGCTGAGGTCGTGCCGGGCATTCCGCGAAGGTACAGGCCAAAGGGCGGGTAAAGACCGGCGGGTCCCTAACGCTTGCCCAGGGTGCGCGTCATCCCCGGCAGGAAGTCGATGAACAGCTCGTGCACCTCCAGGACGAGCGGCCGCAGCACCCGGAACCGGGCGAGCGCCACGCCCCGCGTCGTGAGCCGGGCGCCCCGGTCGGCGAGCCGCCGGCTGCGTTCGCGCCCCTCGGAGCTGTCGAACACCCAGTACAGGACGAGCCCCATCTGGGACAGCCACATCAACTCCGGGAGGATCTCCGCGAGTTCCGCGGGCACCTTGGCCTTCGAGCCGGCGAGCACCTCCCGGTGGAGCTCGATCGCGATCTCCCGGGCGTGCTGCGACTCGGCGGAGAACGGGCTGAGCGGGGAGTCCGGGTCGGCCGCGTTCTTGAAGAACTGGGCCGCGAACTCGTGGTACGGCTCGGCGATCTCCAGCCAGGCCCGCAGTACGCCCGCGAGCCGTGCCTGGAGGTCGGTCTCCGTGTCGAGCACGGACCGGACCGCCGCCTGGTGTTCGGCGGTGATCCGGTCGTAGAACCCCTGGATCAGGTGTTCCTTGCCCCCGAAGTAGTAGTACGCGTTGCCGACCGAGACCCCGGCCTCCTGGGCGATGGCCCGCATGGTGGTCTTGTCGTAGCCCCGCTCCCGGAACAGCCGCATCGCGGTCTCCAGGATGAGCGCCCGCGTCTGCTCGCTCTTCGCGGGCTTCTCGGGTTTCGCCGGGGCGTCCGCGCTCTTCTTCAGGGGTTCGTCTGCTGCCACGGTCCCGAGCCTAATCGGCCGTGCGGCAGCCGCTGTCGCAGGCGGGCGGCGCGTGGAACCAGCCGCGCTGCGGGTCGTAGGTCCAGCCGTCCTGGCGCTGCTGCTGGAGTTCGCGGTACTTGGCGGCGCCCAGCACCGCGTGCTTGGCGAACCGCAGACCCATGGGCGTCGCCATCCGGTGCGAGGTGGCCCGGTACTCGCGCAGCGCCCACATGCACACGACCCAGGCGGCGGCGCCGCGGTAGATCTGGCCGCCGTCGCCGATCACGGTGATCTCGCGGAGCGTGGCCGAGTGGTCGAGGCCGGGGAAGAGCGCCCGGGCCCGTGCGTGCCCGGCGGGCACCAGGTCGAGCGGCACCAACTGGCGCTGCTTGACCAGCCAGTTGCGGACGTGGGTGCACAGCGCGCAGTCGGCGTCGTAGAGGACCGTGAGCCGGCGGACCGGGACCACCCCCGTGGCGCCCCGGTCCGCCAGGTCCGTTCCCACCGCTGTCACGCCCCGGCCACCGGGGCGGCCCAGCCCTGCGGCGGGACGGGCGGCTGCTGCTCCCGCTCCATGACGCCGCGCCGCCGGATCTTGTTGAGGACGTAGACGTTCCCCAGGTGCATCACACCGAGCACGAGCAGGACGACCCCGAGCTTGGTGGACAGCGCCTCGAACACCTCGCGGGTGCTCGCTATGTCCTCGTCGCCGCTCAGGTACAGGGCGACGAATCCGAGGTTGACCAGGTAGAAGCCCACCACCAGAAGGTGGTTGACGGCCTCGGCGAGCTTCTCGTTCCCGTGCAGCACGTCGGCCAGGAAGATCCGGCCGTTGCGGCTCAGGGTGCGGGCCACCCAGATGGTCAGACCGATGCTGACGACCAGGTAGACGACGTATGCGACGACTGTGAGGTCCATGCCCCACCCTCCTTGAACGCGTTCAAAAACGCTGACGGTCATGAATCTAGACCCGTTTTTGAACATGTTCAAGCGAGAGTTGTGGGTGGGACCGTGAACGTGACCAGGGCCTCAAACGGAGGCTTCAGTTCCGCGCCAGCTCCGGCCTCTTGAGGTAGTCCGTGAGGCCGACGACGTTGCCCCAGGGGTCGGCGAACTCCACCACGTGACCGGTGGAGGTGGAGAAGGGGGCGTCGAGCAGCTCGATGCCCCCGGCGCGCAGCCCGTCGGCCGCCGCCCGCGCGTCCGGCACCTCCAGCCACAGCCGCGTGGTGGGCCAGCCGGGCGGCCGGTGTTCGAAGCCGTCCTCGGCCCGCAGCAGCAGCCCGGGCGTCTCCTTGCCGGCCGCGAGCAGCGCGATCCCGGCCTCGTCGATACGGACCTTCACGGGGAACCCGACGCGCTCGTAGAAGGTGACGGCCTCGGCCAGGTCGCCGACGGGGAACAGGACGTTGTCGAACCCGAGGATCTCCAGGTCTGCATCATGCGACATGGCGTCAGATTAGCCATGAGACGGGCAAATCATGGCAATGCGCTTCACCGGCGTATCCGTGGCGCCCCGGTCGCGGCGGTCATCAGGCAGTACACGGACGTGGTGGCGGCGAGGAACAGCAGGTTGTTCTTGGCCCCGCCCCACACGATGTTGGCGACCGGCTCGGGCGTGAGCAGTCGTCCGAGCAGGGTGCCGTCCGGGTGGTAGCAGTGCACGCCGCCGGTCATGGCCGCGGCCCACAGGTGCCCCTGGTCGTCGAAGCGGATGTTGTCGAACCGCCCGAGCCCGTCCTTCATCTCCGCGAACACCGTGCCCTCGCCGAGGGTCCCGTCCTCGCGCACGTCGAAGCCGCGCAGGACGCCGCCGCGGGTGTCGGACACGTACAGCCGGCTCTCGTCGGGGGAGAGCACCAGCCCGTTGGGCGCCCCGAACCCGTCGGCGGCGAGCGTCACTTCACCGCTGCCGGGTTCGATCCGGTACACGTTGTTCGCGCCGATCTCCGACTCCGCGCGAAAGCCCTCGTAGTCGCTGGTGATCCCGAAGTCCGGGTCGGAGAACCAGATGGTGCCGTCCGAGCGCACCACGGCGTCGTTCGGGCTGTTGAACCGCTTGCCCCGCCAGCGGTCGGCGAGCACGGTGAGCGTCCCGTCGTGCTCGGTCCGCGTCACGCGCCGGTTGCCCTGCTCGCAGTGGATCAGGCGGCCCTCGCGGTCGGGGGCGTTGCAGTTGACGTAGCCCGCGGGCGAGCGGAAGACGCCGACGGTCCCGGTCGTCTCGTCCCAGCGCAGCAGCCGGTCGTTGGGGATGTCGCTCCAGACGAGCTGTCGCCAGGCGGGCAGGTAGACGGGCCCCTCGGTCCAGCGGCCGCTGCTGTCCAGGACCTCGAAGTAGTCGTCGCCGCTCGCGCACCGCCCGGTACGGAAACGCTCGTCGAGGATCTCGTACGAGACGGGAACGCGCTCTACGGCCACGGTCATCCTCCAGGATGCGAAACAGTATGCAGTTCGGCTGATCTCGACTATGACAGAACGAGATATGGTTCCGCCATGGAAATCGTGGACGAAGTCGACCGCAGGCTGATCGCGGCGCTCCAGCGCGACGCGACGACGGCCTACGCGGCACTCGGCAAGGAAGTGGGCCTGTCGGCGGGCGCGGCCCACGAGCGCGTCCGCAAACTGCGCGAGCGCGGCGTCATCCGCCGTACGACGGTGGACGTGGACCCGGCAGCCGTCGGCCAGGGCGTCCTCGCGTACGTGATGGTCGACTCGACGGCCTGGATGGGGGAGTCGGCGGCCGCCTTCGCGGCGATCCCGGAACTCGTGGAGGCCCATGTCATCGCGGGCAGCGCCGCGGTCCTGGTCAAGGTCCGCTCGGCGACGACGGAGCAACTCCAGGACGTGCTGCGGCGGTTGTACGCCATCGACGGGGTGAGCGGGACGCAGGCGACTGTGGTGCTCGAGACCTTCTTCGAGCGGCCGGTGGCGACGGATCCGGCGGCCCTCGGCCAGCACGCCCCCGAAAAGGGGTGTGGGCCCCGCTCCTCATGAGGAGCGGGGCCCACACCCGGGCACGACCGACAGGTCAGAAGCGGCGCGTGATCAGCGCCCGCTTCACTTCCTGGATCGCCTTGGTGACCTCGATGCCACGCGGGCAGGCGTCCGTGCAGTTGAAGGTGGTGCGGCAACGCCACACACCGTCACGGTCGTTGAGGATCTCCAGGCGCTGCTCCCCGGCCTCGTCGCGCGAGTCGAAGATGAAGCGGTGGGCGTTCACGATGGCGGCAGGACCGAAGTACTGGCCGTCGTTCCAGAACACCGGGCAGGACGACGTGCACGCGGCGCACAGGATGCACTTGGTGGTGTCGTCGAAGCGGGCCCGGTCCTCGTCGGACTGGTGGCGCTCACGCGTCGGCTCGTTGCCCGTCGTGACGAGGAACGGCATGACGTCGCGGTACGCCTGGAAGAACGGGTCCATGTCCACCACGAGGTCCTTGAGGACCGTGAGGCCCTTGATGGCCTCGACCGTGATGGGCTTCTCCGGGTTGATGTCCTTGAGAAGCGTCTTGCAGGCAAGACGGTTCTTGCCGTTGATCCGCATCGCGTCGGACCCGCAGATGCCGTGCGCGCAGGAGCGACGGAACGTCAGCGTGCCGTCCTGCTCCCACTTGATCTTGTGCAGCGCGTCGAGAACCCGCTCCTTGGGGTCCATCTCCAGCTGGAAGTCCTGCCAGGTCGACTCGTCGGAGACCTCCGAGTTGAACCGGCGCACGCGCAGCGTGATCGTGATGTTCGGGGTGTCGGCGAAGCCGGCCTCGGGCGCGCCCGCCGCTTCCGCCTTGTCCATGGTCGGGGTAGCCATCAGTACTTACGCTCCATCGGCTGGTAGCGGGTCTGGACGACCGGCTTGTAGTCGAGACGGATGGACTCGCTGCCGTCGTCGCCGACCTCGCGGTACGCCATGGTGTGGCGCATGAAGTTGACGTCGTCGCGGGTGGGGAAGTCCTCGCGGTAGTGACCACCGCGGGATTCCTTGCGCGCCAGGGCGGAGGTCGCCATGACCTCGGCCAGGTCGAGCAGGTTGCCCAGCTCGATGGCCTCCAGGAGGTCGGTGTTGAACCGCTTGCCCTTGTCCTGGACGGACACGTTCTTGTAGCGGGCGCGCAGCTCGGCGATCTTCTCGACGGCCGTCTTGATCGTCTGCTCGGTGCGGAACACCATCACGTTGGCGTCCATGCACTCCTGCAGCTCGTTGCGGATGACCGCGACGCGCTCGGTGCCCGTCGAGTCGCGCAGCTGCTCGATCAGGTTCTCGACCAGCTGCGCCGGGTTCTCCGGCAGCTCGACGAAGTCGGCCTTGTGGGAGTACTCGGCGGCCGCGATGCCCGCACGACGCCCGAAGACGTTGATGTCGAGCAGCGAGTTGGTGCCGAGACGGTTGGCGCCGTGCACCGAGACGCAGGCGACCTCACCGGCGGCGTACAGGCCCGGGACGACGGTGGTGTTGTCCGCCAGGACCTCACCCTCGACGTTCGTCGGGATGCCGCCCATGGCGTAGTGCGCGGTCGGCTGGATCGGGATCGGGTCCGTGTAGGGCTCGATGCCGAGGTACGTGCGCGCGAACTCCGTGATGTCCGGGAGCTTGGCGTCGAGCTGCTCCGGCGGGAGGTGCGTGAGGTCGAGGTAGACGTGGTCGCCCTCGGGACCGCAGCCGCGGCCCTCACGGATCTCCGTGTAGATGGAGCGGGACACGACGTCACGGGACGCGAGGTCCTTCATGACCGGCGCGTACTTCTCCATGAAGCGCTCGCCGTCCTTGTTGCGGAGGATGCCGCCCTCACCACGGGCGCCTTCCGTAAGGAGGATGCCCATGCGCCAGATGCCGGTCGGGTGGAACTGGAAGAACTCCATGTCCTCCAGCGGGATCCCGCGCCGGTAGCACGCCGCCTGGCCGTCGCCGGTCAGGGTGTGCGCGTTGGACGTCACCTTGAAGAACTTGCCGGTGCCGCCGGACGCGTAGATGACCGACTTCGCCTGGAAGATGTGGATCTCGCCGGTGGCCAGCTCGTAGGCGACCACACCGGCGGACTTCTTGACGCCGTCTTCCTCGACGATCAGCTGGTCCAGGACGTAGAACTCGTTGAAGAACTCCACGCCCTCCTTCACGCAGTTCTGGTACAGCGTCTGAAGGATCATGTGGCCCGTGCGGTCCGCGGCGTAGCAGGACCGGCGGACCGGGGCCTCACCGTGGTTGCGGGAGTGACCGCCGAAGCGGCGCTGGTCGATGGTGCCGTTCGGCGTGCGGTTGAACGGCAGGCCCATCTTCTCCAGGTCGAGGACCGAGTCGATGGCCTCCTTCGCCAGGATCTCGGCGGCGTCCTGGTCGACCAGGTAGTCGCCGCCCTTGATCGTGTCGAAGGTGTGCCACTCCCAGTTGTCCTCCTCCACGTTGGCCAGCGCGGCGGCCATGCCGCCCTGCGCGGCGCCCGTGTGGGACCTGGTGGGGTAGAGCTTGGTCAGCACGGCGGTGCGGCTGCGCTTCGTCGACTCGATGGCCGCGCGCATGCCGGCGCCGCCGGCGCCGACGATGACGGTGTCGTACTTGTGAATCTTCACTGGTTCGCTCGCCTCGGCTTTAACGGATGTTCGGGTCGAAGGTGAAGATCACCAGCGTGCCCAGCAGGACGGTGAAGACCGTCGCGGCGTACAGCAGGCCCTTCAGCCACATACGGGTCTGGGGGCGCTCGGCGTAGTCGTTGATGACGGTACGCAGGCCGTTCGCGCCGTGCAGCATCGCGAGCCACAGCATCAGCAGGTCCCAGCCCTGCCAGAACGGGGACGCCCAGCGGCCGGCCACGAAGGCGAAGCCGATCTTGGAGACGCCGCCGTCCAGCACGAGCTGGATCAGCAGGTGGCCGAGGACCAGGACGACGAGGACGACACCCGACAGGCGCATGAACAGCCATGCGGCCATCTCGAAGTTGCCGCGCGTCGAGCGCGGGGTCTTCGAGGTGCGCTTGCGCGGGGGCTCGATGTACGGGGCCGGGTTGTCGACGTCGTAGAGCGAGACGCCCTCGACGGGACCGACGCCGGACTGTGCGGGGGTGGTGTCAGCGGACATGTCTGGCCTCAGCTCCCGAAGAGTGCGCGGACGGCGTGGCCGAGGACGGGGTACAGGGCCCCGACCATGAGGACGATCCAGATGCCCATGACGGTCCAGAGCATCTGCTTCTGGTAGCGCGGGCCCTTCGACCAGAAGTCGACGGCGATCACACGCAGACCGTTGAGCGCGTGGAACAGAATCGCGGCCACGAGGCCGTATTCCAGAAGCGCGACGATCGGCGTCTTATAGGTACCAACGACATCGTCGTACGCCTCGGGGGAGACGCGGACGAGAGCGGTGTCGAGGACGTGCACGAACAGGAAGAAGAAAATGAGGACACCGGTGACTCGATGAGCCACCCACGACCACATGCCTTCCCGGCCGCGGTACAGCGTTCCAGCCGGCACGGAAGAACCCTCCGGGAGCGGGGACTAGAGCCGCGCCGGCTTCAGTGTCGGGCGGGCCCGGCCGGGTACGGTCCACCGGCCGCTCGTCATCGTATCGACGAGCTGTCGGAACACTCGCACGGGGGCCTTATGTGTGATCAAACAGGCAATCAAACAGGCACGTACGGGCTATTGATGCCGGTTTCCCGGCCGGTTTCGGCGCGCGTCAGCCGGGCGAGTCGGCCCCGGGCGAGTCGCCGCAGCTCCTCGGCGGCCAGTTCGCGCTCGTGCACCGGGTCGTGGCCGAGCCGGGTGCGCAGGGCCGCGAGCAGGTGGTCGAGGGCCTCGCTCGGCGCGATGCCGTCCAGACAGATCACGAAGGGGTGGCCGAAGCGGGTCTGGTACGCGCCGTGGGCCGCGACCAGCGCGGTGTTCGCGGCGGAGTACGCCGAGTAGCCCGAGTGCCCCGAGTACGCGGCGGGGTCGGGCGGCAGCACCAGGTCCTCGCCGGTCAGCGCCTCGGTGATGTCGGCGGGGGCCAGGTCGTAGGCCGCCTCGTCCGCCGCAGCGAGCAGCGCGTCCACGTCCGGGTAGGGGCGGTGCGCGGCGACCCGGCTCGCCCAGGCCCGGCTGCGGCAGCACGTGTGCAGGGTCTGCTCGGCGGCCTCCCGCGGCAGCGCGTTGAAGCGTGCGAGGCCTCCGGCGGTGCCGGGTGCCGTGGCCTGGGCCGGTACGACCGGTGCGGGCAGGCGGCCGGGAGTCTGGAGCGGGCTCAGCGGGGGCCTCCGGCGGCGGGGCTGGCGGGGTGGATGTGCCGCAAACGTTAGCCAGAGCTTGTCGTGAGTGTCCGGCGGATGTGTGAAATTCACTCGGACGGGCCGGTTTGCGAAGGCTGGGTGGACGGTAGCGCGGGTTGCCGTGTTTGTTCGTTTCTTCGAGCGGCTTCCGACTCGTCGTGGTTGCGTTCGCGCAGTTCCCCGCGCCCCTGGAGGGGCACCGTTACCGTCGGCAACGTACGTGTCGGTCTTACAGGGTCTAGTGAGGTGCGCGTGGTGAAGGAGCGGCAGGCTCTGGTGGCCGTTGGCGTCGGGGTCGTCCTGGTCGCGGTCGCGGGGTGCGGGGGTGGTGGCGGGTCGCCCTCCGACGGGAAGTCGGCGACGACCTCGGCGCCCTCGCCCACCCGTTCGTACCCCCTGTCCAAGCCCGCGCACACGATCCCCGAGGTGCGCGACTTCACGCCCGCGCACGGGCCCGGCTGGAAGCCGGACGGCGGCAAGGTCGTCGTGAAGGACGGCGAACTGGCCGACGAGGGGCGCCTGCTCGCCGACGAGCTGGACCTGAAGTACGCCGGGTCGGGCGAGGACGCGGGGGTCGGCGACGTCGAGCTGTCGATCGGCGGGGACGACGACAAGGGCGGCGCGAACCCGGAGTCGTACCGGATGGCCGTCGAGGGCGGCACCGTGCGGATCACCGGGCCGAGCGACACCGGCGTGTACTACGGAACGCGCACCCTCAAGCAGGAGGTGCACGACGGTGCGCGGGCACCGGAGGGCGTCACCGCCGACGAGCCCGCCAAGGCGCAGCGCGGCTTCAACCTGGACATCGCGCGCAAGCACTTCACGGCCGACTGGATCAAGGACCGGATCCGGGACATCGGCGACCTCAAGTACAACCAGCTGGGGCTGCACTTCTCCGACGACCAGTCCTTCCGGATCGCGTCCGACTCGCATCCCGAGATCGTCTCCAAGGAGCACCTGAGCAAGGCGCAGGTGAAGGACATCCTGAAGCTCGCCGCCCAGCGGCACATCACGGTCGTGCCGGAGATCGACTCGCCGGGGCACCTGGGCGCGGTCATCGCCGCGCACCCCGACCTCCAGCTGCGCGACGCGAGCGGGGTGGCGGCGCGCGGCGCCGTCGACATCTCGAAGCCGGGTGCCGCGAAGATCGTCGACGATCTCCTGAAGGAGTACGCGAAGCTGTTCAAGGGTGCGTACTGGCATCTGGGCGCCGACGAGTACCGGGCGCTGATGAGCGAGAACCCCGAGACCTCCTACCCGCAGCTCGCCGCCGCGGCGCGCGAGAAGTACGGGGCGAACGCGAAGGTCCAGGACCTCGCGCAGGGCTGGCTCAACGACCGGGCGAAGACCATGGCGCCGTTCGACCGGAACCTGAAGGCCTGGAACGACGGGTTCTACAAGGGCGGGATCGTCCAAGCCGACAAGGGCATCGAGGTCGCGTACTGGACCGGCAAGGAGATCGGGGCGCGCGAGCCGCTCGAGTATCTGGACGAGGGCCGGAAGGTGACCAACTACAACGACGAGTTCCTGTACTACGTCCTCGGCCAGCCCAACACCTTCGTCTATCCGACCGGTGAGCGGATCTACAAGAGCTGGACGCCGCGCGTGCTGCGCGGCACGAGCCCGGTGCCCGCGAAGTACGACGACCAGATCCTCGGCGGCTCCTTCGCCGTCTGGTGCGACCTCGCCGGATCGCAGACCCCGGAACAGGTCGCCAAGGGCATCCGGATGCCGCTGCGGGCGACCGTGCAGAAGCTGTGGGACCCGAAGGAGCCGGAGCTGAGCTGGCCGAAGTTCGTCGACCTGGCCGACAAGCTGGACGGCTGACGGCCGCGATCCGCCGTTCTGGTGGCGAAGTCCCTTGTGGCTGTGGTCTATTCGGCCGCAGGTACGACGTTTGTGGCGTACACCGGGACGGGGGGAACGGGCATGGGTTACTGGGGCTATTACGTGGTCGCCAGAAGCGGCCGGCCGCTGGACAAGTGCGAGGCCCTGAGCGGCGTGCGCGAGGAGCTGACGCTCCTGGAGGAGCGGGCCGGCGGCTGGCAGGTGTGGGAGTGCCCCGGCGGCGGCGAGCAGCCGCGGGACGTGGGCAGCATGAACGCGCTGGCGGCGGAGACCGGGGCGCCCGCCCTGTTCGCCTACGTCATGGACTCCGCCTGCGCGGTCGTCGAGGCGGCGGGCCCCGAGAGCGGCGCGTGGACGGCGTGCCTGGGGCGCTCCGCGATGACCGGGTACATCGGCGGGGACGAACGCGCCCTGGAGGACTACTTCCTGCCGCCGGGCGACGCCGCCGAGCGGGCCGTCGGCTGGGCCGAGGAGTGCGGCCGCGAGGTGCCGCTGGCGCCGCTCGACGAGGTGCTGCGCGCGGCCGCCGAGCCCTCCGCCGAGGAGCTGTTCTTCCGCTTCCTCGACCGGCTCGGAGTGGGCGGGCAGTGACGTTCTGTGCTGCGCGGACGCAGTTGGTTGCGTAGGTGCGAAGAGGAATTGCTGGGTCCGCGTCCGGAGGAGCGTTGCGTCGATGAGCCTGGTGGAACTGATCGCGCAGGCCGATGAGCGAGGCCTCGCCACGAGCGGGCTCGGCTGCCTCGACCGGTGTGTGCCGCTGCTCGGCGTCGGCGGGCCCGGCGATCCGGAGGAGGACGTGCTGCGCCCGCTGTGGGCGAGTCTCGCGGAGGACGGCGCGGACTGGGGAGCGCGGCTCGTGGCGGCGCGCGGCGCGCTGAAGGGCGCCGCGGGCGAGGGCGAGGCCGCCGACCTGGTGCGCCGGATGCTCGGGGCCGCGCCGGAGCGGGCGGTGCCCGAGGCGTGGCGGGAGTGGGCGGACGCCTGCTCGGTGGCCGCGCTCCAGGTGCACCGGATGCTCGATGTGGCGGAGGACCGGGCGGCCAGCGTGAGCGCGCGCCGCGAGGGCCGCACCGAGGGCATGTCGCCGTTGGTCGCGGCCGAACTGCGCCGCCAGACCCAGATCCTGGAGCTGCTCGCGGGCGGTGGCGCGGGCGGCCTTCGGCAGGCCCTGGTCGTCTCGACGGAGGGGCGCAGGGTGCTGCGGGCGGCCGTCTCGCGGCGCGCCCGGGGACGCGGCTGACGACCTCGTAGACATTGGCGCACGCGCCGGTGCGAAACGGGCGTGCGGGCGGAGGATGAGAGGCGATGCGCGCAGCGAGCCGCGCAGCCGCCGATGGAGGAGGCCGAGTCCCGTGGCCGACACCCGCCCCGCCGCCCAGAGCCAGGACCAGCCGCCGCCGGATCCGCGCCGCTGGTGGGCCCTCGTCGTCATCGCGGTCGCCCAGCTGATGGTCGTCCTCGACATGACCATCGTGAACATCGCGCTGCCCTCGGCCCAGACCGATCTGGGCATGACCGACGGCAACCGGCCGGGGGTACCCCCACGCCTTTAGGGCCTGTCGTTTGGATCAGGCCGGGCTCGCGGGGCCTGGCACGCACGCTCGCGGCGTTGTCGTCGGTCGACGACGCTCCGCGTCGCCTCCCTCCTCCGCCTTGCGATCGCACGCACCAGGCCCCGCTCCCTGATCCGGCCTGATCCAAACGACAAGCCCTAGGGCAGTGGGGGAGGGTGATCACCGCGTACACGCTCGCCTTCGGCGGGCTGCTGCTGCTCGGCGGGCGGATCACCGATCCGATCGGCCGCAAACTCGCCTTCTGCGTCGGCCTGTTGGGGTTCGCCGCCGCGTCTGCCCTCGGTGGCGCCGCGGCCGGGCCCGGGATGCTGCTCGGGGCGCGGGCGCTGCAAGGCGTGTTCGCCGCGCTGCTCGCGCCCGCCGCGCTCTCGCTGCTCGCGACGACCTTCACCGAACCCCGGGAGCGCAGCCGCGCGTTCGGCGTGTTCGGGGCGTTCGTCGCGGCCCTGGGGCGATCCGTTGGTGCTCTCCCTGCTCATCGGGGGAGTGGCCCTGCTCGTGGCCTTCGGCCTCTGGCAGCGCCGGGCGCGAGTGCCGCTGCTGCCGATCGCCGTGATCAGGGACCGGCAGCGCGTCGGGGCGTCTGCACGATCCTGTTCGTGACCATCGGGATGTTCGGCGTCTTCCTCTTCCTGACGTACTGCATGCAGCGGGCGCTCGGGTACTCGCCGGTGAAGACGGGTGTGGCCTATCTGCCCATCACGGCGGGCATGATCGTCGGCTCGACGCAGGTCGCCGCGCGGCTGCTGCACCGGGTGCCGCCGCGCGCCCTGATGGTCCCGGGGCTGGTCGTCGCGGCGGGCGGCCTCACGATCATCGCGCAGGTGGGGACCGAGCCCGCGTACGCCTCGCATCTGCTGCCGGGCATGCTGCTGCTCGGTCTCGGCATGGGCACGGCCATGATGACGTCGGTGTCGCTCGCGACCGGCAGCGTCGCCCCGCAGGACGCGGGCGCGGCCTCGGCGACCTTCAACACCGCGCAGCAGGTGGGCGGTTCGATCGGCACGGCGCTGCTCAACACGATCGCGGCGAGCGTCACCGCCCGCTACCTCACCGAGCACGCGACGCCCGGCGCCGACCGCCGCGCCCTCGCCGCGGGCGCCGGGAGCGGCGGACACGGCACCGGTGGCCGACGCCGTGACGGAGAAGGCCGTGGGGGACTGAACGGCCCCCACGGCCCTCGGTGGTGCAACGCGCGTGCTACGGAGCCAGGTTGGTGCCCAGGCGCCCGGTCGCGGGCGTGCCGAGCTTGGCCTTCGTGAGGTTGCTGGTCGAGGACAGGCCCAGACCGCCGGAGTTGCTCGGTACGTAGGTCAGCATGCCCTCGCCCGTGTTCTCGCCCGCCGAACCGAGCACCAGGTCGGTGCGCCCGTACCCGGAGAGGTCGGTCAGGGCGACCGCCGAGCCGAGGTTGTCGTTCGTCTCGGTGTCGCCGGGAACGCCGGCCGTGTCCTGCGTGACGGTGAGCGCGCCGGTGCCGGTGATCCCGGTCGACGTGCCCTTCAGCAGGATCGAGTTGCCGGCGTTGGAGCGGTTCGAGGTGCGGGTGATGTCCTCGTTCGGGGCGCCCGCGAGGACGTCCGCGTAGCCGTCGAGGTTGTAGTCGCCGACCGCGATCGAGGCGCCCATCGCGTCGCCCGCCTCGGCGACGCCGGGGACGCCCGAGGTGTCCTGGTGGACGGTCCTGGCGCCCGAGGTGGTCAGTCCGCCCGCGGTCGTGGACGTGGGCAGCGAGCCCTTGACGAAGGTGACCTGGCCGCCGGCCGCCGCGCCGGACTCGGCGGTGTACGGCTGGCCGATGGCGATGTCGTCGATGCCGTCGCCGTTGATGTCGCCCGCGCCGATGGAGCGGCCGCCCTTGACGGACAGCGTCGCGGCCTTGCGCAGGCCGCCGGAGCCGCCCTTGTACCAGACGACCTTGCCGATGCCCGCGCCGTCGCGGTAGTTGAGCGCGACGTCCGCGTAGCCGTCCCGGTTGAAGTCGCCGGAGGCCGCGTCGGCGTTGGACAGGTTGTCCTCGGTCGTGGTGATCGCGGAGTCGGTGTCCCAGCCGTCGCCGTAGCGGGCGCTCCAGGTGCCGCCGGTGCCGGTGGAGGCGGCGAACACGTCGGCGGTGCCGTCCGCGTTGAAGTCGCCGACGGCCACGGCGGAGCCGAAGCGCGCGTTGGTCAGCTCGTAGCTGCCGTCCATGTTGACGCCGGTGCCGGTGGTGAAGTCCGGTCCGTTCAGGATCGTGTACGCGCCGCGGTCGGCGTGGCCGGCCGTGTCGTCCTCGCCGGGCTGGCCGACGACGACGTCGGTGTGGCCGTCGCCGTTGATGTCGCCGGTGGCGGTGGAGGCGCCGAACTCGTCACCGCTCTCGCCCGCGCCGGGCACGCCCGCACTCGACTGCGAGATCAGCTTCTTGCCGGTGGCCGTGGGGCCGGAGACGCTGCCGGGCACGAGGGCGATCTGGCCGCCGCTCGACCCCTTCGGCAGTCCCGCCACGATGTCGTCGGTGGCGTCGCCGACGACGTTCTGGGACGCCAGGGCGTGCGAGACGCCGGGGGCGGCGGCCTGCGTCGCGACGCGGCTCAGCTTCGGGTACAGGTTCGCGCCGGGGCACGCGGTGGCGTTGGTGTCCCGGTGGCCGAAGACGCGGGGGAGCGTGATGGTGGTGTCCTTGGCGACCTTGTTGCCGTCGGTGCCGAGGTCGCCGTTGGACGTCAGCGTCACCTTGTCGGTCGCCGTGATGCCGTACTGGCCGAACTTCCAGGCGACGACGCGGGAGATGGCGTCGAGCGCGGCCTTCGTGGGCTTCGCCGACTCGAAGTTGCCGATGTACGAGATGCCGACGGTGTCCGTGTTGAAGCCGTAGTCGTGGGCCCCGTGCACCGGCAGGTCCATGCCGCCGGTGCGGCCCTCGAATATCTGGCCGCAGCGGTCGACCACGAAGTTGTAGCCGATGTCGTAGTAGCCCTTGCCGACGTGGTCCTGCTGGATCTCGCGCAGCCGCTGGGCGCTCTGCGCGCACGGCACCTGGTTGTCCGAGTCGACGCCGGTGTGGTGCACGACGGCGGCCTTGATCTCCGTGTCGTACACGGGAGTTCCGTCGTGCGGGAGGCCGGAGCCCCACACCGACTGCGGGATGATCGCCGGCTTCACGACCGTCGAGGGGCGGGCCTCGGGCGGCGTCTCGTCGGAGCTGAACGCGGCGGGCTCGGCGGCGCCCTTGCGGGTGCCGGCGCCCGGGTCGATGAGCTTGACGTCCATGCCGGACGGCAGGTCGGCGGCCTCGCCGTCGGCATCGACGACCCGCACCTCGACGCCGTTCGAGGCGGTCTGCGTCGACACGGACGCGGTGCCGCCGCGGATGTCGGCTGCCGCGCGCTCGGCGCCGTCCGCGTCGTTGGTCTCCTTCGGCAGGGTGGTCCAGGAGCCCCACGTGCCGGACGCCGCGTCCCGCGCCCGGAACTGGGCCGTGCCGTCGATGCGGTCCTTCGGGTTCTTCCACGTCACGGACACGGCGTTGAACCGCTGCGTCGACTTCCGCGGAACGACCTTGCGGTCCGCCTTCGTCTCCAGGCCCAACGTGTGCACGGCAGCGGCCCGGTACGCGGCGGCCGGGGCCGCGTCGGTGCCGGGATCGGCCATCGCGTACGTCACGACTCCGGCGCCGCCGACCACGACCGCCCCCATCGTGATCCACGCTCTCCGCTTGAGACTCAGCGGCTTGTACGCGTGCGATCTGCGCGCGTCGGCCGCTTTTTCTCGCGAATGTCGCGGGCTCAATTGCCCCACCCCTTGATGAAGTTCACATGGACCCCGCGTGAAACGCGGGTAGATGCTCTATCCAGCGAACGACTGTCGAGAAGTGTCACCGGTTGCGCTGGTGTGGCCTACGTCACCTCCTGTGATCCGGCTTCCTGTGACGTTTTCGTGGAGGGCGGCGCTGATCCGGTCAGGGGGTGACCGGTTGGGCCAGGGAGGGGAACCCCGTCGCGCGCAGGCGCACGACGGGGAGCTGGGCGCGGCCGTCGCACGGGCGCAGGAGGGCGACGAGGCCGCCTTCGCCGTCGCCTACCGGCTCGTACAGCCGGGGCTGCTCGGCTATCTGCGCGGGCTCGTGGGCGACGAGGCGGAGGACGTCGCCTCCGACGCGTGGCTGGAGATCGCCCGGGACCTCGGCAGGTTCCGGGGCGACGGGGCGGGCTTTCGCGGCTGGACCGCGACCATCGCCCGACACCGCGCGCTCGATCTGCTGCGCCGTCAGAAGGTGCGGCCGAGGCCGGCCGCCCTGGAGCAGGACGTGCTCGAACTGCCCGGCGTGCAGGACACCGCGGAGCAGGCACTGGAGGCACTCTCCACCGAGCGCGCGCTGGCGCTGCTCGACCTGCTGCCGCCCGACCAGCGCGAGGCCGTGCTGCTGCGGGTCGTCGTCGGCCTCGACGCGCCCGCCGCCGCGCGGGTCCTCGGCAAGCGGCCGGGGGCCGTGCGCACGGCCGCGTACCGGGGCCTGAAGCGGCTCGCCCGCCGGCTCGGGGGCGACGGGCCGGGCGGGCGCCCGGTGTGACGGATCGGGTGGCGCGCACGCTGGGGGAGGCGAGATGACTGCCAATTCCTCGCCGCCGGTCGAACCCGATGCCGACGGGACCGCCGTCGGCGCGCTGCTCGCCGGTGCCGTGGCCGGGACACCGGACGCGGACGGTGAGCGGAAGGCGCTCGCCGCCTACCGCGCGGCCCGCGACTCCGGCGCGCTCGCCGCGCCCCCACGCCGCCGTGACGACTGGAGGGCGGGCGATATCAGCCCCGCCGGCGATTGAGGCGCGGGGTCCGGGGCGGAGCCCCGAGACGTGTGCCTACGAAGGGGCGGGGACACGCACGCGGAACCGGGCGGCAGCCCATATGCGGGACGGCCGAGGTCGCCACCCCCCACAGGAGAGACCCCGGCCGCCGCGCGTCACGGGTCGCGAGCGGCCCGTACTTGTCTCAGCGTCGCCGGTGCGTTTTCTGTCACACCTCCCTGAGGAACCGTTGGTTGCCCGTTGTACGAACATGGACGCGAGGACGTTTCAGGCCGTAGCGTTCTGGTTCGCGCCGGGCGCGCACCCGTTTCGACGGCGCACATGGCTTCACGGCCGGAGCAGGGCAGGGGCAGGGAGTGCTGGGGGACGACGCGGAGCTGACCGCCGCGGTGCTTGCGGCGCGGGACGGGAGCGAGGCCGCTTTCCGGACCGTGTACCGCGCCGTGCACCCACGGCTGCTCGGATATGTGCGCACGCTCGTCGGCGATCCGGACGCGGAGGACGTCGCGTCGGAGGCCTGGCTGCAGATGGCCCGCGACCTCGACCGCTTCGAGGGCGACGCCGACCGGTTCCGCGGCTGGGCCGCCCGGATCGCCCGCAACCGGGCGCTCGACCACATACGCATGCGGGGACGCCGGCCCGCCGTCGGCGGTGACGAGACCGAGCTCACCGGCCGACCCGCCCTCTCCGACACCGCGGGCGAGGCCATGGAGTCCCTCGCCACCGGCGACACCATGGCCCTCATCTCCAAGCTCCCGCAGGACCAGGCCGAGGCCGTCGTGCTGCGCGTCGTCGTCGGCCTCGACGCCAAGAGCGCCGCGCAGACCCTCGGCAAACGGCCCGGCGCGGTCCGCACCGCCGCGCACCGCGGCCTGAAACGGCTGGCCGAGCTGCTCGGCGCCGCCGATTCCACGGCGGCCGAGAGCGCCGCAGGCTCCCTCGAAGCGGTACCGACTCCACGGCGTGACCGCACCCGCACGGCGACGTCCGCAGGTGTGACGCATTCGCGTTCGCGGACGCAGAAGGACATGTGATGGCCGACGAGCACGACAAGTGGCTTAACCGCGACGCGGCGGACCGCCTGCTGCGCGGAGAGGCCCCGGTCGTCTCCGGAGACGACGCGGGGCGGGCCGACCGCCTGACCGCCGCGCTGCACGCGCTGACCGCGGTGCCGGCCGGGCCCGAGGGTGAACTGCCCGGTGAGGATGCCGCGTTGAAGGCGTTCCGCGAGACCCGCGCCGTCACAGCTGTGAACGCCGCTGTGAACGAGGCCGCGAGCGGCCCCGCGCGCCCGGGCCGCGCCCGGCGTGCCGCCCGGCCCGCTCCGAAGCCGGCCGCGCGGCGTTCGCGCTGGGGCCGTCCCGCGCGTCTCGGCGCGGTCGCCGCGTTCGCCGCCTGCATGGTCGGCGGGGTCGCGGTCGCCGCGGGAACCGGGGTGCTGCCCTCGCCGTTCCGCGGCTCGGACGATCCCGCGCCGGCCGCGTCGGTGTCCGCCGCCGCGAGCCCCGACCGCCCGCTCGCCTCGGCCTCCGCCGGGGTCACGGAGGACGGCCACGCGGTGCCGGGGCCGACGGAGTCCTCCGGCGCGCCCGGCAGCGGCTCCGCCTCGGGCCCCCCGTCCCACGACAAGGGCAAGGGCGCCCCCGGCTCCGGCCGTACGGCCAAGGGGAACGGCCCCAAGCCGGCCCAGAGCGCCACCGAAGGGGCGAGGGCCCAGGCGCGCAAGCTCGTCGAGACCTGCCGCAAGTACCGGGCGAGGCAGTTCGGTGCCGCGGACGTGCAGCGCCTCCAGGCGTCCGCGAAGGCCCTCGGTCAGGACGCGCGGAGCCTCGGCCGCTTCTGCGACCGGGTCCTGGCCCGGTCCGGCCACCCCACATCGTCGGCCGACAAGACCGCCTCGAACGACTCGGGCGACAAGAGCGGTTCCGGCAGCAAGAGCGCCACGAACAACGGCAACGGCTCGGGCGGCAAGAGCGACGGCTCGGGCGACGGCGGGAACGAGGACGAGGACGGTGACCCGGGCGCCGACGCGAGCCCCGGACCCGGCGTCAGCCCGAGCGCCGAACTCGACTCGGCCGCCGCCGCCCCCAGCCCCGACGTGAGCGCGCGCCTCAGCGACAGCACGAGCGCGAGCCCGACTCCGTGACCTGCGGAAACGCAACGGGCCAAAAAGGTTGCGCGCCAGGTGTGACGTTTCTGGACGCCGCGGCGCAGTAATGAGTGAGCCGACTGGTCATCGGCCGCGCACGAGCCCGGGTTCCCCCCGTACCTGGCGCTCAGTGCCACCGGCGCGGGTGGGACACGTTCCCCCGGTCCCACCCGCGCCCTTCAACATCTCGGCGTCGCGCCCTCGCCTGCGCGCCCTCACCAGTAGACGACGACCTTGTCGCCGACCCGGACCTGCGCGAACAGCCTCGCGATCGTCCGCTCGTCCTTGACATTCACACAGCCGTGCGAGGCCCCCGCGTAGCCGCGCGCCGCGAAGTCCCCGGAGTAGTGCACCGCCTGGCCGCCGCTGAAGAACATCGCGTACGGCATGGGGGAGTCGTAGAGCGTCGAGACGTGGTGCCGGGACTTGAAATCGACGTGGAAGACGCCCTCGCGGGTCGGTGTGTACTGGGACCCGAACCGCACGTCCGTCGTCAGGACGCGCTTGCCGTCCACCATCCACGCCAGGGTGCGGCTGGTCTTGCTGACGCAGATCGCCCGTCCCGTCATGCAGCGCGGATCCGGCTTCGCCGGGGGCTGCCCGCCGAACTGGTACAGCTCCCACTTGCCCGGCTCGTGCGTCATGTTCAGCAGGCGCTGCCAGGTCACGGTGTCCGTCTCACCCGTGCGCGGAAGGCCGCGCTTGCCCTGGAACCCCTTGACCGCGTCGGCGGTCACGTCGTCGTACGTGCCCGTGGGCCCGTTGTAGAGCCAGGCCACCTGGCGCAGCCGCGCCTGCAGCTCCCGTACGTCCTTGGAGCTGTCACCGGGGGCGAGGAGGACCTTCGGGGAGGGCTTCGCGGAAGGTGTCGCGGCGGGCTTGGCGTCGTCGCGGCCGGAGGGGGTGTGCGTCGCGGTGGGCGAGTCCGGTGTCCGCCCGCCCTCCACGGCCTGGGCCGTACAGCCGCCCACCAGGACGACCGTGCCGATGACGCCGATCATCGAACGTAGGACAGCTGTCCGCATGACATCCCCCGCCTGCCGGGCCGTGCTCTCTCGTCACGCCGGATACTGCCCACGCCGAAACGTGGAGAAGCCTGTGAGCAAGGTCCCAGCGCGGGACTCTCCACTGGCCGCACGCCCGTCGCTACAGTCCGTCGCGAGGGTCGTTCACTACTGGCAAGTAAGCATCGGCAAGTCATCGCTGGAGGCACAACCATGGCGCGCGAATCCGAGTCCGGACTGCCCATCGAGCCGGTCTACGGCCCGTCGGCTCTGGAGGGCTGGGACCCGGATCAGAAGCTGGGTGAACCGGGCGCGTACCCGTACACGCGCGGTGTGTACCCGACGATGTACACGGGCCGCCCGTGGACGATGCGCCAGTACGCGGGCTTCGGCACGGCCACCGAGTCCAACGCCCGCTACAAGCAGCTCATCGAGAACGGCACGATGGGCCTGTCCGTCGCCTTCGACCTGCCGACCCAGATGGGCCACGACTCCGACGCCCCGATCGCCTCCGGCGAGGTCGGCAAGGTGGGCGTCGCCATCGACTCCATCGAGGACATGCGCGTCCTGTTCGGCGGCATCCCGCTGGACAAGGTCTCCACGTCGATGACGATCAACGCGCCGGCCGCGCTGCTGCTGCTGATGTACCAACTCGTGGGCGAGGAGCAGGGGGTGCCGGCCGACAAGCTCACCGGCACCATCCAGAACGACGTGCTCAAGGAGTACATCGCCCGCGGCACCTACATCTTCCCGCCCAAGCCCTCGCTGCGGCTGATCGCGGACATCTTCAAGTACTGCAAGGCCGAGATCCCGAAGTGGAACACCATCTCGATCTCCGGCTACCACATGGCCGAGGCGGGTGCCTCCCCCGCGCAGGAGATCGCCTTCACGCTCGCCGACGGCATCGAGTACGTCCGCACGGCCATCGCGGCCGGCATGGACGTCGACGACTTCGCGCCGCGCCTGTCGTTCTTCTTCGTCGCCCGTACGACGATCCTGGAGGAGGTCGCCAAGTTCCGTGCGGCGCGCAGGATTTGGGCGAAGGTGATGAAGGAGGAGTTCGGCGCCAAGAACCCCAAGTCGATGATGCTCCGCTTCCACACGCAGACGGCGGGCGTGCAGCTCACCGCCCAGCAGCCCGAGGTGAACCTGGTGCGCGTCGCAGTCCAGGGGCTCGGCGCGGTCCTCGGCGGTACGCAGTCGCTGCACACGAACTCCTTCGACGAGGCCATCGCGCTCCCGACCGACAAGTCCGCGCGCCTGGCGCTGCGCACGCAGCAGGTCCTCGCGTACGAGACCGATGTCACGGCCACCGTGGACCCCTTCGCGGGCTCGTACGTCGTCGAGAAGATGACGGACGACGTGGAGGCCGCGGCCGTCGAACTCATGGACAAGGTCGAGGAGTTGGGCGGCGCGGTCAACGCGATCGAGCGCGGCTTCCAGAAGAGCGAGATCGAGCGCTCCGCCTACAGCATCGCGCAGGAGACCGACTCCGGTGAGCGCGTCGTGGTCGGCGTCAACCGCTACCAGCTCGCCGGGGAGGAGCCCTACGAGCCGCACCGCGTCGACCCGGCGATCGAGGCGCAGCAGGCCGAGCGGCTCGCGAAGCTGCGGGCCGGGCGGGACCAGTCCGCGGTGGACGCGGCGCTCGCCGAGCTGAAGAAGGCGGCGGAGGGTGAGGACAACGTCCTCTACCCGATGAAGGACGCGTTGCGCGCCCGCGCGACGGTCGGCGAGGTGTGTGACGCGCTGCGAGGGGTGTGGGGGGCGTATGTCCCGTCGGAGACGTTCTGACCGTTGCGCTGCGACGGGGCTGAGCTCACGGGGCTCCGCCCCGGACCCCGCTGCTCAATCGCCGCAGGGGCTTGAGATACCAATCGCCGGCGGGGCTTGATCTATCAAGCCCCGCCGGCGATTGAGGCGCGGGGTCCGGGGCGGAGCCCCGAGGCGTGGGG
>NZ_JBITCS010000001.1:0-195924 GCF_044453445.1 Streptomyces sp. NPDC051684 | reverse complement strand
TTGTGATCCCCACGGCGGGGGGGGTTTTTCCTACACCCCCCGCCGGGGGTGGGGGGGGGGGGGGCGGGGGGGGCGCCCCGAGGCGTGGGGGCGGTGCGGCGTCCGATATCCGATACCGCTGGACGGTGCACCGGACGGCCGTGCGACACTCCCGACATGCTGGGTGTCATCGATCTTCCGACCTATCTCGCGGGCCTCGCCCTCATCATCCTCCTGCCGGGGCCGAACTCGCTGTACGTGCTCTCCGTGGGCGCCCGCCGCGGCATCCGCACCGGCTACAAGGCGGCCGCGGGGGTCTGGTGCGGCGACACCGTCCTGATGACCCTCTCGGCCGCCGGGGTCGCCTCCCTGCTCCAGGCCAACGCCGTGATCTTCGGGATCGTGAAGTACGCGGGCGCCGGCTATCTGACCTGGCTCGCCATTGGCATGATGCGCGCCGCGTGGAGCATGTGGCGCACCCGCAAGGAGCGGCTCGCGGCCGAGAGCGGCGTCGCCGAGGAGGAGTCCGCGCTGGAGCGGCCGTTCCGTCGGGCCTTCGTGATCAGCCTGCTCAACCCGAAGGCGATCCTGTTCTTCATCGCCTTCTTCGTGCAGTTCGTCGACCCGTCCTACGCGTACCCCGCCCTGTCCTTCGTGGTCCTCGGCGCCTTCGCGCAGGCGGCCAGCGTGCTCTACCTGTCCGCACTGATCTTCAGCGGCATGAAGCTGTCCGCCGCCTTCCGCCGCCGCAGGCGGCTGTCCGCCGGCGCGACCTCGGCGGCCGGGGTGCTGTTCCTCGGCTTCGCGGTCAAACTCTCGCTGGCCAGCGTGTAGCACCCGCAGCGGGGCGGCGGGAGCGCTACGTCGCGCGCGGGCGCTGGTTCAGCGATCTGCGCAGCAGCGGCGTCGCCCACTTCTCGACGTAACGGTTCAGCAGCCAGGCGAGCGTCAGCATCACGGCGACCGTCGCCCCGAACGTGGCCCACGACGGCAGTCCGATACGCCGGTGCAGGGCCGCGATGGCCACCCAGCCCAGGTGCTCGTGGACCAGGTAGAACGGGTACGTGAGGGCGCCCGCGACCGTCAGCCAGCGCCACTTCGCCCAGCTCGTCCAGCCGAGCGCGATCGCCGCCACCGCCGCGAAGCCGAGCGTGACCACCACGACGATCCCGAACGAGGACCGGTAGGAGAAGAAGTCCGGGTTCGGGGCGTGCCACGTGCGGTCGACCGCGAAGTGCTGCCCGATCAGCCAGCTCACCGCGACGATGCCCCACGCCGTGACGTCGTGGCGGTTGCGGTGCACCAGGTACAGGCCGATGCCGCCGATGAAGAACGGCGCGTACTCCGGCATCAGGACGAGCGTCGCGAGCGGCTCGCCCGAGCCCTCGGCGAGCACCGCCGCCAGCGTCCACACCGCGCAGAACAGCACCACCCGGTGCCGGGTCGCGCCCGGCAGCACGACGCAGAGCGCGAACAGGGCGTAGAAGCGCAGCTCCGCCCAGAGCGTCCAGCACACGCCGAGCACCCGGTCGACGCCGAGCGGCTGCTGCAACATGGTCAGGTTCACGAGCGCGTCGCTCGGCGACACCGCCTTGTAGACCACCACCGGCAGCGCGAACACGGCCGTCACCAGGACGATCGCCACCCAGTACGAGGGCAGCAGCCGGGCCGCGCGCGAGGCGAAGAAGGACCGCAGAGGTCTTCCCCAGCCGCTCATGCAGATCACGAAGCCGCTGATCACGAAGAAGACCTGCACGCCGAGACAGCCGTACGCGAACCAGCCGTGCAGCGTGGGGAACTGGGCCTGCGGCGACGAGCCCCAGGCCTGGGAGATCTCGCCGTCCCTGCCCCCGTAGTGGTACGCCGCCACCATCAGCGCGGCGATCAGCCGCAGCCCGTCCAGGGCGTACAGGCGTGCCGGGTGAGGGGACGGCACCGGTTTCGTCTGCTCGCCCGTCTGCGGCGCCGGAAGCGGCGGCAGCGTCGTGCCGGGTGCCGTCATCCGAGGGCCGTCCGCTTCAGGGCCGTCCGCTTCAGGGCCGCGCGCTTCAGGGAGCGGGCGCGCTTGGCGACCCTGCGCACCGTCGGATTGCGCGGGATGAAGGAGAACTGTGCCGGGAGCGCGCCGGGCAGGGCGAGCGAGGTCAGCCGGCGCCGCTTGAAGTAGCGCCAGGTCCGGTCGTCGAGACGGGTCGCGAGATAGCGCTCGGCGGGGCGGCGCAGATCCGGGTAGATCTTGGCCTGCATGGCGTAGCCGACCGCACGCAGCAGCTCGTCCAAGTCGCCGACGGGCAACGGCTGTTCCTGCGCCTCCACCGCCGTACGGTCGGCCAGGTCGGGCAGCAGCGCGTCGACGATGGTGACCGGCACCCGGTTGCTGTTCTGGTACGGCGTGAGGCGGTCCAGGAGCGTCGACGTGCCGATGCGCGCCACCGGGATGCCGTACAGGGCGCTCGCGGTGAGCAGTGCGGTGGAGAAGCAGCCGACGACGAGGACCGGGCGCATCCGCTGATAGAGGACCTCGGCGAGGACGGGCGTCTCCAGGACGGTCAGCTCGACGCCGAGGCGCTCCGCCTCCTTCTCCAGGACGCGCGACCAGCGGGCCGGGGCAGTGGGGTGCGGCTTGAACACGACGTGCTTGTGGCCGAGTTGGGCGGCGCCGCGCATCATCCGTACGTGCAGGTCCTCTTCCTCCTCGGCGCTGAGGATGCCGAGGGCGGAGAGGTACTGGCCGAGGAGGAGCGCCGGTTCGCCGGGCAGGCGGGGCAGTTCGCCGGCCGCGTCGCACAGGCCGGCGAGCACCTTGAGGAAGACCTCGGTGGGGACGACCTCGGGCGCGACGCCGAACTCCGTGAGCAGCAAGGGCTTGAGGCCCGGCACCAGGTCGAGGTGGAGCAGGCGCCGCACCCGGGTGCCGATCAGCGGGTCGATCTTGTTGCGGGTCGGCCCGTAGCTCATCAGGCCGTCCGCGTAGACGTCGACCGGGGTGCCCGCGAAGATCTGCGCGACGGCCATCGCGGGGTTGACCTGGATGGACTCCACGGCCAGCTCGACGTTGTCGTCGCCGAGGTCCCAGGTGAGCCGCAAGTAGCGTTCCCACAGCGGGATGTCGTCGGCGCGCGGCGTCCAGCTGCCGGGGTGGAAGGGGGCGATCGCCTCGTTCCACGACAGGACGCCGTCGAAGCGGCCCCGCAGCTGCTCGAAGCCGGGCATCTCGTCGACGGCGGGGGTGGTCTCGGGCGTCGCCGCGTTGTTGGCGACCAGCAGCAGCGTGCGGTCCGCCGGGGCGAACTTCTCCGCGTCCATGGCGGCCGCGAGCGTCGCGGCGCCGTACAGGGTCGAGGCGAGCAGGATGCGGGTCGTCATGCCGTGACCTCCGCCCCGACCGGGCGGCGGCGCAGCCGGCGCAGCCGCGTGGCCCGCTGGGTGTCCATCGAGTCGAGCGCGTCGTCCAGCACGCCCTGCGGCATGCGCTTGAGCGCGGCCGCGCTGAGCGACTTCAATGTGCGGGCCACGGGTGGTTCGAACCTTTCGATGGATCCCAAGTGGTGGGAAATGATGGCGCAGTACGTGCGCACGGCCTTCGGGAGAAGCAACTCCGCGTCCCGGTCCTGGGCGGTTTCCCGGACGACCTGGTCGAATGCCCGGATGAAATCGAGCTGCCGTACGTCACCGATCTGAGTGAGCGAGGACGAGACGCCGCGGCGATAGAAAACGCCCAGAGTGCTGACCGCCGCAAAGGATTTCGCCTCGCGGTGCAGCCGCCAGATCCACGGCCTGTCCTCCGCCGTGCGCAGCCCGTCCGTGAAGTGCAGCAGGCCCTCGTCGGCGAGCCGCCGGTGGTACATGCCGGCCCACGCGTAGGCGTAGTCGACGGCGGTCGAGCGGTCGGCGGGCAGGATCGCCGCGCGCGGGTCCATGACGACGCCGCGCAGACCGTGCGGGAAGCGGTGCACCGAGCGGGCCCGCGCCGTGCACTGGACGTGGTCCGTGCGCACGAAGTCGCAGCCCAGGCCCTCTATCGCGGCGAGCAGTCTGCCGTAGTGGCCCGGCGCGAGCCAGTCGTCGCCGTCCAGGAAGGCGAGGTATTCGCCGCGGGCCCGGTCGAGTCCGGTGTTGCGGGCGGTCGCGAGTCCTCCGTTCCGTTCGTGTCGCACGACGACCGCGCCGGGCAGCTCGCGCTCGGCGCGCGCGAGAATTTCCGGTGTCTCGTCCTTGGAGCAGTCGTCGACGAGAATGAATTCGAAGTCGTCGCGTGCGTTCGCTCGCAGACTTCTGAGGGTGTCGGGCGCGTATTGCTGCACGTTGTAGAACGGCACGATGACGGAGAGCTTGACCACGACGGTGACGTTAGGGCGCGGCCCGGCATTCGTCTTGACCGGTGGCTTGATGTCAGGTGAACGACACGTGGCGGGACCGTGAACCGGCCCTGGCGCAGGCCATTTCCGGGGCCGATTCGCCATTCGTCGGTGTGCTGTTAACCCTTTGTTGCATTCCGGTTGGGCCGCGGCTCGGAATTGCTTCCTAAGTTTTCCAGCGTGCCAGTAAGGAACGAAAAGCAGCTCAGGGTCGCCGTGCTCGCGGACTCCGACACCCGGTGGAAATGGGGGTCGCTCACCGCCTCCCGCATCGCCCCCGAAGGCGTCGCCCTCGACGGCTATCTGCTGCGCGGCCGAGCCACCCCGACCCCGCGCCAGCTCCGCGAGATCGGCGTCCGCGCCGACAGCCTGCGCGAGGTCACGGCCGTCGAATTCCTGCGTGAGATGAAGTCCGCAGCCTACGACGTGGTGCTGCTCGCCCTCGTCGGCGGGGGCGTCCAGGCCGTCCTGCACGGCCTCGCCCACGCCTGGCGGGGAGCGGAGCGCCGCCCCGTCGTGGTCACCGGCTACGTCGGAGTCGTCTACGAGAAGCTCGCCGACGGCCTCCTGCTGCGCCACGGAGCCGACGTGGTGCTCGCCAACTCCGCTTACGACGCGGACCGGTTCCGCGCCGTGTACGAGGGGGTGGGCGCGGACGCTTCCGCGGTCACCGAGTGCGCGCTGCCGTTCCTCGGCGGCGAGCCGTACGCCGGTGAACGCGAGCCGTACACGGTGACCTTCGCGGCGCAGCCCTCCGTGCCGGAAACGGCGGCCGACCGGGGCTACCTCCTCGACCGCCTCGTTCAGCACGCCGAGTCGCACCCCGAGCGCGAGGTGCTGCTCAAGCTGCGCAGCAAGCCCGGCGAACACACCACGCACATCGAGGAGATCCCCTACCAGAAGCTCGCCCAGCGCCGCGAACCGCCGGCCAACTTCCGCCTCGTGTACGGGAACATGGGCGAGGTCCTCGACCGCACCGACCTGCTCGTCACGGTCAGCTCGACCGCCGCCCTCGAATCCCTGCACCGGCGGATCCCGACCGCGCTCCTCACCGACCTCGGGGTGCGCGAGGCGCTCGGCAACCACCACTTCACCGGGTCCAACTGCCTCGCTTCCTGGGACCAGTTGGACGCCGGTCTGCGGCCCGAACCGGACCCCGGCTGGCTCGCCCGCCAGGGCGTCGCGGCCGAGGGGGCGTACGAGAGCGCCTTCGACGGCGTGCGCTCCCGGGTCGCCGAGCTGCTCGCCAAGGACCGGGCCCCGCTCGCGCCCTATTACGACCGCACCACCGCCCCCGGCTATCTGCCGCGCATCCTCGCCCGCCACCACCTCGCGCCCGACGGCGCCCCGCTGCCCGGCGCGCCCGCCGCGGACCGGGAGCCGGGTCCGGTGCGGCAGGTCGTGCGCCGGGCCGCCCGCGGCGCCTACCGGCACGGGGTGCAGCGCGTCGCCCCCGTGATCCGGCGGATGGGGGAGCTGTGAGCCCCCGCAACCCCGAACTCCCTGAAGGAGAAGCGCACATGACCGACCTTGAGACGGTCCGGGTCGCCGCTGAGGCGGGCCTCGCCGCCCCCGTGCGACGCGTCCTCGCCGTGATCCCCGCCCGCGGCGGATCCAAGGGCGTACCGGCGAAGAACCTGGCCCCGGTCGGCGGCGTGCCCCTGGTGGCCCGCGCCGTGCGCGAGTGCCTCGCCACCCGGCAGGTCACCGACGTCGTGGTCTCCACCGACGACGCCGCCATCGCCGCCGCCGCGCGGGACGCGGGCGCCGAGGTCGTGACCCGGCCCGTCGCCATCGCCGGCGACAAGTCCAGCTCCGAGGCCGCCGTGCTGCACGCCATGGACGCGCACGAGGCCCTGCACGGCGCGGCCGTCGACGTCGTCCTCCTCGTCCAGTGCACCAGCCCCTTCCTCGTACGGGAGGACATCGACGCGGTGGTCGGCGCGATCCTCGACAAGGGCGCGGACAGCGCGCTCACGGTGGCGCCCTTCCACGGGTTCGTGTGGCGACACTCCAGCGACACGATCGACGAGCCGCGCCCGGCCACCGTGCACAGCGCGGCCGCCGAGGCGGGCGGCGTCGCCGTCCTCGCCGACCGGCAGACCGGCACCGCGACCGGCGGCGGCTACGGCGTCAACCACGACAAGTCGCAGCGCCAGATGCGCCAGGACCGGCCCCAGGACCTCCTGGAGACCGGCGCCGTCTACGGCATGGAGACCAGCGGATTCCGCCGCCACGAGCACCGCTTCTTCGGCCGCACCGAACTCGTGCGCACCGACCCCGCGCGGGTCCTGGAGATCGACGACCCGCACGACCTGGCCCGCGCCCGCGCGCTCGCCCCCCTCTTCGACCAGCAGTCGGCGCTTCCCGCCAAGGAAGACATCGACGCGGTCGTCCTCGACTTCGACGGCACCCAGACCGACGACAAGGTGCTGATCGACTCCGAAGGACGGGAGTTCGTCACCGTGCACCGCGGTGACGGCCTCGGCATCGCGGCCCTCCGCAAGAGCGGCCTCGAACTGCTGATCCTGTCCACGGAGGTGAACCCGGTCGTCGCCGCCCGGGCCCGGAAGCTCAAGATCCCGGTCCTGCACGGCATCGACCGCAAGGACCTCGCACTCAAGCAGTGGTGCGAGGAGCAGGGCATCGCGCCCGAGCGCGTGCTCTACGTCGGCAACGACGTCAACGACCTCCCGTGCTTCGCCCTCGCCGGCTGGCCCGTGGCGGTCGCCAACGCCCATGACGTCGTGCGCGGCGCCGCACGCGCCGTCACCACCGTCCCCGGAGGCGAAGGCGCGATCCGAGAGATCGCCAGCTGGATCCTCGGCCCTTCTCTCGACTCCCTCGAAAAGTAAGGAACGTACCCACCATGTCCAACGCCTCCAACTCCCGCATCCGCAGCTTCGGTTCGCGCGAGGCCGGCCCCGGCCGCCCCGTCTACGTCACCGGCGAGATCGGCATCAACCACAACGGTGACCTGGAGAACGCGTTCCGCCTGATCGACGCCGCCGCCGACGCCGGCTGCGACGCCGTCAAGTTCCAGAAGCGCACCCCCGAGATCTGCACCCCTCGCGACCAGTGGGACATCGAGCGGGACACCCCCTGGGGCCGGATGACGTACATCGACTACCGGCACCGCGTCGAGTTCGGCGAGGACGAGTACCGGGCCATCGACGAGTACTGCAAGAAGCGCGGCATCGACTGGTTCGCCTCCCCGTGGGACACCGAGGCCGTCGCCTTCCTGGAGAAGTTCGACGTCCCCGCCCACAAGGTGGCCTCCGCGTCCCTCACCGACGACGAGCTGCTCCGCGCCCTGCGCGCCACCGGCAAGACGGTCATCCTCTCCACCGGCATGTCGACGCCGAAGCAGATCCGGCACGCCGTCGAGGTCCTCGGCTCCGACAACATCCTGATGTGCCACGCCACGTCGACGTACCCGGCCAAGGCCGAGGAGCTCAACCTGCGCGTCATCAACACGCTCCAGGACGAGTACCCCAACGTCCCGATCGGCTACTCCGGCCACGAGCCCGGCCTCCAGACCACCCTCGCCGCCGTCGCCCTCGGCGCCACCTTCGTCGAGCGCCACATCACCCTCGACCGCGCCATGTGGGGCTCCGACCAGGCCGCCTCCGTCGAGCCGCAGGGCCTGGAGCGCCTCGTGCGCGACATCCGCGTCATCGAGACCGCGCTCGGCGACGGCGTCAAGAAGGTCTACGAGTCCGAGCTCGGCCCGATGAAGAAGCTGCGCCGCGTGCCGGGCGTCGTCGCGGAGGCGGAGATCGCCGTCGCCGCCGGTGAGCCGGTGGGCGTCTGACGGAAATCGCAACGACTCGTGGGCGGCCGGGCGCGGTGCGGACCGCGCCCGGCCGCCCCGGCGCCCTCGGGAGGGCTCGCATGTCCGGCAGTACGTTGTGCTTCGTCGAGAGCCCGGTACAGCTCCTCAACGTCCTGGAGTGGGCACACCACCAGGAGGTCGTCGCGACCGTCGTGGTGCTCTCGCCCACCGACCCGATGACCCGCGGCCAGTTGCGCCGCATGGCCCAGCTCGCCCGCACCGAAGGACACACGGTGCGCTGGGAGGAGGCCCGCGGTGGCGGCGCCGCGCCCTTCCAGACCATCGGCGGGCTCGCCCCCTCGCTGCGCAGGGCCGACCGGATCGTCCTCGGCGACCCGTTCTCCCGCTATGTACAACTGCTGCTCACGATCACCCGCGCCGATGAGCTCGTCGTCGTCGACGACGGCACCGCCACTATGGAGTTCGTCGCCCAACTGGTCCGCGGCGAACGGCTCGTGCGCTGGCACCGGCGCGGCGGCAGGACCGGCCCGCGCGACCTCGTCTTCGGACCCGTCGCGGCCGCCGCGCGCCGCCGGCTCACCGGGCACGCGCGGCGCGACTCCGTGTCCGTGTTCACGTCGATGCCGGTGGACGAGGCCCCCGAAGGCGTCACCGTGAGCTCCAACGACTACACCTGGACCCGCGCCCGGTTCGGCCCCCCGCGCATCACCCGAGGCGCCGACATGGTCGGAACCTCCCTGGTGGAAACGGGCGTCGTCGACCTGGAGCAGTACCTCGTCGCCGTCCGCGAACTGGCCCGTGCGCACGGCGCCACCCGCTACTTCGCGCACCGCCGCGAGAGCGCCGACAAACTGCACCGCCTCGCCGCCGAGACCGGCCTGGAGATCGTCCGCCCCGACCTCCCCCTCGAACTGATCGCCCGGCGCGGCCCCATAGGCCGCACGATCCTCAGCTTCCCCTCGACCGTCGTGCACACCTTGCCGATCGCTCTCGCGGGGACCCGGGTAAGGGTTGCGGTCTGCGAGATCGATCCGACGTGGCTGCGGCGAGGAGTCTCCGACCATGCACAGGGGTTCTTGGCGGGGATCTCGGGCTCGGCGCGGGGAGCGGTGCGGGCATATTGAGCCCCTGCGGCGATTGAGCACGCGGCGCCGTGATTGACGCCTCGGGGCTCCGCCCCGGACCCCGCTGCCCGATCGCCGCAGGGGCTTGATGGAGGGAGGCTGTACGCTCGCCTCCGTGACCAGCCCCGAGTCCGACAGACTCCGGCCACCGGCAGCCGTCCGGTGGCCTTCTTCCGCGCACCGCTGAGGCCCGTCCCTTCCCGGACCGGGTCTCCGCCGCCGCATGCCGCAGCCACCGCACGGCCTGCCGGAACCGCGACCACACCCCTTCTCCACGGTCACGGAGCTCCGTCGTGCCTTTCGCTCTCCACCTGCTCGCCCTCGCCGTCTTCGCGCAGGGAACATCCGAGTTCATGCTCTCGGGGCTCGGCCCCGACATCGCCCAGGACCTGGGCGTCTCCATCCCCGCCGCCGGCGCGCTCACGTCCGCCTTCGCGATCGGCATGATCGTCGGGGCGCCGCTCACGGCGGTCCTCGCCGTACGGTGGCGCCGCCGCCCGGCCCTCTTCGGGTTCCTCCTCGTCTTCGCCCTCGCGCACGTCGTCGGCGCGTTGACGACGAGCTTCCCCGTACTGCTCGGCACCCGCGTCGTCGCGGCGCTCGCCAACGCCGGGTTCCTCGCGGTCGCCCTCGCCACGGCGGTGACCATGGTCGCCCCCGACGCCAAGGGCCGCGCCACCTCGGTCCTGCTCGGCGGCACCACTCTCGCCTGCGTCGCGGGCGTGCCCGGCGGGGCGCTGCTCGGCGGGCTCCTCGGTTGGCGGTCCGCGTTCTGGGCCGTCGCGCTGATCTGCGTACCCGCGCTGATCGCCGTGCTGCGGTCGGTGCCGGCGGCCTCCGGGCCCGGGGCGCACGGCGGCGTCCGCGCGGAACTGCGGGCCCTGCGCGGCCCGCGCCTGCTCACGGTGCTGCTGCTCGGCGCGCTGGTCAACGCCGCCACGTTCTGCACGTTCACCTACCTGGCGCCGGTCGCCACCCAGGTCACCGGGATCGACGAGGCCTGGATCCCGGCGCTGCTCGCCCTCTTCGGACTCGGCTCGTACGCCGGGGTCAGCACTGCGGGCCGGCTCTCGGACGCGCATCCGGCGCGGGTCGTCGGCATCGGCGGGACTGCGCTCCTGCTCGGCTGGATCCTGCTCGCCCTCCTCGCGGGCAACACCGCGGCGACCCTCGTCCTCGCCTTCGTCCAGGGCGCCCTGTCGTTCGCGGTCGGCTCGACCCTGATCGCGCGGGCCCTCTACGCGGCATCGGACGCCCCCACCCTCGCGGGCGGCCTGGCGACGGCCGCACTCAACGTCGGCGCCGCCCTCGGCCCGTTGGCCGGCGGCCTCGCGATCGGGGGCGGCCTCGGATACCGCGGCGTGCCATTGGCGAGCGCGTTGCTCGTGGCGCTCGCGTTCGTTGTGACGTGTGTCGCACGAGTGGTGCGCGGGAGGGCAGGCGGCGAGGCCGCTGATGAGGCCGTTGTGGCGGGCTGAGGCGCAGGTCGAGGCGCAGGTTGAAAAGAGACTTCATACCCCTCCTGCGCGATCCACATGCGCATCACGGCCATATTTCTTACCCCAATACGGCTGAACTTTTGTTGATCGGAGGTTAGTTGGCCCCTGCATCGCCCTACCCTTCACAGGGTGAACCAGTTGAAGTCCCGTGAGTCAGAGGCCGACAAGCCCGGGGAATCCGTGCCGGGCACCGCACTTCCGGGTGCGCTGCCCGAGGCGCTTCGCGCCGAACTCGTTGCCTTCCGGCGCGACCTGCACATGCACCCCGAGCTGGGCAATCAGGAGTTCCGCACCACCGCGGCGCTCAAGACCCGTCTTGAGCGGGCGGGGCTCGCGCCGCGTCTGCTCGGCATGGGGACCGGCCTCATCTGTGACATCGGCACCGAGGACGGCGAGTGGCGCGGCGGGCGCGGGATGCTCGCGCTGCGCGCGGACATCGACGCGCTGCCGATCCCGGACACCAAGGCGGACTGTGCGTACCGGTCGACGGTCCCGGACCGGGCGCACGCGTGCGGGCACGACGTGCACACCACGGTCGTGCTCGGCGCGGGCCTCGTCCTCGCGGACCTGCACAGCAAGGGGCAACTTCCGCACCCCGTACGGCTGCTGTTCCAGCCGGCCGAGGAGGTGCTGCCCGGCGGCGCGCCCGACGCGATCGAGTGCGGGGTGCTCGACGGCGTGCGCAGCATCATCGGCGTGCACTGCGACCCGAAGGTGGACGCGGGCCGCATCGGGATCAGGCCGGGGCCCATCACCTCCGCCTGCGACCGCCTGGAGGTCACCCTCGACGGGCCCGGCGGCCACACCGCGCGTCCGCACCTCACCACGGACCTGGTCACCGCCGCGGCCAAGGTCGCCACGGAGGTCCCGGCGCTCGTCGCCCGCCGTGTCGACGCGCGGTCCGGGCTCGCGGTCACGTGGGGCCGCCTTGAGACGGGCCACGCGTGCAACGTGATCCCGCAGCACGCCGAGCTGTCCGGCACGGTGCGGTGCCTGGACCTGGATTCGTGGCGGCAGGCGCCCGACCTCGTGCACGGCGCCATCCAGGAGATCGCGGACCTGTACCGCGCGAAGCCGGTGGTCAACTACATCCGCGGGGTCCCTCCGGTGGTCAACGACCCGGTGGTCACGGACCTGTTGCGGGACGCCATGGCGTCCCGCCGGGGCGCGGATTCGATCGAGGACACCCAGCAGAGCCTCGGCGGCGAGGACTTCTCCTGGTACCTGGAGCACGTCCCCGGCGCGATGGCCCGCCTCGGCGTGAAGCCGCCGGGTGACCGGGGCTCCCGGGATCTCCACCAGGGCGACTTCGACGTGGACGAGTCCGCGATCACGGTCGGCGTGGAGCTGTTCACGGCGGCGGCGCTGCTGGACGAGCCTGCGGCGCCGGCGTAAGCCGCCGCACTGCGATCGGTCCTCGGCACGAATCGGTAACGCCCCCGTCAAGGGCATTCCTCGGACTTTCTACGCGCGTTATGGTGCGCCGAACTGGGCGCCATACAAGGCGTGTTGGACGAATGGGGACTCCTGATGCGTCGAATACCGCGGCTCACGCAGATAGCCGTAGGCATCACCGGCCTGGCGCTCGCCGCCACCGCCTGTGGCGGCACCAGCAGCGAGAAGGGCGGAGGTGGCGACGAGAGCGGCGGGAAGCTCGGCCTCGCCATCGCGTACGACGTCGGCGGCAAGGGCGACCAGTCGTTCAACGACTCCGCCTACGAAGGCATGCTCAAGGCGAAGAAGGAGTTCGGCTACAAGACCGCCGACCAGGAGCCGAAGGACGGCGAGTCCGACGACGACAAGGCGCAGCGGCTCGCGAACCTCGCGAAGGCCGGCTACAACCCGGTCGTCGGCATCGGCTACGCCTACGGCCCGGCGATGAAGGAAGCCGCGAAGAAGTACCCGAAGACCACGTTCGGCATCGTCGACTCGGTCGTCGAGGGCAAGAACGTGGCCTCCCTGGTCTTCGCCGAGAACGAGTCCTCCTACCTGGCCGGCGTCGCCGCGGCCAAGGCCACCAAGTCCGACCACGTCGGTTTCGTCGGCGGCGTCGACAACGAACTGATCAACAAGTTCGAGGCCGGCTTCGAGCAGGGCGTGAACGACACCAAGAAGGGTGTCGACATCGAGGTCCAGTACCTCGACGAGGACCCGGCGAAGGGCTTCGCCTCGCCGGACCTCGGCAAGGCCGCCGCCGAGAAGCAGCTGGAGGACGGCGCCGACGTGATCTACCACGCGGCGGGCCTGTCCGGGCAGGGCGTCATCAAGGCGACCGCCGAGCAGAAGAAGTGGGTCATCGGCGTCGACTCCGACCAGTACAAGCAGCAGACCCTCGCCAAGTACAAGGACTACATCCTCACGTCCGCGCTCAAGGAGGTCGGGGAGTCCGTCTACTCGCTGGCCAAGTCCGTCGAGGGCGGCAAGCCGCTGACCGGGGTGCAGACCTTCGACCTCAAGGTCGACGGCGTGGGGGCCTCGGAGTCCAACCCGAAGTTCAAGGAGATCGCCGGTCTGTCCGACGCGGTAGCCAAGGCCAAGCAGGGCATCGTCGACGGCTCCATCAAGGTCGACACCAAGCCGAAGAAGAAGTGAACCGGACGGGCTGAGCCCGAGCCGAGCAGGGCCGCCGGTGGCCTCCACCGGCGGCAACGCAAACCCGGTCGTACACGGCCTCGTACACGCGTCGATAACAGTCTGGACAACCAGGGTTCTCTGGCGGGTCTACGCGCGTTACTCTGCGGCGAACTCAGCGTCGGCCCCCTGCCGTTCCGGCGCTTGTACGAAGGAGCACTTCTCATGCGCCGGGTTTCCCGCACAGCGGTCGCAGGCACCGCCACCGCCTCGCTCGCCCTCGCCCTCTCCGCCTGCGGAGGCACCTCGTCGGACGCCCAGTCGTCCTCCGACGGTGGCAAGGACAAGGGCCTCGCCATCGCCTACGACGTCGGCGGCAAGGGCGACCAGTCGTTCAACGACGCCGCCTACGACGGCCTCCGCCAGGCCAAGAAGAAGTTCGGCTACGAGGTCGCCGACCAGGAGCCGAAGGACGGCGAGTCCGACGACGACAAGACCCAGCGCCTCGTGCAGCTGGCGAAGATGGGCTACAACCCGGTCGTCGGCATCGGCTACGCGTACGCCCCCGCCGTCAAGGAGGCCGCGGCGAAGTACCCGAAGACCACCTTCGGCATCGTCGACGACGCCACCGCCAAGGGCGACAACATCGCCGACCTGGTCTTCCAGGAGAACGAGGTGTCCTACCTCGCCGGTGTCACCGCCGCCCTGAAGACCAAGTCCGACACGGTCGGCTTCGTCGGCGGCGTCGACAACGCGCTGATCAACAAGTTCCAGGCGGGCTTCGAGAAGGGCGTCAAGGACACCAAGAAGGGCGTCAAGGTCGAGGTGCAGTACCTCGACGAGGACCCGGCGAAGGGCTTCGCCTCGCCGGACCTCGGCAAGGCCGCCGCCGAGAAGCAGCTGGAGGACGGCGCCGACGTCGTCTACCACGCGGCCGGCCTGTCCGGTCAGGGCGTCATCGAGGCGGCCGCCGCCGAGAAGGCGTACGCGATCGGCGTCGACTCCGACCAGTACGCGCAGGCCCCGCTGAAGAAGTACAAGAAGTACATCATCACCTCCGCCACCAAGGACGTCGCCAAGGCGATCCTCAACCTGGCGGAGTCGGTGCAGGACGGCAAGCCGGAGACCGGTGTCGTCACCGGCGACCTGAAGTCCGGTGAGGTCTCGCTCGCCGACTCCAACCCCGAGTTCAAGAGCGACTCCAAGCTCCAGGCGGCCCTGAAGAAGGCCGAGCAGGGCATCGTGGACGGCTCCGTCAAGGTGCCGGTCAAGCCCCAGAAGTAACACCGCGAGAAGGGGGGCGCGGGTGCCTTCTGCCCCGCGCCCCCTGTCTGCGATCCTGCTCGAACTCGCTTCTCGCACACCGCTGTTGGGGCGCTACACGTGTAGGCGACCCCCTTCCCCAGGAGAGTGCGCCATCGCCACGTCAAGTTCCCCGCCGGCCGAATCCGTCGCCACCGTCGCCGTAGAACTCGAGGGCATCACCAAGCGGTTCCCCGGTGTGGTCGCCAACCACGACATCCGTCTCACCGTCCACAAGGGCACCGTGCACGCCCTGGTGGGGGAGAACGGCGCGGGCAAGTCCACCCTGATGAAGATCCTCTACGGCATGCAGAAGCCGGACGAGGGCACCATCGCCATCGCCGGGGAGCAGGTCTCCTACTCCTCGCCCGCCGACGCCATCGCGCGCGGTATCGGCATGGTCCACCAGCACTTCATGCTCGCGGACAACCTCACCGTCGTGGAGAACGTCGTCCTCGGCAGCGAGAAGCTGTACGGGATCGGCGGCAAGGCACGCCGCAAGATCCTGGAGATATCCGAGCGTTACGGCCTCGGGGTGCGCCCCGACGTCCTCGTCGAGGACCTCGGCGTCGCCGACCGGCAGCGCGTGGAGATCCTCAAGGTCCTCTACCGGGGCGCCACCACGCTGATCCTCGACGAGCCGACCGCCGTGCTCGTGCCGCAGGAGGTCGACGCGCTCTTCGACAACCTGCGCGAGCTCAAGGCCGAGGGCCTGTCCGTCATCTTCATCTCGCACAAGCTCGGCGAAGTCCTCTCCGTGGCCGACGAGATCACCGTCATCCGGCGCGGCACCACGGTCGGCACCGCCGTCCCCGCCGAGACCACGTCGAAGCAGCTCGCCGAGCTGATGGTCGGCACCGAACTGCCCACCCCGGAGACCGCCGAGTCCACCGTCACCGACCGCCCGGTCGTCGAGGTCGAGGAGCTGCGCCTCGCGGCCCCCGGCGGCGGCAAGCCGCTGCTCGACGGCATCACCTTCACCATCCACGCCGGTGAGGTCCTCGGCCTCGCGGGCGTCGAGGGCAACGGCCAGACCGAGCTGATCGAGGCCCTGATCGGCCTGGAGCACGCGGACAGCGGCGTCATCAAGCTGCTCGGCGAGGAGATCACCTCCTGGGCCACCCGCAGGCGCCGCGAGTCCGGCATCGGCTACATCCCCGAGGACCGGCACCGCCACGGCCTCGTCCTGAGCGCCCCGCTGTGGGAGAACCGGATGCTCGGCCACGTCACCGAGCGGCCCAACAGCAAGGGCTTCTGGCTCGACCCGAAGGCCGCGCAGGCCGACACCGAGCGGATCGTCAAGGAGTACGACGTCCGCACGCCCGGCATCGACGTCACCGCCGACTCGCTGTCCGGCGGCAACCAGCAGAAGCTGATCGTCGGCCGGGAGATGAGCCACAACCCGAAGTTCCTGATCGCCGCCCACCCCACCCGCGGTGTGGACGTCGGCGCGCAGGCGCAGATCTGGGACCAGATCCGTGAGGCCCGCCGCGAGGGCCTCGCCGTCCTCCTCATCTCGGCCGACCTCGACGAGCTGATCGGCCTCTCCGACACCCTCCGGGTCATCTACGACGGCCGCCTCGTCGCCGACGCCGATCCGGCCGCCATCACCCCGGAAGAGCTGGGATCCGCCATGACCGGTGCGGCCTCGGGCCACCTGGAGCACACGGAAGACGGTGCCTGACCATGAACATCAGCAAGCGTTGGGATTCCGAGAGGGTCCTTCTCGCGGTGGCAGGGCCGGTCATCGCGCTTGTCGTGGCGTTCGCGCTGACCGCGATCGTGCTCGCGGCCTCCGGCGAGAACCCCTTCGAGCCGTTCTCCATCATGTTCGAGCAGGCGACGTTCTCCGACGTCCAGGTGCTCATCATCAACGACGCCGCCGGTCTCTACGTCGGCGCGCTCGCCGTGGCCATCGGCTTCCGGATGAACCTGTTCAACATCGGCGTCGAGGGCCAGTACCGGCTCGCCGCCTGTGTCGCCGCCATCGTCGGCGCGCACATCGCGTTCCCGGCCTTCCTCCAGATCCCGCTGCTCATCCTGTCGGCGGCCCTGACCGGCGCCATCTGGTCCGGCATCGCGGGCATCCTCAAGGTGACGCGCGGCGTCAGCGAGGTCGTCTCCACGATCATGCTGAACTCGATCGCGGCGTCGGTCATCGCGTACCTCACCCTGGAGGACGCGTTCGGCGTCGCCGTCGGCAACAACCGCACCACCGGCGAGATGGACAAGGCCGGCTGGTTCCCCGGCATCAACCTGGGCGACGCGATCGGCACCATCTACGGCTTCGTCTTCGTCGCCATCGCCCTCGGCATCGTCTACTGGGTGATGCTGAACCGCACCCGCTTCGGCTTCGACCTGCGCGCCTCCGGCGCCTCCGACACCGCTGCCGCCGCCTCCGGCGTCTCGGCGAAGAAGATGGTCCTCACGGCCATGCTCCTGTCGGGCGCCGTCGCCGGTCTCGCCGGACTGCCGACGCTGCTCGGCTCGACGCACACCTTCTCCGACTCGTTCCCGGCCGCGCTCGGCTTCAACGCGATCACCGTGGCGCTGCTCGGCCGCAACAGCCCGGTCGGCATGGCGCTGGCCTCGCTGCTGCTGTCCTGGCTGTTCAACGCGGCCGACCCGCTGGACCTCCAGGGCTACAGCTCCGAGATCGCCACGATCATGCAGGGCCTCATCGTGATCGCCGTCGTCGTCTCCTACGAGGCCGTCCGCGTCTGGGGCACCCGCCGCCAGCAGCAGCGCGTCGGCGCCGAACTCGCCGCGGGCCATGTGCTCGCCGCCTCCGACAACAACGACAAGAAGCCGGAGGTGGCCGCCCGATGAGTACGGCTCCCGTTCTCGACAAGCCGGCCGCGCCCACCGCGCGGCGCAAGCTCAGCCTCCCCGTGCTGCTCCTGATCATCGCGGGCCTGCTCTGCCTGGTCTCGGCGGTCCGTATGATCACCGACGCCAACGGACTGACCTCGGTCAGCCAGATGTCGACCGCGCTCCAACTCGCCGTGCCCATCGGCATGGCGGGCCTCGGCGGCCTGTGGGCCGAGCGCGCGGGCGTCGTCAACATCGGCCTCGAAGGCATGCTGATCCTCGGCACCTGGTTCGGCGCCTGGGCCGGCTACCAGTGGGGTCCCTGGGTCGGTGTGATCGCCGCCCTGGTCGGCGGCGCGCTGGGCGGCCTCGTACACGCCCTCGCGACGGTCACCTTCAACGTCAACCACATCGTCTCCGGTGTGGCGATCAACATCCTCGCCCTCGGCGCCACCCGCTACCTGTCCGTCCTGATGTACGACGGGATGGAGGGCGCCACGTCCCGCCAGTCGCCTGCGGTGCCGTCGCTCGGCGAGTTCACGGTCCCCGGTCTCGCGGACGGCCTCGCCGACCTCAACAAGCAGGGCTGGTTCCTGATCTCGGACGTCGCGGGCCTGCTCGGCGGCCTCATGACGGGCGTGTCCTGGCTGACGCTGATCGCGGTGCTCCTGGTCCCCGCCTCCTGGTGGATCCTGTGGCGCACGTCGTTCGGCCTGCGGCTGCGCTCCTGCGGCGAGAACCCGGTCGCGGCCGAGTCCCTCGGCGTCAACGTCATCAAGTACAAGTACCTGGCGGTGATCGTCTCCGGCGCCCTCGCGGGCCTCGGCGGCGCGTTCCTCTCCATGGTGTCCTCCAACTACTACCTGGAGGGCCAGACCGGCGGCCGCGGCTACATAGGCCTCGCCGCGATGATCTTCGGCAACTGGATGCCGGGCGGACTCGCCCTGGGCGCGGGCCTGTTCGGCTACAGCGACACCCTGAAGGTCCGGGGTGGCACGGAGAACACCCACGCCCTGCTCCTCCTCATCGCGATCCTCGCGCTCCTCGCGGTGGCCTGGCTGATCTGGAAGAAGAAGTACGTGGGCGCGGTCGTCACCCTCGCGGTGTCGGTCCTGCTCTTCTTCTGGTACTCCTCCACCGATTCGGTACCGAGCCAGGTCGCCACGGCCATGCCGTACGTCCTGACGATGCTCGTCCTGGCACTCTCGGCACAGCGCCTGCGCATGCCGAAGGCGAACGGCAAGCCGTACCGGAAGGGGCAGGGCACGTGACGGTCGACTGGGACCACCTGAGAGCGGCGGCTCGCGAGGCCATGTCCCGCGCGTACGCCCCGTACTCGGGATTCCCGGTCGGCGCGGCGGCCCTGGTGGACGACGGCCGCACGGTCTCGGGCTGCAACGTCGAGAACGCCTCGTACGGACTCGGCCTGTGCGCCGAGTGCGGCCTCGTCTCGCGGCTGGTCGCCACGGGCGGCGGCCGTCTCACCCACTTCACGTGCGTGGACGGCAAGGGCGAACTGCTGATGCCGTGCGGCCGCTGCCGGCAGCTGCTGTACGAGTTCGGGGGCCGGGAGCTGCTGATGGAGACGGGCGCCGGGGTGCGGACGCTGGGGGAGATGCTGCCGGAGGCGTTCGGCCCGGAGCACCTGAGCTGACTCACGGGGCCCGGGTGTGGATGTCACACGCGCGGGCCCTTCGGTGTCTTCATGTCGAACGGCCGGGAGAAGCCCGACCGCAAGGCGTCGAAGGTGGACACCATGACACTCCGCATCCAGAAGGCAGAACTCCCCGAGGAACTGAAGCAGGGCATGGTCGACCAGCTCGGCGCGGTGATGGAGCCCGCCGAAGTGCTCTGGCACAACCCGAAGGTCGCCCAGGACGGTCTCGGTCTCGGCCGCCAGGTCGCCCAGTGGGACGCGGCGGACGAGAGCCTCAAGTCGTTCGCGCACATGGCGGTCGCGGCCCAGGTCGGGTGCAGCTGGTGCCTCGACGTCGGCTACTTCCTGGCGCAGAACGAGAAACTCGACCTGACCAAGGCGAGCCAGGTCCCGCGCTGGCGCGACTCCGACGCCTTCACCCCGCTGGAGCGGGACGTCATGGAGTACGCCGAGGCCATGACGAACACCCCGCCGACCGTCACCGACGAGCTGTACGCGGGCCTGCTGAACAGCCTCGGCCCGGCGGCGATGGTCGAACTCACCACGTACATCGCCTTCGTCAACTTCTCGACGCGCGGCAACACGGCGCACGGCATCAGCTCCCAGGGCTTCTCCGAGGCCTGCGAGATCCCTCTGGAGACGCGCTCCTGATGGAGAAGCCGATGGACGATCCCTTCGTCACCCACCGCGGCCTGCTCTTCACGGTCGCCTACGAGATGCTCGGTTCGGCGGCCGACGCGGAGGACGTGCTCCAGGAGTCCTGGCTGCGGTGGGCCGACGCGGACCGGACCGAGGTGCGTGACCCGCGCGCGTACCTGGTCCGCACGGTCACCCGCCAGTCCCTGAACCGCCTGCGCACCCTGTCCCGCCGCCGCGAGGACTACGTCGGCCAGTGGCTCCCGGAACCCCTCCTGACCAGCCCGGACGTCGCGGACGACGTCGAACTGGCGGAGAGCGTCTCGATCGCCCTCCTGACGGTCCTGGAAACCCTCGGCCCCACCGAGCGCGCGGTCTTCGTCCTCCGCGAGGTCTTCGACGTCCCGTACGGGGAGATCGCCGAGGCCGTCGGCAAGTCGGCGGCCACCGTGCGGCAGATCGCGCGGCGGGCCCGCGACCACGTGGCGGCGCGGCAGCCGCGCGTGAAGGTGGCGCGCTCGGAGCAACAGGCGGTGGTGGAACGGTTCCTGGCGGCCCTGCGCACCGGGAACCTGCAAGGCCTGATGGAGGTCATGGCCCCGGACGTGGTGATGATCGCCGACGGCGGCGGCCGGGTGGCCGCGGCGAAGGTGCCGCTGCACGGCGTCGACGTCGTGGCGAGGCTGCTCGCGACGGCGAAGACCAAGGTGACCCAACTGGCGGCGATCCCGGTGTGGTTCAACGCGTCCCCGGCGGCCCGAGTCGAGTTCGACGGCGAACCCGCGGCTGTCAGCCTCGTGGTGCAGGACGCCCGCATCACCCACATCTACGTGATCCGCAACCCGGCCAAGCTGACGCGGATCGACGAGGAGGCGAACTTGTCGAGGTAGCCGGTCACTCCGCCCTCGCGACGGGTGCCCGATCAAGCGTGCGGCGGGGGCCAATCAAGCCCCTGCGGCGATTGAGCAGCGGGGTCCGGGGCAGAGCCCCGCGACCGCAATCCCGGCGCCGCACGTCAAGACACCCGATCACCCCGCCGCACCATCTCCGCGATCCACGCGGGAGCGTACGGCGACGTACACCCCGGCGACGTCGGATAATCCTTGAGCACACCGAGCCGCTCGCCGATGCCAACCGCCCGCGCACGGTACTCGGGATGCGCGATGCCGATCTGCGCGAGGCAGGTGTTCATGGCCCACTGCGACCGCTCAGGCGCGTCCTTCATCTCCGCCTCGACGACATCGAGCAACCCCGACAGATCGAGCCCCTCCGGCTTCTTCGTCACCCGGTCCGCGGTCAGCGCCCACCCGCCGGCCGCGACCACCGGGTCCTCGTCGCCGAGCCACGCAAGCCGCAGCGCCTCGGCGTGCGGACTCTTCTTCACCACGTAATTGATGAGCCAGTCCTGCACCTTCGGGGCACGGGCCGCCCGCAGCATGGCGTCCAGCTCGCCCTCCTCGAACGCCTTCGGCCGGCAGACGAGGAGCGCGAGGAGCCGGGCCGCCGTGTCGCCGGTGGCCCACAGCTCGACCGCGAGGTCCTGCCGCGTCTTGAGGCGTTTCGCGATCGCCCGCAGCTTGCTCAGATTCACGCCGTGGTCGTCGCCGTGCCGCTCGTTGACGGCGCGGGCCTTCGGGTCCTCAAGACCGGCGAGCTCGTCGAGCAGTTCGCGCACCGTCGTCGCGGTCGTCGTCGGCGTGGTCTCGGACACCACGGTCTCCTGTCCGTCACGGGGTGGGGTCTCACCGTACGGGGAGCGGGCCGGGCGGGGCACTTCACGCGAGTCGTCTATGCGCGTAGAGTCGCGCCGTGCCGTGGAGCGTGGCGGGCGCGTCACGCTGTGCTGAACCGTTGGAGGATTTGCCATGGACGTCATCTCCGTCATCCGCACGAAGCGAGACCGCGGGCCGCTCTCCGACGCGCAGATCGACTGGGTCGTCGACGCGTACACGCGCGGCGAGGTCGCCGACGAGCAGATGTCCGCGCTCGCCATGGCGATCTTCCTGAACGGGATGGATCGCGCGGAGATCGCCCGGTGGACCGCCGCGATGATCAACTCCGGTGAGCGGATGGACTTCTCGGTGCTGCCGCGCCCCACCGCCGACAAGCACTCCACCGGCGGCGTCGGCGACAAGATCACGCTGCCGCTCGCGCCCCTCGTCGCGGCGTGCGGCGCGGCCGTGCCGCAGCTGTCGGGCCGCGGTCTCGGCCACACAGGAGGCACGCTCGACAAGCTGGAGGCGATCCCCGGCTGGCGCGCGAACATCACCAACGACGAGATGATGCGCACGCTCGAAGACGTCGGCGCGGTCGTCTGCGCGCCGGGCAGCGGCCTCGCCCCCGCCGACAAGAAGCTCTACGCGCTGCGCGACGTCACGGCCACCGTGGAGTGCATCCCGCTCATCGCCTCCTCGATCATGTCGAAGAAGATCGCCGAGGGCACGGGCTCACTGGTCCTCGACGTCAAGGTCGGCTCGGGCGCCTTCATGAAGGAGCTGGACGCGGCGCGCGAACTCGCCCGCACGATGGTCGGCCTCGGCACGGACCACGGCCTGCCGACGGTCGCCCTGCTCACGGACATGAACACCCCGCTCGGCCTGACCGCGGGCAACGCGCTCGAAGTCCGGGAATCCGTCGAGGTGTTGGCGGGCGGCGGCCCCGCCGACGTGGTGGAACTCACCCTCGCCCTCGCCCGCGAGATGCTCGACGCGGCGGGCCTGAAGGACGCCGACCCGGCGAAGGCGCTCGCCGACGGCCGGGCGATGGACGCGTGGCGGCGGATGATCGCGGCGCAGGGCGGCGAACCGGACGCGGCGCTGCCGACGGCCCGCGAGACGCACGTGGTGACGGCGCCCGAGTCCGGCGTCCTCACCCGCCTCGACGCGATGGGCGTGGGCCTCGCCGCCTGGCGCCTCGGCGCGGGCCGCTCTCGCAAGGAGGACCCGGTGCAGGCGGCGGCGGGCGTCGAACTCCACGCCAAGCCGGGCGACTCCGTCTTCGCCGGCCAGGTCCTGATGACCCTGCACACGGACACCCCCGACCGCTTCCCATACGCACTCGAGGCCCTGAACAACACGTACGACATCGCCCCCGCGGGAACCGACTTCACGTCCCGCCCGGTCGTCCTCGAACGAATCACCTGACGCGGCGCGAGGGCCGGTTCACGCCGCCGCACATCAAGCCTCTGCGGCGATTGAGCAGCGTGGCCCGGGGCGACGGCCCACGTCAACGTCCTGGTCACCCCAACAACGCCGCAACCACCACAAGCACCGGCACCGACCCCATCGTCGACAACAGAATCGACTCCCGCGCCAACCGCTCACCCACCCGGTAATGACTCGCATACGTGAAGATGTTCTGCGCCGCGGGAAGCGCCGAGGTCACCACGACATCAAGCAGCCGCGCCCCGTGCAGCCCGAAGACGAACGACGCCAACGCCCACGCCACCACGGGCTGCCCCACCGCCTTCAACACGGTCGACAACAGCACCGGCATCCGGTCCGCCCCCCGCCCACCCGGCCAGGAACTCCCGCACAGCGAGATCCCGAACGCGATGAGGATCGCGGGGACCGACATGTTCGCGATCAGCTCCAGCGGATCGAAGACCGGCGACGGCACCGTCCAGCCCGTCGCCGACACCAGCACCCCGCACAGCGAGCCGATCGCGATCGGATTCCGGAACGGCGTCAGCAGCCGCTGCCCCCACGAGAGCCGCTCCGCGGCGCTCGCCGCCGCCCCCGTCAGATCGAGCACCGTCAGCGCCACGGGCGTCACCACGAGCTGCTGGAAGAGCAGCACCGGGGCGACGAGCGAGGCGTCCCCGAGGACGTACACGGCGATCGGGATGCCCAGATTCCCGGAGTTCACGTAGCTGGAGCACAGCGCCCCGATCGTGGACCGGCCCGCGCCCCACCCGCGTACGGCGCCCACCGCGATGAACAGCCCGGCCATCGCCGCCGTGGAGAGTGCGGTGACGAGCAGGCTCGGCGAGAGGATCACCGCCAGGTCGGCCTTGGCCAGCATCGTGAACAGCAGCGCGGGCGTCGCCACATGGAACGTCAACTTCGTGAGGACCTCGCGGCCCTCCGCGCCCAAGTGGCCGCGCCGCCCGATGACGTAGCCGACCGCGATGACGATCGCGATGACCGCGAAACCGTTGAGTACCCCCTGCACACGTCAAGACTCCGCCGCGAGCGGATCGCCGGTCAACGTTGATCCACTATCCGAATCAACGTGATCCAGACCACGCTCCCGCATGCCGACGGGACCGATGAATTCCGCACGGCCGCACGGTCATTCGTACGTGGCCGATTCCTCGCTCCCTCCCGAGTCCTCGCCCGTCGTGGTGCTCGACGGGCCCATCCGCTCCGGCGACGCGCCCGGACTGTGCGCACGCCTGTGCGCCGCCCTGCCCGGCGCCCCGGCCGTGACCTGCGACGTCTCCGGCGTGACCACCGCCGATCTGACGACCCTCGACGCGCTCGCCCGGATGCAGCTCGCCGCCCGCCGCGCCGGGTCCCGGATGGTGCTCCGCGACCCGCCCGCCGGCCTCGCCGTGCTCCTCGAACTCGCGGGGATGGCCGAGGTGCTGGGCGCGGCCGCCGCCGACGAGTCAGGCGTCGAGATGGTCCGGGACGCCGAACAGCGGGAACCAGCGCTGCGTGTCGAGGAAGCAGTGATACCCCGCGATCCGCCCCGCTGAGAACTCGATGACCTGGATCGCCCAGGGCGCGAAGCCCCCCTTGTCCGGATCCGGCTTGTAGTGGGCGAACGCCGGCGTCCCGTTCGACACCACCGGCAGCAGCCGCGAACCCGCGCAGGACGCGCCGATCGTGGTCATGAAGCCCGTGATGTCCTCGGGCCCGCGCAGCCACAGGTCGAACGGCGGCATCGTCATGATGGCGTCCTCGGCGAGCAGCTCCGTGAGCGCCTTCATGTCGTAGCCCTCGAACGCCGCGATGTAGCGCTCCAGGAGCTTCTGCTGCTCCTCGTCGAGCGGATTCGCCGTCGCGGAGTCGGCGGGCGGGGCATCCGCCAGCGTCGCCCGCGCCCGCTGCAGCGCGCTGTTCACCGACGCCACCGACGTGTCCAGCAGGTCCGCGACCTCCTGCGCCTTCCACGCCAGGACCTCGCGCAGGATCAGCACCGCCCGCTGCTTCGGCGGCAGCTGCTGCAGCGCGGCGACGAACGCGAGCCGCACCGACTCCCGCGCCACGGCGGCCTCCGCCGGATCGTGCACCGCCGGCAGCACGCGGGCGTCCGGAATCGGCTCCAGCCACACATTGTCGGGACGGGGGTTGAGCGCGACCTGGGCGAGCGGCGCCGCCGCCGTCAGGTCCATCGGGCGAGCCCGCTTGTTCCCCGCGTTCAGCGAGTCCAGGCACACGTTCGTCGCGATGCGGTACAGCCAGGAGCGCAAGGACGAGCGGCCCTCGAACTTGTCGAAGCTGCGCCAGGCCCGCACCATCGTGTCCTGCACGGCGTCCTCGGCCTCGAATGCCGAGCCCAGCATCCGATAGCAGTACCCGGTCAGCTCGACCCGGTGTTTCTCCAGGTCGTCGAGCCCGGCCTGTGTCGCGGTGTCACTCATCGCCCCTGCCCCCAACCATGGTTGACGCCCCCATCGCCGCTGTGAGTTCCAGCACGACGAAAGCTACCGCAGCCCACTGACAACGGCCCCCCGACCGGGGAAAAGCCCAGGTCGGAAGGCCGTTGTGGAAACGCCGGAGGCAGTTGTCGAGGTCGCCACGCGTGTGCGGGCGGCCACGAGGGGTGTCAGTGCGCCGCGATCGGGCCGCCGCCCGTGCGGTGCCGCGTGGAGCGGGCCGCGTACGTGCCCCACACCGTGATCGCCACGACGCCGAGCACCGCGAGGAAACCGAGGCCCACCGTCCCCGGCCAGCCCGCCACGTGGAAGGCGACGGCGCCGACGGCCGAGCCGACGCTGGACCCCACGTAGTACATGGTCTGGTAGAGCGCGGAGGCCTGCGCCCGCCCGTGCGTGGCGGTGTGGCTCACGGACGACGAGGCCGTCGCGTGGCCCGCGAAGAAGCCCGCGGTGATCAGCACGAGGCCGAGCAGCACGGCGACGATGTTCGGCACCAGGGCGAGCAGCAGCCCCGCCATCGTCGTGCCCGCCGCCAGGTAGAGCGTGCCCCGCCGCCCCAGCCGCGTGACGAGCCGGCCCGCGGCGGCCGACGACACCGTGCCCACCAGGTAGACGATGAAGATCGAGCCGACGACACCCTGCGGGAGCGAGAAGGGCGCCGCGGACAGCCGGTAGCCGATCACCGTGTAGACCCCGCCGAACACCATCATGAACAGCGCGCCGATCAGGTACAGGCGGCGCAGCAGCGGGTTCGCGAGGTGGCTGCCCACCGTGGCGGCGAGGGCGCGCGGGCGCAGCGAGCCCGGCGTGAAGTTGCGCGGCGTCGGCAGCAGCATCCGGAACGCGACGGCGCACGCCACCGCGATCACGCCGATCACCCCGACGGCCACCCGCCAGCCCCAGGCCTGCGCGAGCCAGCCGCCGATGATCCGGCCGCTCATGCCGCCGATGGAGTTGCCGGCGACGAACAGTCCGATGGCCGCGACCAGTGCCTTCGGCCGTACCTCCTCCGCGAGGTACGCCATCGCGGAGGCGGGCAGCCCCGCGAGCGCGGCGCCCTGCAGCGCGCGCAGCGTGATCAGCGCGCCGAGCGAGGGCGCGAAGGGGACCAGGAGCCCCACCGCGACCGCCACCGTCAGCGATGCGGTCATCACCGTGCGCCGCCCGAACCGCTCGGACAGCGCGCTCAGCGGCAGCACGCACACGGCGAGCGCGAAGGTCGACGCGGAGACCGTCCAGGCCGCCGCGCTCGCGCTCGCGCCGTAGTCGTCGGAGATGAGGGGGAGCAGGGCCTGCGTCGAGTAGAGGAGCGCGAAGGTGGCGACTCCGGCGAGGAACAGGGCGAAGCTCATGCGGCGGTAGCCGGGGCCGCCGGGTGTCATCCGGGTGTCGGAGAGGGGCAGGGTGTCGGCGACCGCGTCGGTGGGGGCGGCCGCCTGGCTACTGGCAGGTGACATGCCCACGAACGTAGGCTCACCTGCGTTCATGCGTCCAATGCATGAAGACGCCATAATCGTTCCCATGCAGCATGAGCAGAGGTCCGGGCGGTACGTGCCGCCGTTGAGTGACACGGAAGACATCGTCACGCTCCTCGCCCCGCGGCTCGCCCACTTCGCCGGGGTCGCCCGCACCGAGCACGTCACGCGTGCGGCGCAGGAGATGAACGTGCCGCAGTCCACGCTCTCCCGCGCGATGGTCCGCCTCGAGCGCGACCTGGGCGTCGACCTGTTCGCCCGGATCGGCCGCACGGTGTCGCTAACCCCGGCGGGCCGTACGTTCCTCGGCTCGGTGGAGCGCGCGCTCGGCGAGATCGAGCGGGCCGCCGAGTCGGTGCGCGCCGACGCCGACCCCGAGTCCGGCAAGGTCGCCTTCGGCTTCCTCCACACCATGGGGACGGAGACGGTGCCCGCCCTCATCCGGGCTTTCCGCGCGGACTACCCGCGCATCCGCTTCAGCCTCGTGCAGAACTACGGGGAGGCGATGCTGGAGCGGCTGCGCGCGGGCGAGCTCGACCTGTGCCTCACCTCGCCCGTGCCCGACGAGCCGGGGCTCGTCGCGCGCCGCCTCGACGAGCAGCGGCTGCGTCTGGTCGTCCCCGATGACCATCGCCTCGCGGCCCGTAAGCGCATCCGCCTGGAGGAGGCGGCCGAGGAAACCTTCGTCACGCTCGAACCCGGCTACGGGATGCGTCGCATCTTCGACGACCTGTGCGCCGAGGCCGGGTTCAGGCCGCGGGTCGCGTTCGAGGGCGAGGAGACCGAGACGCTGCGCGGCTTCGTCGCGGCGGGACTCGGGGTCGCGCTCCTGCCGCCGCCGACCGTGCCGCGCCCGGGAGTCGTGGAGCTCGCGGTGACGGGCCAGCGGGCGGTGCGCGAGATCGGCGTCGCCTGGCTGGACGGCCACCCGGACACGCCCCCGGTGGCAGCCTTCAAAAAATTCCTGCTGTCGCGCCGGGGGAAGCTCCTTCCGGAGCACATTTAAAGCCCCTGCAGGGGGCACCTCCCAGCGGTAGCTGGGGGAGATTGAGCAGCGGGGCCCGGGGCAGAGCCCCGCGACCGCAACCCCGGCCCGGCGCCACACCTGCATCCGGCGCCACACTAGAGCGTCCGCCCGAAGCCGGCGGCCAACGGCATCCGCAACCCCAAGGGCGGCGGCGCCGCAAGCGCATCCTGAAGCGGCCGGGAAAACGGCCGCCCGAACAGCGTGCCGAGCGCGAAGTCCACGGCCAGCGAGCCGACTTCGTACCGATGCTGCGCCAACCCGTGCCCGTCCGAGTGCACTTCGAAGCGGCACACGTCGCGGTTCGTCTTCTTCGCACGGCCCGCGAGCCGGAAGGACAACTCCGGGTCCGTGCGCCGGTCGTCCGTGCCGTGCACGATGAGGACCCGGCGGCCCGCGAGCTGCCTGACCGGTTCGAGCGGCGCCGCCACATCGTCCTCCGGCAGCCAAGGGGCGAGCGCCAGCACGGAGTTGACGGCTTCGTGCCCGGCCGCGTGCAGCGCCGCACGGCCGCCCATGTCGATGCCGGCGAGGCAGATCGGTACGTCCCCGTAGCGGCGCACGACCTCGTCGGCGGCCCACCGGGCATCGCGCGCGAGTTCGGCCTGCGTCTCGTTCCAGCCGCGGCACCGGTACTGCACGACATGGGCGACCAGGCCCGCGTCGCGCCCCGCGCGCGTGAGGCGGCGCGCGAGCGGGCGCAGCGCCGCCCGGTCCATGGGCGAGGGTCTGCGGGTCGACGTCTCCTCGCCCGCGGGGAGCAGCAGCACCACGCCGCCCACCGCCCCCGGCACCGGCCCGGCCGCCTTGGCAAGCCGCGCCTCGCGGCCCTGCGTCGCTCGCTGCTGCATGACAGCACAGTGTCAGAAGCCGACCGCACGACGCCGGTGGTCGGGTCACTGTTGCGTATCGACGGATCATGCCCGGCCGTTCTTCGCCCTCCCTTGCCACTCTCGTCGCGTTCCGCAACGAACGGACAACGAACCGCAGCGATCTACGCGCGTAGGAGTTAGAGTGCGGAAATGACGAGCCCGATCACCGCGAACCCCAACAGCCCCCGGGTGCCGACCGCCGAGCAGATCCGCCGCGCGCCCAAGGTGCTCCTGCACGACCACCTCGACGGCGGCCTGAGGCCCGGCACGATCGTCGACCTGGCGCGCGAGCAGGGGTACGAGAACCTGCCGGAGACCGACCCCGACAAGCTCGGCGTCTGGTTCCGCGAAGCGGCCGACTCCGGGTCCCTGGAGCGGTACTTGGAGACGTTCAGCCACACCTGCGCCGTCATGCAGACGCGCGAGGCGCTGTTCCGGGTCGCCGCCGAGTGCGCCGAGGACCTCGCCGAGGACGGCGTCGTCTACGCCGAGATCCGCTACGCCCCCGAGCAGCACCTGGAACAGGGGCTCACCCTCGAAGAGGTCGTCGAGGCGGTCAACGACGGCTTCAGGGAGGGCGAGCGGCGCGCGAAGGGGAACGGCCACCGCATCCGGGTCGGCGCCCTGCTCACCGCGATGCGACACGCGGCCCGCGCGCTGGAGATCGCCGAACTCGCCAACCGCTACCGGGACCTGGGTGTCGTCGGCTTCGACATCGCGGGCGCCGAGGCCGGCTTCCCTCCCACCCGCCACCTCGACGCCTTCGAGTACCTCAAGCGGGAGAACAACCACTTCACGATCCACGCGGGCGAGGCCTTCGGCCTTCCGTCGATCTGGCAGGCCCTCCAGTGGTGCGGCGCGGACCGGCTCGGGCACGGGGTGCGCATCATCGACGACATCAAGGTGGAGGCGGACGGCGGCGTGCAGCTCGGCCGCCTCGCCTCGTACGTGCGCGACAAGCGGATCCCGCTGGAGATGTGCCCCTCGTCGAACCTGCAGACCGGTGCCGCGAGTTCCTATGGCGAGCACCCCATCGGGCTGCTGCGAAAGCTGCACTTCAGGGCCACGGTCAACACCGACAACCGGCTGATGTCCGGTACGTCGATGAGCCGCGAGTTCGAGCACCTGGTCGACGCGTTCGGTTACACGCTCGACGACATGCAGTGGTTTTCTGTCAATGCGATGAAGTCAGCATTCATTCCTTTCGATGAACGACTGGCGATGATCAATGACGTCATCAAGCCCGGATACGCCGAGCTGAAATCCGAATGGCTGTTCCGCCAGACCACTTCCACCAGCGGTTCTGTCGCCGAATAGGGCTTTCCGGGGGGACGTTGAAGCGGCCGGGAACACGTGTTCCCGGCCGCTTTTTCCGGCGGTTCGCTGTTTGCAGGCGCAGCGAAGGAATGTTTACGGTCGTGGACCGCTCATTCCCCCGTCATCGTTCAAGAGGACGCATTTCACAATGAAGCAGTCTGCTGCAAAGACCCTCGGTGTCGCCGCTCTCGGAGCCGCTTTCGCCGCCGCCGGCGCCGGTGCCGCGAACGCTGCCCCGGCCGCCCCCGACGCCACCGACGCCGTCGGATCCGTGACCTCCGCCCTCCCGGTCCAGGACGTGGCGTCGACGCTGCCCGGCGCCGAGGCGCTGGGTGGCGCCCAGACCGCGGTCAACAACGGCCTGCACACCGCCGGCCCGGTCGTCGACCAGGCCACCAAGTCGGCCCTGCCCACCGACGGTGGCGACGCCGTCTCCGGGCTGCTCGGCGGCCTGCCGGTCGGCGGGCTCAGCTGACCCGGCCCACCGCACACACGCCGAAGGGGCGCACCCGCGATCACGCGGGCGCGCCCCTTCGGCGCGTACGGCTGTGGTGCGGCGTCACCAGGCCTGGCGCACCTTGTTCTCACTCGGGAACAGGATCCACAGCGCGATGTAGAGCAGGAACTGCGGGCCCGGCAGCAGACAGGAGACCAGGAAGATCACTCGCATCGTGGCCGCGGAGGTGCCGAAGCGCCGTGCCAGCGCTGCGCACACTCCGCCGATCATCCGTCCGTTGGTGGGGCGGGCAAGGGCGGTCATGGTGGGCTCCTTCGCGAACCGTAGGTCTTCGGTGTGTGGTGCTTACGTCTTCGAAGGTACGGCGATCGGCCGGGCAAAGCGTCAGCTCACGGGGCGATGCCGACCCTGGGAATCGTCGGGGTCGGACCCTGAGCGGGCTCCTGCGGGGGGAGGGGCTCACCGTCGGCCCTGCGGCGGAGCCGGGAGCGCAGGACGGGCACCACGAGGAGGTGGGCGAGCGCGACACCCACGGTGTTCAGGAACAGCGAGTCGACGTCCACGACCTGCCCGGGCACTCCGGTCTGCAGCAGTTCGATGCCGAGCGAGATCAGCGCCGCCACGGCGACCGTGCGCACAAGCGAACCCCACAACGACACCTGCAGGCGGCCGCCCGCGACGGGCAGGAGCACGCCGAGCGGGGCCAGCAGCGCCAGGCCCTCACCGAGCCGCACCGTGGCCTCGCGCCAGCCGAGCGCGAGGTCGGAGCGGATCCCGGCGAGCGGGTGCAGGTTCGCGGCGCTGACCCAGGGAACGTCCAGGGGGCGCAGCGTGAACCACGCGACGAAGAGGAGATGCGCGGCGAGCAGGACGATCCCTGCCGCACGGAAACGGACGGCGGCCCTGTGGCCGCCCGAGCGATGGCGCTGCACGCACCCCTAGACGCCGGGCGCGGGAGGATCGGTTCCGCCGAGGTCGCAGGGCGTTCGTCAGTTCACGGTCTTCGTCGGCGCCGGGATCAGGCCCGGGCGGGCCTTCAGGGCCTCAGAGCAGGTGTACTCGCGGGGCGGATCGGCGTCCGGGCCGCCGAGGATCACGTGCTCGTCGTCCTCCGCGGTGACCTCGCTGGTCGCGAACGTGCAGATGACCTGGGCCAGGGCGTAGGGGGACAGGTCGTCCGGCGGGGCGCTCAGGCGGAGCGCGTCCGCGGGATCGCCCTCGCGGGGGCCCGAGACCTTGAGGCCGGAGCGGACGTCCGTCGTGTAGCCCGCCGACTTCTCCTCGGCGGAGGGGGCCGACTCCAGCTGCGCGAGCAGCTCCCGGGCCACCACGACCCGGTCGGAGGACTGGCCGCGCTCCAGCGTGATGGTCCGGTCGACCGTGACCAGCTGCGACGTACAGACCAGATAGACCTGCACCGGGAACTCGCCGCCGGCCTGCGCCCCCACCTTGTCCGAGCCCGACAGGGAGCAGCCCACGCGCGTGGGAGCGGCGCCGAAGTCGGTCGGCACCTCCGTGGGACGGATCCCGCAGCCCGCGAGCAGGACCGCGGCGAGGCCGACGAGGACCAAGGGGCGTACGCGTCGCGTCACTTGGCGGCACCGCCTTCCCGCGCCTCCTTGGCGTCCTCCTCCGTGGCGGACGCGAGGGGCCCCGCGTCCCGCGGCAGGCGGAGCGTGAAAACGGCCCCGCCCTCGGGGGAGTTGGCGGCGCCGATCCGGCCGCCGTGGATCCGCGCGTTCTCCACGGCGATGGACAGGCCGAGGCCGCTGCCCTCCGAGCGGGGCCGCGAGGCGCTCGCCTTGAAGAAGCGGTCGAAGACGTGCGGCAGGACGTCCTCGGGGATGCCCGGACCGTGGTCGCGTACGGCGATGACGATGTCGTCGCCCGCCACCCGCACCGAGACGCGCACCGGGGACCCGCCGTGCTTGAGCGCGTTGCCGATCAGGTTCGCGAGGATCACGTCCAGGCGGCGCGGGTCGAGGCGGGCCGTGATGCCGCGCTCGGCGTCGAGTTCGACGGCGTCCAGCCAGGCGCGGGCGTCGATGCAGGCGGTGATCTGGTCGGCGAGGTCGACGTCGTCGAGGACGAGCCGGGCGCTGCCCGCGTCGAAGCGGGTGACCTCCATGAGGTTCTCCACGAGGTCGTTCAGGCGCCGGGTCTCGCTGACCACGAGACGTACCGCCGGTTCGATCATGGGGTCGACCGAGCCGGTCTCGGCGTCGAGCTCCTCCTCCAGGATCTCCGTCACCGCGGTGATCGCGGTCAGCGGCGTACGCAGCTCGTGCGACATGTCGGCGACGAAGCGACGCGAGGACTCGTCGCGGGAACTCATGTCCGCGACCTTCTTCTCCAGGTTCTCCGCCGTCTTGTTGAACGTACGGGACAGCTCCGCCAGCTCGTCCGTGCCGGACACGCGCAGCCGGGTGTCGAGCTTGCCCTCGCCGAGGCGGCGCGCGGCGACGCCGAGCCGGTGCACGGGCTTGAGGACCGTCGTCGCGGCGGCCTGCGCGAGCAGCGCCGAGCCGACGAGGGCGAGCGCGGTCGCGATGCCGAGCGACCAGGCGAGCGAGCTGAGGTCCTTGGCCTCCGGCTCCAGGGACTTGAGCATGTAGCCGGTCGGCCCGTCGTCCACGGTGGCGCCGCCGACCAGGTACGGGGTGTCGTCCTGGGTGATCCGCTGCCAGTACAGGTGGTACGCGTGCTTGTTGCCGCCGTTGATCGGCTGCTTCTTGGTGACCGCGTCCTGGAGCGACTTCGGCACGTCGGTGACGGTGAAGGCGTCCAGGTCCGAATTGCCCACGACCTGGCGGCCGTTCTCGTCCTTCGCCAGGAGCAGCACGCTGAAGTGCTGGCTGCTGCCCGCCATCAGGTTCGCCGCGTGCTGCAACTCGCCCTGCGTGGGCGCCTCGGGCAGCGCCGCCGCCCGGTTCTGCATCTCCTGCTTGAAGTCGCTGAGCGCCGAGTCCTGGGTGCGCGTGAGCACGGCCTCGCGATTGAGCCAGTACGCGATCCCCGACGCGGACACCGCGGCCGTCAGGGCCACGAGCGCGAACACGACGACCAGGCGCAGCCGGAGGCTGGTGAAGCGCAGGCCGGCGAGGAGGGTCTTCTTGGCCGCGGCCGCGCCCCGGAGCTTGTCGTGCGGCTTGGTCACTGAGGCGTGTCCAGCCGGTAGCCCACCCCGCGCACCGTACGGATCAGGGTCGGCGACGACGGGACGTCCTCGACCTTCGCGCGCAGCCGCTGCACACACGCGTCGACGAGCCGCGAGTCGCCGAGGTAGTCGTGCTCCCACACCAGGCGCAGCAACTGCTGCCGGGACAGCGCCTGTCCGGGCCGCCGGCTCAGTTCGAGCAGCAAGCGCAGCTCGGTCGGCGTCAGTTGCAGGTCCTCGCCGTTCTTCGTCACCGTCATCGCGGCCCGGTCGATCACCAACGAGCCGAACGTCGCCGCGTCGTTGGCCTCCCGCTCGCCGCGCCGCAGCACCGCCCGGATCCGCGCGTCGAGCACGCGCCCCTGCACCGGCTTCACGACATAGTCGTCGGCGCCGGACTCGAGGCCCACCACGACGTCGATGTCGTCGCTGCGCGCGGTCAGCAGAATGATCGGCAGTTGGTCCGTGCGCCGGATGCGGCGGCACACCTCGAAACCGTCGATGCCGGGCAGCATGACGTCGAGGACGATCAGATCGGGCCGCTGTTCGCGCAGCAGCTTCAGACCGTCCTCTCCGGTGGCAGCGGTGGCGACCCGGTGGCCCTGGCGCGTAAGTGACAGCTCCAGGGCCGTACGGATGGCGTCGTCGTCCTCGATCAGCAACAGGGAAGGCACAAGCGCCATTCTGGCCCATCAGAGGCCTTCAGTTCGACCGAGTGTGCGCGTCAGGTGCGGGGAAGGGGCGCGGAACGGGCCCGGCGGGGGCGCTTCCTCCACGTCCGCTCCCTATTACGGGAGCCGCTGTGACAGGCCTGTGACAGTCGACGGACACCGTCATGAACTCGGCCCGGCAAGCTTTTGGTCATCGCGAAGAAGCATCGCGACGACGACGCAGAAGTATTCGGTACTCCACGACGGGGGGCGCGAGATGAACACGCTGCACAGCACCACCTCAAGCGCGGTTGTCACGCGTCTGCACGACATGGGCCGAGTGGTTTCCGAGCGTCACGAGAAGTCCGGCGCTGTGACCGGGCGGGGGTGCGTTCGCGGCGCCGGGCGTCAGCACACCGGGATCATGACGGTGGTTGACCCGCGGGAAACGGTGACCGAGGGGGGTCACGGGGGAGCCGCGTACAGGGAGGACTCGGGGGAGCAGCGCCGGACATCCTTGTCGGAGGCCGAGTTCACGGCTTACGTCCAGGAGCGCCGCGCCTCCCTGTACGCAACCGCCTACCACCTGACCGGAGACCGGTTCGAGGCCGAGGACCTGTTGCAGAGCGCGCTGTTCTCGACGTACCGGGCCTGGGACCGGATCAGTGACAAGGCCGCGGTCGGGGGCTACCTCCGCCGCACCATGACGAACCTGCACATCAGCGCGTGGCGCCGCCGCAAGCTGAACGAGTACCCGACCGAGGAGCTGCCGGAGACGGCCAACGACACGGACGCGATGCGCGGCACCGAACTGCGCGCGGTCCTGTGGCAGGCGCTGACCCGGCTGCCCGAACTCCAGCGCACCATGCTGGTCCTTCGTTACTACGAGGGCCGTACGGACCCGGAGATCGCGGAGATCCTCGACATCAGCGTGGGCACGGTGAAGTCCAGCATCTGGCGGTCGCTGCGGCGGCTGCGCGAGGACGAGGTGCTGAGCTTCGGGCGTGACCAGGAGGAGTCCTTCGGCGAGCTTGTCGCCTGAAGGCTGGGGGGAACGGGGCCCTGTTCGGGGGAGCGGGGTTCAGCACGGGGGAAGTACGGGGGAGCAGTAGGGGGGAGTGGGCGGGACCGGAAGGCCGGGGGGTCTTTCCGGTCCCGTTCCGTATGTTCCGGCCCGCCGTGGTTGCGGTCTCGGGGCTCTGCCCCGGACCCCGCTGCTCAATCTCCCCCAGCTCCCGCTGGGAGGTGCCCCCTGCAGGGGCTTGAAATGCCCGCTCAATCGCCGCAGGGGCTTGATCAGGAACGCGCTTTCACGCAGCGGCCCGCCGCGGCCGCGGCGACGCGGCCCAGGGCCTCCTCCTTGCCGCACGGGTGCGCGCCGAGTGCCGCCTGGCGGGCCACGATGGACCGCTCCGTGCGCATCAGGCGCCAGCCGCGCCGCAGCAGGAACGGCACCGACTTGCGGCCCTCCTTGAGGTCGCGCAGCAGCCGGCGGCGGAACGTCGTCGACGGGCGGCCGCGCAGGCACAGCGCGTCGGCGAGCACGCCCAACTCCCGGCAGCGTTCCACGATGTCCGCCGCGAAGATGCCCTCCGCGATGAACAGCGGCGTGCGTTCGATGTCCAGCGTCTCCTCGCCCACACGCGAGCTGGTGGAGATGTCGTAGACGGGAACGCTCGTACGGCCCTGCGCGCACAGCGCCACGATCGCGGCGACCGCGACCTCGGAGTCCCAGGACAGCGGAGAGTCCCAGTCGATGTCCGAAGTGCCCTGAACCAGGGGCAGCGTGGGGTCCCCCGCCTCCTTGTAGAAGTCGTCGAGGCACAGGACGGGCAGCCCGGAGCGGGCCGCGAACGACGACTTGCCGGAGCCCGAGGGGCCACAGAGCAGGACGACCCGCGTCGGTATCGGAGGATGCGAACTCACGAGACACCAGTGTGAGGCATGGCGACCCTGTCACCTCCCCGCGTGGTGCCGTTGTGGCACGCACCACGCCAACTACCCTGAGTGCGCACATGATTACACAGGCGAAAGGTTTCGGGCGGAACGCCATGGCACGACACGCAGACCACCAACCCACTTCCTCCGTGCGGCGCACCTTGATGCGTCTCGGACTCACCGTGACCGCGGCGGGCGCGGTCGTCGCCGCGGGGGCCGTCTCCGCGAGCGCGGCGCCGATCCCGCTGCCGCAGACGCAGACCGGCGACGAGAACGTCGACGCGGCGGTCGGCGGCGTATCGACGGCGCTCGACTCGGCCACGTCGAACGGCCTCGGCACGCTGAAGAAGCTGCCGATCGACCCGCTGGCCGGCACGGGCGTCGACCCGCTGGACAACTCGATCGGCACGCAGGTCGCGGACTTCGTGCCGATCAGCACCGCCTCGGTCACCGGGCCCGTGGCCTCGGGGGCGTCGTTGGAGGAGCTGCCCGTGGTGGGCCCCGCGATGAGCGTGCTGCCGGGCTGACCGGCATGACGGTGGCCCCGGCTCCTCCTGGACGGCGAAGGAGCCGGGGCCACTGTCGGGACCGTCTAGTACGCGGAGCCGGACGCGCCCAGCGAACCCGTCGGGTGCCAGACCGTCTTGGTCTCCAGGAAGTACGTCAGACGGTCCGTGCCCGGGTCCGCCGCGAAGTCCTCCACAGGCTGTGGACGGCGCACGCGCTTCAGATTGTCGGCGGCCGCGATCTCCAACTGCTTCGCGAGATCGGTGTCGGCGCCCGTCAGGTCGATGCCGTTCACGTCCTGGTGCGCGGCGAGCGAAGGGGCGATCTCCGCAGCCTTCCCGGACAGGATGTTCACGACGCCGCCGGGCACGTCCGAGGTCGCGAGCACCTCGCCGAGGGAGAGCGCCGGGAGCGGGGACGTCTCGCTGGTGATCACGACGGCGGTGTTGCCGCTCGCGATCACCGGGGCGATCACCGAGACGAGGCCGAGGAAGGACGAGTCCTGGGGCGCCAGGACCGCCACGACACCCGTCGGCTCGGGGGTGGACAGGTTGAAGTACGGGCCCGCCACCGGGTTCGCCCCGCCGACGACCTGGCCGATCTTGTCGGTCCAGCCCGCGTACCAGACCCAGCGGTCGATCGCCGCGTCCACGACGGCCGCCGCCTTCGACCTGCTCAGGCCCTCCGCCTCGGCGACCTCGCGCGCGAACTGCTCGCGGCGCCCCTCCAGCATCTCGGCGACGCGGTACAGCACCTGCCCGCGGTTGTACGCCGTCGCGCCCTGCCAGCCGCCGAAGGCCTTGCGGGCGGCGACCACGGCGTCACGGGCGTCCTTGCGGGAGGACAGCGGGGCGTTGGCCAGCCAGTCGCCACTCTTGCCATCGGTCACTTCGTACACCCGGCCGCTCTCGGAACGCGGGAACTTCCCGCCGACGTACAGCTTGTAGGTCTTGAAGACCGAAAGACGCTCAGACATCGAGGTAGGCCTCCAGACCGTGACGGCCGCCCTCGCGGCCGAAGCCCGACTCCTTGTAGCCGCCGAAGGGCGAGGTCGGGTCGAACTTGTTGAACGTGTTGGCCCAGACGACCCCGGCCCGCAGCTTGTTCGCGACCGCGAGGATGCGCGAGCCCTTCTCCGTCCAGATGCCGGCCGAGAGGCCGTACTGCGAGTTGTTGGCCTTGGCGACCGCCTCGTCCGGCGTGCGGAACGTGAGCACGGACAGGACCGGGCCGAAGATCTCGTCGCGGGCGACGGTGTGCGCCTGCGTGACGTTCGTGAAGAGCGTCGGCGCGAACCAGTAGCCGGAGGAGGGCAGTTCGCAGGGCGCGGACCAGCGCTCGGCGCCCTCGGCCTCGCCCTGCTCGGTGAGCGCGGTGATCCGGGCCAGTTGCTCGGCGGAGTTGATGGCGCCGATGTCGGTGTTCTTGTCGAGCGGATCGCCGAGCTGCAGGGTGGTCAGGCGCCGCTTGAGGGAGTCGAGCAGCTCGTCCTGGATCGACTCCTGGACGAGGAGGCGGGAGCCCGCGCAGCAGACCTGGCCCTGGTTGAAGAAGATGCCGGTGACGATGCCCTCGACGGCCTGGTCGATGGGGGCGTCGTCGAAGACGATGTTCGCGCCCTTGCCGCCGAGTTCGAGCGTCAGCTTCTTGTCCGTACCGGCGACGGTGCGGGCGATCTCCTTGCCGACGGCCGTGGAGCCGGTGAAGGCGACCTTGTTCACGTCGGGGTGGGCGACGAGCGCCGCGCCCGAATCCCCGTATCCGGGAAGGATGTTGACGACGCCCTTCGGCAGGCCCGCCTGGCGGCAGATGTCCGCGAAGAACAGGGCGGACAGCGGGGTCGTCTCGGCGGGCTTCAGCACCACCGTGTTGCCGGTGGCGAGCGCCGGGGCGATCTTCCACGCCAGCATCAGGAGCGGGAAGTTCCACGGGATGACCTGGCCCGCGACGCCCAGCGCCCTGGGGTTCGGGCCGAAGCCCGCGTGGTCGAGCTTGTCCGCCCAGCCCGCGTAGTAGAAGAAGTGCGCCGCGACCAGGGGAAGGTCGGCGTCGCGGGTCTCCTTGATCGGCTTGCCGTTGTCGAGCGTCTCCAGGACGGCGAGCTCGCGGCTGCGCTCCTGGATGATGCGGGCGATGCGGAAGAGGTACTTGCCGCGCTCGGCGCCGGGCAGCGCGGACCACTTCTCGAACGCCTTGCGGGCCGCCTTCACGGCACGCTCGACATCCGCCTCACCGGCCTGCGCGACCTCGGAGAGGACCTCCTCGGTGGCGGGGGAGACGGTCTTGAAGACCTTGCCGTCGGCGGCGTCGGTGAACTCGCCGTCGATGAACAGCCCGTAGGAGGGGGCGATGTCGACGACGGACCGCGACTCGGGCGCGGGCGCGTACTCGAATACAGATGCCTTGGTCATGGTGATCAGTCCACCGTCACGTAGTCGGGACCGGAGTAGCGGCCTGTCGCCAGCTTCTGACGCTGCATCAGCAGGTCGTTGAGGAGGCTGGAGGCGCCGAAGCGGAACCAGTGGTTGTCGAGCCAGTCCTCGCCCGCGGTCTCGTTCACGATGACCAGGAACTTGACGGCGTCCTTGGAGGTGCGGATGCCGCCCGCGGGCTTCACGCCGACCTGTACCCCGGTGGCGGCGCGGAAGTCGCGGACGGCTTCGAGCATGAGGAGGGTGTTGGCGGGGGTGGCGTTGACGCCGACCTTGCCCGTCGACGTCTTGATGAAGTCGGCCCCGGCCAGCATGCCGATCCAGCTCGCGCGCCGGATGTTGTCGTACGTCGAGAGCTCGCCGGTCTCGAAGATGACCTTGAGGCGGGCGGCGCCGGAGGCCTCCTTCACGGCGCGGATCTCCTCGTACACCTTCATGTAGTCGCCCGAGAGGAAGGCGCCGCGATCGATGACCATGTCGATCTCGTCGGCCCCCGCGGCCACGGCCTCCCGTACGTCCCCGAGCTTGACCTCGAGGGCGGCGCGGCCGGCCGGGAAGGCGGTCGCGACGGAGGCGACCTTCACGTCCGTGCCGGCGACGGCGGCCTTCGCGGTGGCCACCATGTCGGGGTAGACGCAGACGGCCGCCGTGCGGGGCGCGGAGCGGTCGGTCGGGTCCGGGTTGACCGCCTTCGCGCCGAGGGCCCGGACCTTGCCCGGGGTGTCGGCGCCTTCCAGGGTCGTCAGGTCGATCATCGAGATGGCCAGGTCGATGGCGTACGCCTTCGCCGTGGTCTTGATGGAACGGGTCCCGAGCGAAGCGGCGCGCGCCTCCAGGCCGACCGCGTCGACGCCGGGCAACCCGTGCAGGAAGCGGCGCAGCGTGCCGTCGGACGCGGTGACGTCGCTGAGAGCGGGTGCGGGTGCAGAACTGGGCATGGTCACGAGGGGAGCATATCTACGCGCGTAGCGGCTGTACAGGTCGCGGTGCGGTTGCGGGGGCCGTGGTTGCGGACTCGGGGCTCCGCCCCGGGCCCCGCTGCTCAAACGCCGCAGGGGCTTGATCCTGCCCAGCCGCTCGATCGGTCGGCTGATGGATACGGGTCTTGACGGGTCGGGCACAATCGGAGCCATGACGAGCAGCCAGACCACACCTCCGCAGGCGCCCGACCGGATCTATCGGTCTCCCGCCGGTATCGCGGGCGGTGTCGCGCTGATCCTGATGGGCGCCTGGCTGGGCGGCGACGCGGTGGTCAACGGGGACGGGCGGACGCCGTGGACGGTGCTTGCCGCGCTGCTGCTCGTCGTGCCGCTGGTCGTCGCGTTCACGATCCGGCCGGCCGTCTTCGGGAACGAGGAGCGGCTGCGCGTGCGCAACCCGTTCCGTGACATCACGTTGCCGTGGGGCGCGGTCGCGGGCTTCAGGTCCGGGTACTCGAACGAGGTCCTCGTCGAGACGGGCGCCAAGTACCAGCTCTGGTCCATCCCGGTGTCGCTGCGCGGCCGACGCAAGGCGCAGCGCCAGCAGCTGCGCGCGGCCAAGGGCGGCCGCACGCCCACGGGGGCCAGCGGCCTCCCGGTGACCGAGCCGCGCGCGCCCGGCGACCAGGCCATGGACGAACTGCGCGAACTCCACGACACCCGCGCCGCGGCGGAGAGCTCACGCGGCGAGGTCACGACCCGCTGGGCCTACGAAATCATCGCCCCGGCGGCCGTAGGAGCCGTGCTCCTCGTGTTCCTGATTGCGCTGGGCTGACCCTCACGACCACGGGGCTCCGCCCCGGACCCCCGTGGCCGCGACCGCGGGCTGCGCCGCGCTAGATGCCGGCCGCAACGGAGAGGTCCCGTTTCAGGGACGCCAACCGCTGCACGGCAGTGCCCCGCGCCGCCGGCAACGCCGACCGATCGGCGACCGCCACCACGACCTCCAGGTAACACTTCAACTTCGGCTCCGTCCCCGACGGCCGCACCACGACCCGCGCCCCGTCCAGGGTGTAGCGGAGCCCATCCGTGGGCGGCAGCCCGCCCTCCCCCTCGGAGAGATCGTCCGCGCGGGTCACCGCAAGCCCTGCCAGCTCCACCGGCGGAGCCCCCCGCAGACGACTCATCGCGTCCGCGATCACCGAAAGGTCCTCGACCCGCACGCTCAACTGGTCCGTGGCATGCAGCCCGTGCTCCAGCGCCAGGTCGTCGAGCGCGTCGAGGAGCGTACGGCCCTGCTCCTTCAGCTCACTCGCCAGCTCGGTCACGAGCAGCGCCGCCGTGATGCCGTCCTTGTCGCGCACGCCCTCGGGGTCGACGCAGTAGCCGAGCGCCTCCTCGTAGCCGTAGCGCAGGCCCTCGACACGGGCGATCCACTTGAAGCCGGTCAGCGTCTCCTCGTACGGGAGCCCCGCCGCCTCGGCGATCCGGCCGAGCAGCGAGGACGACACGATCGACTCGGCGAGTACACCGCTCACCCCCCGCTTCACCAGGTGCGCCGCGAGGAGCGCGCCGACCTCGTCGCCGCGCAGCATCCGCCAGTCGCCGCCGCCGGGCACGGCCACGGCGCAGCGGTCCGCGTCCGGGTCGTTGGCGATGATCAGGTCCGGGGTCTCGTCCTGCGCGCGGGCCGTCGCGAAGGACAGGTCCATCGCCCCCGGCTCCTCCGGGTTCGGGAACGCGACCGTGGGGAAGTCCGGATCGGGCTCGGCCTGCTCCGGCACGAGCACCGGCGCGGGGAAGCCCGCGCGGGCGAAGGCCGCGAGCAGCGTGTCCTTGCCGACGCCGTGCATCGCCGTGTAGACGGCACGGGCCGAACGCGCGGAACCCGGCGCGAGCACCGCGTCCGTGCGCGCCAGATACGCCTCCAGGACGTCCTCGCCGAGCGTCTCCCAGCCCGACTCCGCGCGCGGCACGTCGTTCAGCGACGCCACCGCGTCGATCTCGGCGGCGATCTCCGCGTCGGCCGGCGGCACGATCTGCGAGCCGTCGCCGAGGTACACCTTGTAGCCGTTGTCGCGCGGCGGGTTGTGCGAGGCCGTGACCTCGACGCCCGCGACCGCGCCCAGGTGCCGTATGGCGAAGGCGAGCACGGGGGTGGGCAGCGGGCGGGGGAGGACCGCGGCGCGCAGCCCGGCCCCCACCATCACGGCCGCCGTGTCGCGCGCGAAGTCCGCCGACTTGTGGCGGGCGTCGTAGCCGATGACCACGACGCCGTCCGTCTGCCCCTTCGCCTTCAGGTACGCCGCCAGGCCCGCGGCCGCGCGGATGACCACCGCGCGGTTCATCCGCATCGGGCCCGCGCCCAGTTCGCCGCGGAGACCTGCGGTGCCGAACTGGAGTGTGCCGGCGAAGCGCTCGCCGATCGACTCCAGGTCACCCGCCTCGATGAGCTTGGCGAGTTCCTCGCGGGTCTCCGGGTCCGGGTCCTCCGCGAGCCAGGTCTTCGCCCGGTCGAGCGGTGCGTTGCCAGATACGGTCACGGTTCGCATTCCTTCGGGAGTTCTCGGGCCGCAACGGGGTCGACGTCTCGGGGCTCCGCCGCGGACCCCGCTGCTCAATCGCCGCAGGGGCTTGATTGTCCGGACCTCGCGCCTCGAGCGCCGGTGGGCTTGGTTGTGCCGAAGCGGCCCAGGGGCAGCGGTCAGATCTTCGCGAGGACCTTGGTCAGCAGGTCGCCCATGGCGGTGGCCGAGTCGCGGCCCGCCTGGAGGACCTCTTCGTGGTTGAGCGGCTCGCCGGACAGGCCCGCCGCCAGGTTCGTCACCAGGGAGATGCCGAGCACCTCGGCGCCCGCCTCGCGGGCCGCGATGGCCTCCAGGGTGGTGGACATGCCGACCAGGTCGGCGCCGAGGATGCCGGCCATCCGGACCTCGGCGGGGGTCTCGTAGTGCGGGCCGGGGAACTGGGCGTACACGCCCTCTTCCAGGCTCGGGTCGATCTCCTGGCACAGCGCGCGCAGCCGCGGCGAGTACAGGTCGGTGAGGTCGACGAAGTTGGCGCCGACGATCGGCGAGGCCGCCGTCAGGTTGATGTGGTCCGAGATCAGGACCGGCTGGCCCGGGCGCATGCCCTGGCGCAGACCGCCGCACCCGTTGGTGAGCACGATGGTCTTGCAGCCCGCCGCGGCGGCCGTGCGCACGCCGTGCGCGACGGCGGCGACGCCGCGGCCCTCGTAGAAGTGCGTACGGCCCAGGTAGACCAGGGCGCGCTTCTCGCCGACCTGGTACGAGCGGACCGTGCCGCCGTGGCCCGCCACCGCCGCGCCGGTGAAACCGGGCAGCTCGGTGAAGGGGAACTCGGCGGCGGGCTCGCCCAGCGCCTCGGCGGCGGGCGCCCAGCCCGAGCCCATCACGAGGGCGACGTCGTGGGTCTCGGCGCCCGTCAGCTCGCGCAGCCGCGCGGCTGCGGCGTCGGCGGCGGCGTACGGGTCGGCCAGGACGTTGTCCGGAGTAAGAGAAGCGTTCACGCCGACGAGGGTAGCCTGTCGTTGCCTACGCGCGTAGATGTCGGAGGTCACGTCCTTGTGATCGTTGCCTTGTCGTTTCCGACGAACGGGGGAGCGGGAAGTGCTTCCGGGCGCCCTCAGCAGGGGCGCTTGCGCAGCTCCATCGCATAGTCGTGCGGCGCGCCCGCGGACTCGGCCGCGTCGGCGATCTCGCCCAGGTACCGCGCGGAGGGGAGACCGCCCTCGTACCCGTTCAATACGTAGAGCCACGCCGGCTCCTCGCCCTCCAGGGTGTCCACACGGACCCGCATCCGCCGGTAGATGTCGAGCCCGACACCCTCCCAACGATCCATCGACTCCTCGTCCATCGGGGCGATGTCGTACAGCGCGACGAAGACCTGGGAACGCGGCGCCTCGACGATCGTGGCGAGTGCGCCCTCCCAGCCCATGTGCTCGCCCCCGAACGTGAGCCGCCAGCCGTTCAGCCAGCCCGTCGCGCGCAACGGCGAGTGCGGGGCGCGGCGCGTCATGAGCCGCGCGTCGAGATTGCCGGCGTACGCGGCGTAGAGCGACATGGGACCGAGCGTACGTCAGTGGACCCGCGTGTCCCGTGAGTAACGGAAGCACCCCTCTTACGGGGAGATACGTGCGCCCGTGCCCGGACGGGGGCCCCGGATCGGTGCGGGCTTGAAGCGTGCGGGACAATGGGGCATGTGACTCGGATCGTGATCATCGGTGGCGGACCTGGCGGATACGAGGCGGCGTTGGTGGCCGCGTCCCTCGGCGCGGAGGTGACCGTCGTCGACTGCGACGGCCTCGGCGGGGCGTCGGTGCTGACCGACTGCGTACCGTCGAAGACCTTGATCGCCACGGCCGAGGTGATGACCACCTTCGACTCCTCCTATGAAGAGCTCGGCATCATCGTCGAGGACGACACCCCCGATCCGGACAGCCCGGCCCGCGTCGTCGGCGTGGACCTCGGCAAGGTCAACCGCCGTGTGAAGCGCCTCGCGCTCGCCCAGTCCCACGACATCACCGCCTCCGTCACCCGCGCGGGCGCGCGCGTGCTGCGCGGCAAGGGCCGCCTCGACGGCCAGCAGGCGCTCGACGGCTCCCGCAAGGTGATCGTCACCGCGGCCGACGGCACCGAGGAGACCCTCGTCGCTGACGCCGTGCTGCTGTGCACCGGCGGCCACCCGCGCGAGCTGGCCGACGCGCAGCCAGACGGCGAGCGGATCCTCAACTGGACGCAGGTGTACGACCTGGACGAGCTCCCCGAGGAGCTCATCGTGGTCGGTTCCGGTGTCACCGGCGCCGAGTTCGCCGGTGCCTACAAGGCACTCGGCTCCAAGGTCACCCTCGTCTCCTCCCGCGACCGCGTGCTGCCCGGCGAGGACCCGGACGCCGCCGCCGTCCTGGAGGACGTGTTCCGGCGCCGCGGCATGAACGTCATGGCCCGCTCCCGCGCCGCCTCCGCCAAGCGCGTCGGCGACCGCGTCGAGGTCACGCTCTCCGACGGCCGGGTGATCTCCGGTACGCACTGCCTGATGGCGGTCGGCGCCGTCCCCAACAGCGAGGGCCTCGGCCTGGAGGAAGCGGGCGTCAAGGTCAAGGAGTCGGGCCACATCTGGACCGACAAGGTCAGCCGCACCACCGCTCCCGGCGTGTACGCGGCCGGTGACGTGACCGGCGTCTTCGCCCTCGCCTCGGTCGCCGCGATGCAGGGCCGCATCGCGATGTACCACTTCCTGGGCGACGCGGTGACCCCGCTGAACCTCAAGACGGTCTCGTCCAACGTCTTCACCGACCCGGAGATCGCGACCGTCGGCTACACGCAGGCCGACGTCGACTCGGGCAAGATCGACGCGCGCGCGGTCAAGCTGCCGCTGCTGCGCAACCCGCGCGCGAAGATGCAGGGCATCCGGGACGGCTTCGTCAAGATCTTCTGCCGTCCGGGCACGGGCATCGTGGTCGGCGGAGTGGTCGTCGCGCCGCGCGCTTCGGAACTGATCCACCCCATCTCGATCGCGGTCGACAACAATCTGACGGTCGAGCAGATCGCGAACACGTTCACCGTGTACCCCTCGCTGTCGGGCTCGATCGCCGAAGTGGCGCGGCAGTTGCACACGCGGAAGATCGCCGAAGAGAGCTGACGCGGGGCAACGGGCCGCAGGTCACGGTGAGTTGCGGCCCATGCGGGGGGCATAGGCGAGATGTATAGGCACCCCGCCGCGCCTATACCACTTCCACGGTTCTTGTGCGAACAGAATCTGTAATTCGGCGCAAACTGCTGAAAGCAGACGGTCGTTGGGGTTACTGTCAGTTTCGTGTTCGCTGCAGAACGTCGTCAATTGATCCTCGAAATGGTGCGAGCCAACGGAGCGGTTTCGCTCCGTGAGCTCGCCCGCGTCGTCCAGACCTCTGAAGTGACCGTACGGCGGGACGTGCGCGCACTGGAGGCAGAAGGACTCCTCGACCGCCGGCACGGCGGTGCGGTATTGCCGGGCGGATTCACGCGGGAGTCCGGCTTTCCGCAGAAGTCACATCTCGCGACCGCAGAGAAGACGGCCATCGCCGATCTCGCCGCGGGTCTCGTCGAAGAGGGCGAGGCCATCGTGGTGGGCGCGGGGACGACCACGCAGGAGCTGGCCCGCCGGCTCGCGCGTGTGCCGGGCCTGACCGTCGTCACCAACTCCCTCCTGGTGGCACAGGCACTCGCCCATGCCAACAGGGTCGAGGTCGTCATGACCGGTGGCACGCTGCGGGGTTCCAACTACGCGCTGGTGGGCAGCGGTGCGGAGCAGTCCCTCCAGGGGCTGAGAGTCTCCCGCGCCTTCCTGTCCGGCAGCGGTCTGACCGCCGAGCGCGGGCTCTCCACGTCCAACATGCTGTCGGCGTCCGTGGACCGGGCGCTCGTGCAGGCCGCGTCCGAGGTCGTCGTGCTCGCGGATCACTCCAAGCTCGGTACGGACACCATGTTCCAGACCGTGCCGACCGATGTGATCACGCGGCTCGTGACGGACGAGCCGCCGGCGCACGACGACCGGGCGGCGACGGAGCTTCAGGCGCTGGCCGATCAGGGGGTGCAGGTCGCTGTTGCGGGGGCCGGGGCGGAGGACCCTACCGGGGGCGGTGAATCCGTCCCGGCGCGTCAGCCGCGCCGGGATGTGCCCTTGCCCGGGCAGCGGCGGGGCCACCCGTTGCGTGCCGCGGCCCTGGACGCGGCCCCGCCCGAGCGGACGGCCCGGGTGGCGGATCTGCGACGCCGGTGAGCTCCCGCCCGTCCGGCGTCGCGCCCTGGGGCTCTGCCCCGGACCCCGCTCCTCAATCGCCGGAGGGGCTTGATATGCCCAAACGGCTGGGCCGATTAAGCCCCTGCGGCGATTGAGCAGCGGGGTCCGGGGCGGAGCCCCGTGGCCGCAACACCGGTGCCGGTCAACAGGCGATCCCGCGCAACGTCAACCGCAGCAGCCGATCCGCCAACCCCGGGTCCGACGGAGTCTCCTCCGCCGCGAGGGCAATCGCGTTCGTGAGCTGAAGGAGGTCCGTCATGGAGACATCCTGCCGCACCGCCCCCACCCGCTGCGCTCGCGAGAGCAGCGCCTGGCCGGCCTCCCGCATCGGATCGCTGCACCGGGCCAGCGCGGAACTCGCGTCCTGCGAGGCCGACATGAGGGCCCGCGAGAGCCCCCGGTACTCGCTCGCGTGCGTGATGATCTCGCGCAGCCAGGTCACGAGCGCCGTACAGGGCTGCGGAGCGTCGAGCAGCGCCCGGGAGCGGGCCAGCAGATCGTTCACCGCCTCCTCGAAGACGGCGCTCATCAGCGCGTGCCGGTTGGGGAAGTGCCGGTACAGCGTGCCGATGCCGACCCCGGCCCCGCGGGCCACCTCCTCCAGGGAGGCGCCCGTGCCGTGTTCGGCGAAGGCGATCCGGGCCTGCGCGAGCAGCCGCTCGTAGTTGCGGCGCGCGTCCGCGCGCATGCGGCGCGAGCGATCGTGCTCGGCTGTCGTCATCGGGCCTCCCTGGGCGTGCGCGGGCCTGGTGCGCAGGACTTCAAGGATGCCCGATCGCGGGACCGCGGCGGTGCGGAGGGATCGCTACCGCATTGACATGCTCCTCGCACTGAAGGGGGGCGAGGATTCTGGCCTTCTTGATCGGACCTGTGCCGCTACGCGGCACGGGTTCCGGTCTTGAATCCGTGGCTTCCTGTTTCTTCGCGCTGTGCCGGGACTGCTCCCGGTCTTACCGGCGCTCCGCAGGCCGATACCGCCAGTCCGGCGGCCGTCTTGATGTTGATCGCGGCGTTGATGTCCCGGTCGTGGACCGCGCCGCAGGCGGCACACGTCCACTCCCGAACGTTCAGGGGCTTGGGGCCGTCCTTGACGCCGCAGGAGGAACAGACCTGAGAGGTCGGCTCGAAGCGGCCGATCTTCACCAGGGCGCGGCCGTACCGCTCAGCCTTGTACGCCGGCATGCTGATGAACGACGGCCATCCGGCGTCGTGCACGGACTTGGCCAGCCTGGTGCGGGCCAGTCCCGCCACCGACAGGTCCTCCACGGCGATTCCTTGGTTCTCGGAGATCAGCTTCGTGGAGAGCTGGTGGTGGAACTCACGGCGGGCGTCGGCGACCTTCGCGTGGGCGCGGGCGACCTGCAGGCGGGCCTTGGCCCGGTTCTTGGATCCCTTCTGTTTGCGGGACAGTTCTCGCTGGGCCTTCTTCAGCTTCTTCTCCGCGCGCCGCAGGAACCGCGGGGAGTCGATCTTCGTGCCGTCGGAGAGGACCGCGAAGTGGGTGAGGCCGAGGTCGAGGTCGAGGCCGATGGTGCGGTCGGTTGCGGGCATCCGCCGCGCGTCGGCGGCGGGGTCGGTGTCGATGACGAAGGAGGCAAAGTACCGCCCGGCCGCGTCCTTGACGACGGTGACCGAGGTGGGGGTGGTGGGCAGGGTGCGGGACCACTTCACCTTCACCGCCCCGATCTTCGGCAGGCTCAGCAGGCCGCCGCTGCTGGTGATGCTCCAGCGGGCGTTGGCAGCGCCTCGGTATCCCGCAGGGACTGCTGGAGGACGACGGCGGAGACTTCGCCCAGCCAGGAGCGTGAGGTCGTCTGCTTCGCCTGGGTGATCAGGCGGGTGGACAGCTCGCCGACGGTCGGGAACGGCCGGGCGGCCTGACGGGCGTCTTCACGGGCGCGGACCGCGTCGTTGAACACGACTCGGGCGCACCCGAACGCCCTGGCCGGCGCGGCCTGCTGAGCGGTGTCGGGGTACAACCCGACCGGAGCTGCATGACGATCACGCTAGGCACGTCGAACTCCCGTCGTCACCAGGAACGTACGAGCGACTCGGCACCGTCACAGGCAGAGTCCGGCTCCGCCGGAACGCCACTATGACGCGAACACCGGACTCGCTTTCCCCCTGACCTGAAGGCCGGGGCGCCGCGAATGAATTCCGGTGGCGTCGGTGCGAACGACCGGGGGCCCGCCGACCAGAACGGTCGACGGGCCCCCGGCGTACGGCTGTTGCGCCTGGCGCGGCGTCAGTCCTTGATCTCGCAGATCGCGGCGCCCGAGGTGAGGGAGGCGCCGATCTCGGCGGACAGGCCCTTGACGGTGCCCGACTTGTGGGCGTTCAGGGGCTGTTCCATCTTCATGGCCTCCAGGACGACGACGAGGTCGCCCTCCTTGACCTCCTGGCCCTCCTCGACCGCGACCTTGACGATCGTGCCCTGCATCGGGGAGGCGAGGGAGTCGCCGGAGGCCGCCGTGCCGGACTTCTTGGCGGCGCGGCGCTTCGGCTTGGCACCGGCGTTGAGGCCCGTGCGCGCCAGCGACATGCCCATGCCGGCCGGGAGGGAGACCTCCAGGCGCTTGCCGCCGACCTCGACGACGATGTTCTCGCGGCCGGCCTCGTCCTCGTCCTCACCGGGCGCCGGAGCGGCGAACGGCGGGATGTCGTTGACGAACTCGGTCTCGATCCAGCGCGTGAAGACCGTGAACGGGTCCTGGCTGCCGGTCAGTTCGGGGGCGAACGCCGGGTCGGTGACCACCTTGCGGTGGAAGGGAATGGCGGTGGCCATGCCCTCGACCTCGAACTCGGCGAGCGCGCGGGAGGCCCGCTGGAGGGCCTCCTTGCGGGTACGCCCGGTGACGATCAGCTTGGCGAGCAGGGAGTCCCAGGCCGGGCCGATGACCGAGCCGGACTCGACGCCCGCGTCCAGGCGGACACCGGGGCCCGCGGGGCCCTCGAACTTGGTGACGGTGCCCGGGGCGGGCAGGAAGCCGCGGCCCGGGTCCTCGCCGTTGATGCGGAACTCGAAGGAGTGGCCGCGCAGTTCGGGGTCGCCGTAGCCGAGCTCCTCGCCGTCGGCGATGCGGAACATCTCGCGCACGAGGTCGATGCCGGCGACCTCCTCGGTGACCGGGTGCTCGACCTGGAGACGGGTGTTGACCTCCAGGAAGGAGATCGTGCCGTCCGCGCCGACGAGGAACTCGACGGTGCCCGCGCCGACGTAGCCGGCCTCCTTGAGGATCGCCTTCGACGACGAGTACAGCTGCTCCAGCTGCGCGTCGGACAGGAACGGCGCCGGGGCCTCCTCGACGAGCTTCTGGTGGCGGCGCTGCAACGAGCAGTCACGGGTGGAGACGACGACCACGTTGCCGTGCTGGTCGGCCAGGCACTGCGTCTCGACGTGGCGCGGCTTGTCGAGGTAGCGCTCCACGAAGCACTCGCCGCGGCCGAAGGCGGCGACGGCCTCGCGCACCGCGGACTCGTACAGCTCGGGCACCTCGTCGAGGGTGCGGGCGACCTTCAGGCCGCGGCCGCCGCCACCGAAGGCGGCCTTGATCGCGATCGGCAGGCCGTGCTCCTCGGCGAACGCCACGACCTCGTCGGAGCCCGAGACCGGGTCCGGGGTGCCGGCGACCAGCGGGGCGCCCGCGCGCTGCGCGATGTGCCGGGCGGCGACCTTGTCACCGAGGTCGCGGATGGCGTGCGGGGGCGGGCCGATCCAGATCAGCCCGGCATCGAGGACGGCCTGGGCGAACTCGGCGTTCTCCGACAGGAATCCGTAGCCGGGGTGGATGGCGTCCGCGCCGGAGTCCTTCGCCGCCTGGAGCACCTTGGCGATGTCCAGGTAGCTGGTGGCCGGGGTGTCCCCGCCAAGGGCGAACGCCTCGTCGGCCGCACGGACGTGCAGAGCGTCCCGGTCCGGCTCGGCGTAGACGGCAACGCTCGCGATCCCCGTGTCCCGGCACGCCCGGGCCACGCGGACAGCGATTTCGCCACGGTTGGCGATGAGCACCTTGCGCACGATGGCTCCCTCCTTGCTGTGTCTTCCCGGGGGCATCCCCCGGACCCCCGGCCGTGGTCGCCCGAGCCGGGGCGGTCGGCGGGTCACCGTGAAGCTTGACTCACTGAAACAAGCTGAGTTTAGGGACTGCCGACACGGACCCACGAGGCGTCCCCGGGCGTGAGCTTGCCCACACGCAGTGTCACCCGGGATCCACCCGGTGGGTGGAATCCCTTGTCGCGCCTGGATACGCGCGATCCCTCACCGCAACCCTAGCCCGCCTCTGTGGTCAAGGTCTCTGTGAGACCGCGCCGCGCCCCATGGGCATTCTTTGTGGAGTCCCTACGAATGGCCCAACGATTCTTTGCCTTCGCGGGAACCTCGGCAGAACCCTTGTACCGGGGTTTACCCGTTAGTAGCGTTCGGGATGTCTTGGCCGTACTAGCGGTAACAGTCAGTGGAAGTGGGTGGGGGCCGGTGGCTCGCAAGCCGGTGGCGTGGGTTGCCGCGATCGTGTTGTTCGCGGAGGCGTTCGGGATCGCGCTCCTGAACTGGTTCCTGGGCCTTGTGGTCGACAACCAGGACATGTCCCTCGCCGGGCTCGACCCGCGGGCGATGTCGGTGGGCGCGTGGATAGCGGGCGGCCTGTTCGGGCTCTATCTGGCGCTGTGCGGGATCGTGCTGGCGCGCACCGCGGTCGTCGACCGGGCGCCGGCCGGGTTCGGGCGGATCCTGCTGATCAGCGCGGCCGTCGTGCACGGACTGCTCGGCGCGTTCTCGATCAGCCTGGTGGGCTGGTTCAGCTTCGTGTTCATGATGGTCGTGCTCGCCCTGCTCGTGCTCACGCTGGTCGCGTTCGACCGGCACGAGCAGGGGGAGCGGGAGCCGCAGGGGGACAGCCCCGCGCAGAACGGTCCGGCTACTCCGCCGGCGCCCACAACTCCGTGATGCCGATGCCCAGTTCGGCGAGCAGGCGGCGGACCAGTGGCAGCGAGAGGCCGATCACGTTGCCGTGGTCGCCGTCGATGCCGTCGATGAACGGGGCCGAGCGGCCGTCCAGGGTGAACGCGCCCGCGACGTAGAGGGGTTCGCCCGTCGCCACGTACGCGGCGACCTCCGCGTCGCTCGGCTCGCCGAAGCGGACGACGGTGGAGGCGGTGCCCGAGGCGTACCGGCCGCTCGCCGTGTCGTAGACGCAGTGGCCCGTCTGCAGCGTTCCGGCGCGGCCGCGCATGGACTTCCAGCGGGCCGTGGCCTCCTCGGCGTCGGCCGGCTTGCCGAGCGCCTCGCCGTCGAGGTCGAGCACGGAGTCGCAGCCGATGACGACGGCGCCGCCCGCCTCGGGGCGTGCCGAGACCACGGATGCCTTGGCCTCGGCGAGCGCGAGGGCGAGTTCGGCGGGGGTCGGGGCCGTCACGGCGTCCTCGTCGACCCCGCTGACGATCACCTCGGGGGCGAACCCGGCCTGCCGCAGCAGACCGAGGCGGGCGGGGGACTGGGAGGCAAGGATCAGGCGGCGTGGAGCAGTCATGCGGCTCAGGTTATCCAGCGTGACGCGGTGCGTTCCCCGGTCGGCCGCCCTGCTCGGTCGCCCGGATCACGCGGTCCCCAGCATCAGGAACATCACGACCATGGCGAGGGCCAGCACAAAGCCCGCGCGCCGCAGCATCGCCTGCGTTTCGCGGAGCTCCTTCGGGGGCTCGTCATCGGGGTCTGACCACAGCACATACAGCATGGTGCTGCTCGCGCGTGCGGGGCGCCTGAGTACGCGTACTCAGGCGCCCCGCTACGAAAGGACTAATTCACGCGGGCCCGTGTGATCACGTAATTCACGCGGGCCAGTACGTCCGGGACCAGCTCGACGCCCCCGGGGCCGGCAGCCGGTGCCGGGCGATACGGGAGGGGTCGGACCACGCGTCCCGGTCCGCCGCCGCGGCCGGGGCGTCCGGGACCGCCGCGGCGCGCGCCTGGACCACCGCCAGTGCGGCGGCCAGCTCCTCGGGGGTCGGATTGCCCCGTACGACCTTGATCATCACAGCGGCGCTCCTTACAGCGGGATGTTGCCGTGCTTCTTCGGGGGCAGTGATTCCCGCTTCGTGCGCAGCTGACGCAGGCCGCGCACCACGTGGGAGCGGGTGTCGGAGGGCAGGATGACCGCGTCGATGTAGCCGCGCTCGGCCGCCGTGTACGGGTTGAGGAGGGTGTCCTCGTACTGCTGGATGAGCTCGGCGCGGGTGGCCTCGACATCGTCGGCCGCCGCGATCGTCTTGCGGTGCAGGATGTTGACCGCGCCCTGCGCGCCCATGACCGCGATCTGCGAGGTGGGCCAGGCCAGGTTGAGGTCGGCGCCCAGGTGCTTGGAGCCCATGACGTCGTACGCGCCGCCGAAGGCCTTGCGCGTGATGATCGTGATGAGCGGCACGGTGGCCTCGGCGTACGCGAAGATCAGCTTGGCGCCGCGCCGGATGATGCCCTCGTGCTCCTGCTCGACGCCCGGCAGGAAGCCCGGCACATCGACGAAGGTGAGCACCGGCACGTTGAAGGCGTCACACGTGCGGACGAACCGCGCGGCCTTCTCCGAGGCGTGGATGTCGAGGCAGCCGGCGAACTGCATCGGCTGGTTGGCGACGATGCCGACCGGGCTGCCCTCGACGCGGCCGAAGCCCGTGATGATGTTCGGCGCGAACAGCGCCTGGGTCTCGAAGAAGTCGGCGTCGTCCACGACGTGCTCGACCACCGTGCGCATGTCGTACGGCTGGTTCGCGCTGTCCGGGATGAGGGTGTCGAGCTCCCGGTCCTCGTCGGTGAGCGCGAGGTCGGCCTCCTCGGGGAAGGCGGGCGGCTCGCTCAGGTTGTTCGACGGCAGGTAGGACAGCAGCGACTTGATGTACTCGATCGCGTCCTTCTCGTCGCCCGCCATGTGGTGCGCGACACCGGAGCGCGAGTTGTGGGCGCGGGCGCCGCCCAGCTCCTCCATCCCGACGTCCTCGCCGGTGACCGTCTTGATGACGTCGGGGCCCGTGATGAACATGTGCGAGGTCTGGTCGACCATGACCGTGAAGTCGGTGATGGCGGGGGAGTACACGGCGCCGCCCGCGCACGGCCCGACCACGAGCGAGATCTGCGGGATGACGCCCGACGCGTGGGTGTTGCGGCGGAAGATCTCGCCGTACATGCCGAGGGCCATGACGCCCTCCTGGATGCGGGCGCCGCCGGAGTCGTTGATGCCGATGACGGGGCAGCCGGTCTTCAGCGCGAAGTCCATCACCTTCATGATCTTCTGCCCGAAGACCTCGCCGAGGGCGCCGCCGAAGACCGTGAAGTCCTGCGAGAACACGGCGACCGGGCGGCCGTCCACGGTGCCGTATCCGGTCACGACGCCGTCGCCGTACGGCTTGTTGGCGTCAAGGCCGAAGTCCGTCGACCGGTGCCGGGCGAACTCGTCCAGCTCCACGAAGGAGTCCTCGTCGAGCAGCAGCTCGATCCGCTCACGTGCGGTCAACTTGCCCTTGGCGTGCTGCTTTTCGACCGCGCGGGCGGATCCGGCGTGGGTCGCCTCGTCGATCCGGCGCCGCAGATCGTCGATCTTGCCTGCGGTCGTGTGGATGTCGATCTTCGCTGTCGGCTGTTCCAACTCGGACATCGGGATGCGGCTCCCTGCCTGCTTCGACGCTGCTCACGGGGACGGTTGGGGGAAGGTCCAAAAAAGGGGAGTGGGGCTACTGATTCGTAGCGTAGTGGCCTGAATACCGTTCAGCAGTGCGGTCTTTGCCACACCTAGGCTGGGTTGCATGACGCCGCGAGATGGTTCAGACGTACCCGCCAACCCCTGGTCCGACCTGGACAGGCCGCCCCTGTCCGAGGCCGGCCTTCGCCGGTCCCTGCTGCGGGACGGGGGCCTGTGGTCGTCCCTGGAGGTGGTGCCCCGCACGGGGTCCACCAACACGGATCTGGTGCACCGGGCCACGGCGGGGCCCGTGGCCGAGGGCACCGTGCTCGTCGCCGAGGAGCAGAGTGCGGCGCGCGGGCGGCTCGACCGGTCCTGGTCGGCGCCGCCGCGCTCGGGCCTGTTCTTCTCGGTGCTGCTCAAGCCGGGCGAGCACGAGGTGCCGATCGCGCGCTGGGGCTGGCTGCCGCTGCTCACCGGGGTCGCGGTCGCCACGGCCCTGTCCTCGGCGGCCGGTGTCGACACGGCGCTGAAGTGGCCCAACGACGTGCTCCTCACGGTCGACGGCGAGGAGCGCAAGGCCGGCGGCATCCTCCTGGAGCGGGCGGGTGCGGACGCCGTTGTGCTCGGCGTCGGCCTGAACGTGTCGCTGCGCGCCGACGAGTTGCCCGTCCCGACGGCGGGTTCGCTGACGCTCGCGGGGGCCAAGGTCTCCGACCGGGAGCCGGTGCTGCGGGCCGTGCTGCGGTCCCTGGAGAAGTGGTACGTCGAGTGGTGCGCGGCCGAGGGCGACCCCGCGCTCTCTCGCTTGCAGGAGACGTACGCGGCGGGCTGCGGCACGCTCGGCCGCCAGGTCCGGGCGATCCTGCCGGGCGACCGGGAGCTGGTCGGCGAGGCGGTGGCCGTGGACGGCGACGGCCGGCTTGTGATCGCCACGGAGGCCGGGGGCCGGGAGGCGGTCGGCGCGGGCGACATCGTGCACCTGCGACCTGCGTAGGCGTGTACCACCGGGCGCCTCCCGGCCGACGCCACCCGGATGCGGACGAAGTGACGTGGGGCACAGGTGCTGCCGTAGAGTTGAGCCCGGTCGATACCTGACCGCGGCAGATCGGAAGGGCAGCAGGCGTGACCGTCGACGACTCGGGCTCCGGCACGGGCTCTCCCACCGACCCCGAGAAGCCGGAAGGAGCGGAACCAGAAGAGGCTGAGGCCGAGGATCCGCTCGCCCTGCGGCTCGAAGGGCTCATCCTCGGGGCCGAGCGCAGATACACCCCGTTCCAGGCGGCGCGCAGCGCGGGCGTCTCCATGGAACTGGCCTCCCGGTTCTGGCGGGCCATGGGCTTCGCCGACATCGGCCAGGCCAAGGCCCTCACCGAGGCGGACGTGCTGGCGCTGCGGCGCCTCGCCGGTCTCGTGGAGGCCGGGCTGCTCAGCGAGGCCATGGCCGTACAGGTCGCCCGGTCCACCGGACAGACCACCGCGCGCCTCGCCGAATGGCAGATCGACTCGTTCCTGGAGGGCCTGACCGAGCCCCCGGAGCCCGGCATGACCCGCACCGAGGTCACGTACCCGCTGATGGAGCTGCTCCTGCCGGAGCTGGAGGAGTTCCTCGTCTACGTGTGGAGGCGCCAGCTCGCCGCGGCGACCGGCCGTGTCGTGCAGGCCGGTGACGACGAGGAGATGGTCGACCGGCGGCTCGCCGTCGGGTTCGCGGACCTCGTCGGGTTCACGCGGCTCACCCGTCGTATGGAGGAGGAGGAGCTCGGCGAGCTCGTCGAGGCCTTCGAGACCACCGCGGCGGACCTCGTCGCGGCGCACGGCGGCCGGCTCATCAAGACCCTCGGCGACGAGGTCCTGTACGCGGCCGACGACGCGGGCATCGCGAGCGAGATCGCGCTGCGCCTGATCGAGACGATGAGCAACGACGAGACGATGCCGGAGCTGCGCGTCGGCCTCGCGTTCGGCACGGTCACCACGCGCATGGGCGATGTCTTCGGCTCGACCGTGAACCTCGCGAGCCGGCTCACGTCGATAGCGCCCCGGGACAACGTCCTGGTGGACGGCGCCTTCGCCGAGGAGCTGATCAGGATCGGGGAGACGCCCACCTCCGAGGCGGAGGCCGCGGCCGAGGCGCAGAAGGCCAAGGAGGACGGCGAGGAGCCGCCCACCTACCGGTTCGCGCTCCAGCCCATGTGGCAGCGGCCCGTGCGCGGCCTCGGCGTCGTGGAGCCCTGGACGCTGACCAGGCGCACCTGACAACCTTGGCGGTTAACTGGCGTTAACCGAAAGGGCGTGTCATGGGTGACGAGCGGCGGTTCGGGGAGTTCGTGGCGGTACGGAGCCACGAGGACGGAACGGTCGCCGAGCTGGTGCTCGACCGGCCGAAGGCCATGAACGCCGTGTCGAGCGACATGGCCCGCTCGATCACCGCCGCGTGCGACGCGCTGACGGCCGACCGGGACGTCCGGGTCGTCGTCCTCACCTCCAGCGCCGAGCGCGCCTTCTGCGTCGGCGCGGACCTCAAGGAGCGCAACTCCTTCTCCGACGCGGAGCTGCTGCGCCAGCGGCCCGTGACCCGCGCCGCGTACACGGGCGTCCTGGAGCTGCCGATGCCGACGATCGCGGCCGTGCACGGGTTCGCGCTCGGCGGCGGCTTCGAGCTGGCGCTCGCCTGCGATCTGATCGTGGCCGACGGGACGGCCGTCGTGGGCCTGCCCGAGGTCTCCGTCGGCGTGATCCCGGGCGGCGGCGGTACGCAGCTGCTTCCGCGCCGCGTCGGGGCCGCGCGGGCCGCCGAGCTGATCTTCACGGCGCGCCGGGTGCGGGCGGCGGAGGCCGGGGAGGTGGGGCTCGTGGATCAGGTCGTGGCGGCGGGCGCGGACCGCGAGGAGGCGCTCGCGCTCGCCGCGCGGATCGCCGCCAACTCGCCGGTCGGTCTGCGCGCGTCGAAGAAGGCGCTGCGGCTCGGGCACGGCCTCGACATGCGGGCCGGCCTGGAGGTGGAGGACGCGGCTTGGCGGTCCGTGGCGTTCTCCGGGGACCGGGCCGAGGGGGTGGCGGCGTTCAACGAGAAGCGCAGTCCGCGGTGGCCGGGCGAGTGACGGGGGGGGGCGGTCGCACCGACGTACCACTCGATTACTTTCAGTGACGCCCGGCTGCTCGTGAGCCCCGGCCTGGCGCACCAAATTCACCGAAATGCCGGAAAACTCCTTACTCTGGAGTGATGGGTGAGGACGTTCGGCTACGCGCCGTGGTGACGCTCGCGCAGGGCATGGCCGCCGCGCGCAGCCCACGCGACTCGTGGCGCGCGGCAGCGCTCGGCGCCTGCCGCGCGCTGTCCGGGAGCTTCGCGGCGCTCTCCGTCTGGGAGCGTGAGCGCGGCCGGCTGCGGGTGCTCGTCAACGTGGGGGAGCTGGCCGAGGGGGAGGAGGAGTTCCCCGAGGGCGAGGGCTACCCGGTGCACCGATTTCCCGAGATCACCGAGTTCCTGCACGAGCGGTGGGCCAAGGGCGGCGAGCCGGACGCCTGGGTCGAGACGGCGGAGGGCCCCGTGGACCGGGCCGGCTACTGCCATCAGCGGGTCGCCGCGCTACGGCGCAGGGGCCGCGGCTGCTGCGTCGTGGCGCCGATCGTTCTGCACGGGCGGGCGTGGGGCGAGCTGTACGTGGCGCGGCCGACGGGCGCCGAGGTGTTCGGCCGCTTCGACGCCGATTTCGCCACGGTCCTCGCGGCGGTCGTCGCGGCCGGCATCGCGCAGACCGAACGCCTGGAGGAGGCGCGCAGGCTCGCCTTCACCGACGCCCTGACCGGGCTCGCCAACCGGCGGGCGGTCGACATACGCCTCGACGAGGCCGTGGAGCGGCACCGGGCCGACGGCTCCGTGGTCAGCCTCGTCGTCTGCGACCTCAACGGCCTGAAGCGGGTCAACGACACCTACGGGCACGCGGCGGGCGACCGGCTCCTCGAACGGTTCGGCTCGGTGCTCTCGCTCTGCGGGGCGATGCTGCCGGGAGCCCTCGCGGCGCGGCTCGGCGGCGACGAGTTCTCGCTCGTCGCCGTGGGGCCCTCGGCCGACGAGGTGGTCCGGGTGGGCGACGAGATCTGCTCACGGGCCGCCGAGCTGGACCACGGCGACGGCGTCGCGTGCGGCATCGCGTCCACCGGGGACCCGATCGGCGAGGTGAGCAGCGCGCGCCGCCTCTTCCGCCTCGCGGACGCCGCGCAGTACAAGGCGAAGGCGCTGCGCGCGGCGAAGCCCGTGGTGGCGGGGCGCGACGGCGGCCTCGCCGACCCGGTGGTCCGCCTCGCGGACTCGCCGCCGGCCCCGGGCGAGGGGGAACGGCGGCGCATCAGGGGCCTGGAGCCGGGCGCCGACCGCTAGGGCCTGTCGTTTGGATCAGGCCGGGCTCGCGGGGCCTGGCACGCACGCTCGCGGCGTTGTCGTCGGTCGACGACGCTCCGCGTCGCCTCCCTCCTCCGCCTTGCGATCGCACGCACCAGGCCCCGCTCACGGAGCCGAATGGCGCGGCCTCCCGTATCCAGCCTGATCCGTCAGAAGGGCCCTAAGTCGCCCGCCACCCGGCGCAGTTGGGGCCCTACGCCTCGTAGGCCCGGCCCCTGCGCACCGAGTACGTCACGAAGCCGACGCCCAGGCCGAGGAAGGCCGAGCCGCCGATCACGTACGGCGTCGTGTCCACCTGACCCGTGTCGGCCAGGCGGAGTTGACGGTCGGACTGCTCGGTGACCGCCGTGGCGGTGCGCTGCTGGTCCGCATGGGTGACATGCTCGGGAGTCGCCGTCGCTGTGGGAACGAACCACAGCGCACCGAGGAGCGCCGCGGCGGCAGTGGCGGTGAACAGTGATCGACGTGCGGCAGGCACGGAAGCGATCCCCCTTGTGGCGCTGGCGAATTGGCCGTGTGTGCTGATGTTAGTTAAAGACGTGGGTCACAGGAAAGTCACGAGGCGGATGGGTCGTACGCTCCGCCCATGAGCACTGATGACACGTCACGTTTTGTTCGCCTCAAGGTGGAATTGGTCCTGGAGGTCGCCGACGCGGAGGCGCTGACCGGGGCGGCTCTGCAGCGCGTGGCCGAGGACGAGGAGGTCGGGCCCGAGGAGCGGGCGCAGGCCGTGAGCGCCGTCGAGGAGGACGAGGCGGAGGCGGTCGCGTATCTCGTCGACCCGTTCGATCTGGTCGCCGACGTGCCGGGGGCGGAGCTCGTGCAGGCCTCCTGGTCCAGTGAGCAGGTCGACTACGACCCCGATTCGCCGGACTGGGACCTCGGCGAGGATGATGAGGAGGGGGAAGCGGAAGACGGCGTGTAGCGGTCCTCGAATCGGGAACCCTGGGCGGCAACCGCTGCCCGGGGTTTTGTCGTCCCTGGTGAGGGAGTCCCGACGTGGTCTTGCCCACACCGACGGTCCATCGGGAACGGGACGAACCGGTCACGGCGTTGAGTGGGTACGAGGGGGCTGTTGTGTCCTCTTGGGCCTGCCGTCGACCGGGCTCGGGGCGGCCGACAGCAGGTGCATTCGGCGAAGTCGGGAAATTCGGCGACTATGGAGAAGCGTGTGATAACGGACGGTAAGCGGCGCAAGGGTCTGATGGCCGCGTCCGCTCTGCTCGGCGGTGTGCTCGTGCTGACGGCCTGTGGTGGCGGCGACGAGGGCGGCTCGGGCAAGAAGGAATCGCAGGCGCAGGCCGATGAGGCCGCGGCGAAGAAGACCTCCGAGGCCGACATCAAGATCGCGCCGAAGGACGGCTCCGACAACGCGAGCATCAACAACGCCGCGAAGGTCACCGTGAGCAAGGGCACGCTCACCGATGTCGCCATGACCACGGCCGACGGAACGAAGGTCGAAGGCCAGATCTCCGCCGACAAGAAGAGCTGGAAGCCCACGACGCAGCTCGAGCGCGCGACGAAGTACAAGATCGCCGCCGAGGCGAAGGACTCCGGCGGCCGCGTGGCGCACGAGAACGCGCAGTTCACGACGGTGTCCCCGACCAACAGCTTCATCGGGAACTTCACGCCGGAGGACGGTTCGACCGTCGGTGTCGGCATGCCCGTGTCGATCAACTTCGACAAGGAGATCAGCAACAAGGCCGACGTGCAGAAGCACATCACCGTGACCTCCAGCAGCGGGCAGGAGGTCGTCGGGCACTGGTTCAACGGCACCCGGCTCGACTTCCGCCCCCAGGACTACTGGAAGGGCGGCTCCACGGTCACCATGAAGCTCGACCTGGACGGGGTCGAGGGCGCCAACGGCGTGACCGGTGTGCAGCAGAAGACGGTCTCGTTCAAGATCGGGCGCGACCAGGTCTCCACGGTCGACGCGAAGACCAAGATGATGACCGTCACGCGGGACGGAAAGACCGTCAAGACCATCCCGATCTCCGCCGGTTCCCCCGAGAACAAGACCTACGAGGGTCAGATGGTGATCTCCGAGAAGTTCAAGGAGACCCGGATGGACGGCTCGACGGTCGGCTTCACCAACAACGACGGCAAGGGCGAGTACGACATCAAGGACGTGCCGCACGCGATGCGCCTGTCGAGCTCCGGCACGTTCATCCACGGCAACTACTGGGGCGCCAAGTCGATCTTCGGTGGCGCGAACACCAGCCACGGCTGCGTCGGCCTCCAGGACGCCAAGGGCGCCAATGACAACAGCACGCCGGGCGCCTGGTTCTACAACAACTCGATGGTCGGCGACGTCGTCGTCGTGAAGAACACCGGCGACAAGACGGTCCAGCCGGACAACGGTCTGAACGGCTGGAACCTGAGCTGGTCGCAGTGGAAGGCCGGGTCCGCCGAGTAGTCACCGGGTCGTACCCCGCGGGGGTCTCATGGCGTTCTCATGACGGCCTCACGCAACCCTTACAACACCGCCATACCGTTTCGCCGCAGCGGGAGCCGGAGCGTCCTCGGACGCTCCGGCTCCCGCTGATTCCTGTCAGAGCCCCCTTCGCGGTGGGCCGTCATCGGCGAGGCTTCGATGTTCTTCACCTATCTCCGGCGTGAGCTGCGCCGCCGCAGAAAAGCGGCGCTGGTCGTCGCCTCCGGGCTCGCGCTCGGTATCGCGCTCGTCATCGTGGTCGGCTCGGTGTCCGCCGGGATGACCAGGGCGCAGGACAAGGTCCTGCAGTCGCTGTACGGCCTGGGCACGGACATGACCGTCACCAAGGCCGCGAGCGCACCCAAGGCGGGCGACAGTACTGGCCGCCCGAAGTTCGACTTCGACGCCAAGGACAGTGACTCCGGTGACAAGGAGCAGTCCAGTGACCGCGTGATGGTGCAGGGCTTCCAGACCCTCGCCGACTCCACCGTCGCGAAGGTCGCCGACCAGAAGGGCGTCGCCGACACGGTGGGCGGGCTCAGCCTCCAGGTGATGAAGGTCAGCGGCCGGTTCACGCGCGGCCAGTTCAAGCAGGACGGCGACAGACGTACGCAGGGCGGGCCCGGTGGCGGCGAGGGCGGTCAGCCGCAGGGCCGCGTCCAGGGCGGCGGCGCCAACTTCGACGTCAACTCCTTCTCCGTCTACGGCACCGACGTCACCCAGCGGAGGCTCGGCCCGCTGACCTCCTCGAAGATCACCAAGGGACGGAGCTTCACGACCTCCGAGACCGACGCGAAGGTCGCCGTCGTCGACTCCTCGTACGCGAAGCGGAAGAAGCTCGCCGTCGGCGACAAGGTCACCGTCAAGGGCGACAAGTACCGGGTCATCGGCGTCGCGACCGCCGACAGCGGGGACGCGGCCGCCAATGTCTACGTGCCCCTGAAGCGGGCCCAGACGCTCGCGGACGTCAAGTCCAAGGTGACGACGGTCTACGTCAGGGCGACCGACTCGCAGCGGATCGACGCCGTGAAGGCGGCCATCCAGAAGAACATCTCCGGCACCACCGTCACCACGTCCGCCGATCTCGCCGACACCGTCTCCGGCTCCCTGTCGACCGCCTCGAATCTGGCCTCGACCGTCGGCAAGTGGCTGTCGATCGCGGTGCTCGTCGCCGCCTTCCTGGTGGCGGGGCTGCTCACGTCCTCGGCGGTGTCCCGGCGGGTCCGGGAGTTCGGCACGCTCAAGGCGCTCGGCTGGACCTCGGGCCGGGTGACGCGGCAGGTCGTCGGCGAGGCGGTCGTCAACGGGCTGATCGGCGGCGTCCTCGGCATCGCGGTCGGGCTCGCGGGCGCGTACGCCGTGACGGCGATCAGCCCCACCCTGTCCGCGCAGCTCGGCGGTGGCGGCGGCATGGGTGGTTCTCCCGGCGGCGGAGGCTTCGGCGGCGGCGGAATGATGCGCCGGGCCGCGGGGGGAGGCGCGAAGACCCTCGACATCGCGCTCAGCGCGCCCGTCTCCGCCACCACCATCGCCCTCGCGGTCGGCCTCGCCGTCGCGGGCGGGCTGATCGCCGGCGCCTTCGGCGGTTGGCGGGCCTCGCGGCTGCGCCCCGCAGACGCGCTGCGCCGCGTCGAGTAGAGCCACTGGTCACGCCAATCACCCCACGTAGTACAGGAGTTGCACCATGTATCAGCTCACCGGCGTCACCAAGCGGTACCGGCGCGGCAAGGACACCGTCGACGCGCTCGCGGGCGTCGATCTCGTCATCGGCGACGGCGACCGGCTCGTCATCCAGGGCCCGACCGGCGGCGGCAAGTCGACCCTGCTCCAGATGCTCGGCGGGCTCGACCGGCCCACGGCGGGCAGCGTCGAGCTCGACGGGGTCGACCTCGGGACGCTGCCGGAGGCCCGGCTCACCAAGGTCCGCGCCGAGTCCATCGGCTTCGTCTTCCAGTCCTTCAACCTCGTCCCGACGCTCAGCGCGCTGGAGAACGTCGAGACGGCCCTCGTGCCGCTCGGCCTGCGGAGCGCGGAGCGGCGCGAGCGGGCCGCCGAGGCGCTGCGCTCCGTGGGCCTCGGCGAGCGGCAGCGGCACCTGCCCGCCGAGCTGTCCGGCGGCCAGCAGCAGCGCGTCGCCATCGCGCGCGCCCTGGTGAAGAACCCGAAGGTGCTGCTCGCCGACGAGCCCACGGGCAACCTCGACGAGTCGATGCGCGACGAGATCATGGACGTACTGGAGGAGCGCTGGAAGGAGCACGGCCTGACCTTCGTGATGGTCACCCACGACTCGGCCATCGCCCGGAAGGCGCCCCGCCTCGTGACGATCAGCAAGGGGCGGATCACGGTCACGGAGAACGCCTCGGCCGCCTGATCCGGACGCGCCACAGGTGTCGTCGAGGTGAACACGTATCGAGCAAAGGGTTGTACTCGAAACGACAGGTGTGCCGTTTGTCACGTGTCACACGGGTCCCAGATGTTTGCCAATGCCCCAATTCCCTGGCTGCCGCATCAATACACTCGCCTCCCATGTGTGAGTGGAACGTGGAGAACGGGCGCCGAATATGGTCGGCTCGTCAGGAGCGGGGCCGGCCGGGCGGCGACGCCGGCGCCGACGCCTGATGGGGGCACGGCACAAACAAGCGAGAGATCCGCGGGCGCACTGGCTGCTGCTCGCGCTCACCCTGCCGGTGCTCCTCGGTGCCCTCCTCTTCCAGGGCTGGACCCAGAACGAGGTGGACGGCGCCAAGACCAAGCCTGCCTGCACGCAGCCCGTGCCGGAGTCGGCCTCCGGCGCGGGCCCGGTGCTGTCCGTCGACGGTGGCCGGGTGCACAGCGCCTCGATGCCGCCCGGCACCGTCGCGCTCACCTATGACGGCGGCCCCTACCCGAAGGCGACGCCGAAGCTGCTCGCACTGCTCAAGAAGCACCACGCGCACGCCACGTTCTTCCTCAATGGCGCCAAGGCCGCGCAGTACCCGAAGCTCGTCGAGCGGATCAGGGCCGAGGGCCACGACATCGGCTCCAACACCTACACGGGCGCCGACCTGGGCAGCTCGTCCAAGGTGCGCAGCAAGCTCGAACTGGGGCTCACACAGAGCGCGTTCGCGGGCAGCGGCGGCTTCCGTACCACGCTCCTGCGGATGCCGATGACCACCACCGTCGCCACGATGTGCGGCGGCGAGTGGCCCGCCGCGCAGGCCGCGTCCGCCAACGGCTACACCCTGGTCGCGGCCGACCGGTCCGGGCAGCGGGTGCGGGACGGGCTGGTGCGCCAGCTCAGCCAGACCTCGCTCGGCTACCGCGAGACGCAGAAACTCCTCGCGCATCCGCAGGCCAAGCGGTTCGTCGGCGTCACCGAGGGCGCGAACAGCGCGCAGCGGGCGACGTCCGACGTGGCCGCGCCCGTGCGCTGGCTCGGGCAGGGCCTGATCTGGTTCCAGACCCTCGGCCGCAGCTTCGTCTCGGCCATCTCGTGGGTGCTCCTCGCCGCCGCGGGACTCGGTGTGCTGCGCCTGTTCGTGCTCGTGCTGTTCGCCCGCGCGCACGTCAGACGCCTTGAGCGGTTCCGCCCCGGCTCGCCCTGGCTGCGCGAGATCCGCGACCCGGTGACCGTGCTCGTACCCGCGTACAACGAGGAGGCGGGGATCGGCGCGACGCTGCGCTCGCTGCTCGCCTCCACCCACCAGCCGATGCAGATCATCGTCATCGACGACGGGTCGAGCGACCGCACGGTGCAGATCGCGAACGAGTACGCGGCCCGGGACCCGCGCGTCCAGGTGCTGTGCCAGCCCAACTCGGGCAAGGCGGCGGCCCTCAACCACGGCCTGAGATACACCCGTTGTCCCTACGTCGTGATGATCGACTCGGACACCGTCTTCGAGGCCGACGCGATCCAGCGCCTGGTCCAGCCGCTGGCCCACCCGGCCGTCGGCGCGGTCAGCGGCAACACGAAGGTCGGCAACCGCAAGCGCCTCCTCGGCCGCTGGCAGCACCTGGAGTACGTCTTCGGGTTCAACCTGGACCGCCGGATGTTCGAGGTCCTGGAGTGCATGACGACCGTGCCGGGTGCGATCGGCGCCTTCCGGCTCGACGCGCTGATGGGAGTCGGCGGCCTGAGCGAGGACACCCTCGCCGAGGACACCGACCTCACCATGGCGCTGTGGCGGGCCGGCTGGCGGGTGGTCTACGAGGAGACCGCCATCGCCTGGACCGAAGTCCCCACCTCCCTGCGGCAGTTGTGGCGCCAGCGCTACCGCTGGTGCTACGGCACCCTCCAGGCGATGTGGAAGCACCGGGGCGCGGTCCTGGAGGTCGGGCCCGCGGGTCGCTTCGGGCGGCGCGGCCTGTCCTACCTGTTCCTCTTCCAGGTCGTGCTGCCGCTGCTCGCCCCGATGATCGACGTCTTCATGTTCTACAGCGCCGTGTTCGCCGGCGACACCGCGAAGTCCGTGGCCGCCTGGGTGGGCTTCCTCGGTCTCCAGATGGTGGTCGCGGCGTACGCCCTGAAGCTCGACGGAGAGCGCAGGCGCACGCTCTGGTCCCTGCCCCTCCAGCTGTTCGTGTACCGGCAGTTGATGTACCTCGTGGTCATCCAGTCGGTGGTGGCCTTCGTGGGCGGCAGCCGGTTGAAGTGGCAGCGCATGCACCGTTCCGGAACGGCCGCCGCGGCGGCCCAGCACATCGTCAGGCCGGCCGATCAGCCGGACCTGCCGGTCGCGAGGTGAGGACCCTGAACCCCAGCGCGCACACCCCGACGCCCTACCCGTACGACGAGTACGAGGTCGAGCACCACCCGTTCGACCCGGTGCCGGCCAACCGGCCCGGCGGACGGGCCGACGGCGGCTACAAGCGCAGCGAGCGCGAGCCCAAGCGCAAGCGGCGGCGCACCAAGTTCGGCCTCGTGGTCCGCGGTCTGTGCCTGCTCGTGCTCCTCGCGGTGCTCGCGGGCGCGGGGACGTACGTGTGGGCGGGGACCCGGCTCGACGGGGAGGTCGACCTGGCGTCGATCCCCACCAGGGCCGCGCCCGGCAAGGGCACCAACTACCTGATCGTGGGCTCCGACAGCCGCGAGGGCCTCAGCGAGCAGCAGACCAAGAACCTGCACACCGGCTCGGAGCTGGGCTCCGAGGGGCGCCGCACCGACTCGATGATGGTGCTGCACACCGGCGTCCACGGCACCACCCTCACCAGCCTGCCGCGCGACTCCTGGGTCACCATCCCGCCGTACGTGGACCCGAAGACCGGCGTCCACCACAAGCCGGCGAAGAACAAGCTCAACGCGGCGTTCTCGCTCGGCGGCCCCGAACTCCTGGTCCGCGCCGTCGAGTCGAACACCGGGCTGCGCATCAACCACTACACGGAGATCGGCTTCGCCGGGTTCGTCGGCATCGTCGACGCGGTCGGCGGCGTGCCGATGTGCGTCGACCGGCACATCGTCGACGACAAGGCGGGGCTCGACCTGACCAAGGGCTGCCACAACCTGACCGGGCGTGAGGCGCTCGGCTTCGTGCGCCAGCGCCACCAGGAGAAGGAGGGGGACATCGGCCGCTCCCGCAACCAGCAGAAATTCCTCTCCGCGCTCGCCAAGAAGGCCTCGTCGCCCGGGGTCCTGATGAACCCGTCCACCATGTACGGCACGGCCGGCGCGGGCCTCGACACGCTCATCGTCGACAAGTCGACCGGGGTTCCGGACCTGACCCGGCTGTTCAAGGCGATGCAGGGCGTATCGTCGGGCCAGGGCAGGCAACTGGGCGTGCCCGTCGGCACCTTGGGCCTCGCCACCTCCAAGGGCAGCGCCATCCTCTGGGACAAGCAGAGGGCGAACCGGCTGTTCACCGAGCTCAGGGAGGACCGCCCGGTGACCGAATAGAGCCCCGAAACCGCGACCCCGGACCTGGCCACAGCGGAGCGACACTGCTTCGCTGGACGCCATGACGACTCGATCCCGCACCATCGAGTACATCCGCTACCGCATCCCCGAGGACCGCTCCGCGGAGTTCCTTGCCGCGTACACCCGCGCGGCGCGGCAACTCACGGCCTCGGAACACTGCGTCTCGTACGAACTCGCCCGCTGCGAAGAGGACTTTGAGCACTACATCCTGCGCATCGTGTGGACGTCGACCGAGGACCACCTGAAGGGCTTCCGGGCCTCCGACCTCTTCCCGGTGTTCCTCACGGAGATCCGCCCCTACGTCGGGTACATCGACGAGATGCGCCACTACGCGCCGACCACGGTGCGCGGCACGGGCGCCTCGGAACCCACGCTCTACGCCTGGGCGGGCGGCGCCGAGGCGTTCGACCGGCTCACCTCGGTGTTCTACGAGAAGGTGCTGAAGGACGACCTCCTCGGCCCGCTCTTCGCCGACCTCCCGGCGGAGCACGCCGCACACGTCTCCCGCTGGCTCGGCGAGGTCTTCGGCGGCCCGCCGGTCTACTCCGAACAGCACGGCGGCCACAGTCACATGGTCGCGATGCACATCGGCAAGGCCGTCACCGAGCCGCAGCGCCGCCGCTGGGTCAACCTCATGCAGGACGCGGCGGACGAGGCGGGCCTGCCGACGGACTCGGAATTCCGCTCGGCGTTCCTGGCATACATCGAGTGGGGCACGCGGCTGGCGGTCCACTTCTCGGCCCCGGACGCCGAACGCCCGGCGGAGCAGCCGGTCCCGCATTGGACGTGGGGAGCGGCGCCGCCGTACCAGCCCTGAGGGGAGCCCGCTCTTCGGACGAGAGCCCGCGGGGTCCGGGACAGCGCCCCGCGACGTCTACAACTTCGCCCGCAACGATTCGTCCACGCCCCAACTCGCCAGCAGCCGCAACGCCTCCGCGGAGGCGGACCCCGCCTCCGCGTGGTACACGGACAAGAACTGCCCGTCGTCGTCCGGCAAGTGCAACGTCTCGTACGCGAGCGTCAGCTCACCCACCAGGGGGTGCCGCATCCGCTTCACGCCGTGCCCCTTCTCCTTCACGTCGTGCGTGGCCCACAGCCGCCTGAACTCCTCGCTCTTGACGGAGAGTTCGCCGACCAGGGCCGACAGTTCCGGATCCTCGGGGTTGCGGCCCGCGTACAGCCGCAGATAGCTGACCATGTCGGTCGCCTTGGTGTCCCAGTCGACGAACAGCTCCCGGTAGTCCGGGTTCAGGAACGTGAGCCGCGCCCAGTTCCGCTCCACGCGGGGCAGCTGCCCCCAGTCGCCGAACAGCGCCGCCGCCATCCGGTTCCACGCGAGGATGTCCGAGCGCGGACCGCCGATGTACGCGGGCACGCCCTCCATCGCGTCGAGCAGGTGGCGCAGCGCGGGCCGCACCTGCTGCTGCCGTTTCGGGGCGGGCTGCTTGCGGCGCTGCCGCGTCGGCCGGGCCAGGTGCACGAGGTGCGCGTGCTCGGTGTCGCTGAGCCGCAGGGCGCGCGCGATGGCGTCGAGCACCTCCGCCGACACATTGCGCCCGTTGCCCTGCTCCAGGCGGGTGTAGTACGCCACCGAGACCCCGGCGAGCTGCGCCAGCTCCTCGCGCCGCAGGCCCGGTACCCGCCGGTGCCGCCCCGCCGAGGCGAGGCCCACGTCCTCGGGCTTGAGCCGGGCCCGTCGGGTGCGCAGGAACTCGCTCAGCTCGGCGCGCCGGTCCAGCTGGTCCGGGCGGTCCGCCGCGGCTTCCCCGGTCGCATCGTTCTCGTCCATGCTGTCCAGTATTCCCGTTCGTACGACCGGGAGCCTGACCCCGCCAGTAGTAGGACCACTGGACGTACGCAAAGCGGTGACCTGCGCATTCTTTGGTGATCCGGGTGGTCCGGCAGCAGGCTTGAGGACATGACCACGACTGTTGCCGCTTACGCCGCTCCCAGCGCCAAGGCCCCGCTGGAGCGCACCACCATCGAACGCCGCACCGTCGGCGAGCACGACGTACTGATCGACATCAAGTTCGCCGGAATTTGTCACTCCGACATCCACCAGGCCCGCGAGGGCTGGGGCGAGGCCATCTTCCCGATGGTCCCGGGCCACGAGATCGCCGGTGTCGTGGAGGCCGTCGGCGCGGGCGTCACCAAGTTCAAGGTCGGCGACCGGGTCGGCGTCGGCTGCATGGTCGACTCCTGCGGGAAGTGCGAGCCCTGCCGCTCCGGCCAGGAGCAGCACTGCGTCGAGGGCAACGTCCAGACGTACAACGCCGTCGGCAAGGACGGCGAGCCCACCTACGGCGGCTACTCGCAGCAGGTCGTCGTCACCGAGGGCTTCGTCGTCGGCATCCCCGAGGGCCTCGCGCTCGACGTGGCCGCGCCGCTGCTCTGCGCCGGCATCACCACGTACTCCCCGCTGAAGCACTGGGGTGCGGGCCCCGGCAAGAAGGTCGCGGTCGTCGGCCTCGGTGGCCTCGGCCACATGGGCGTCAAGATCGCGCACGCGCTCGGCGCGGAGGTCACCGTCCTGTCGCAGTCGCTGCGCAAGAAGGACGACGGCCTGAAGCTGGGCGCCGACCACTACTACGCGACGAGCGACCCGAAGACCTTCGAGGAGCTCGCCGGCACCTTCGACGTGATCCTCTCCACGGTCTCCGCGCAGGTCGACTTCGGCGCCTACCTGGGCCTGCTGAAGACGGGCGGCGCGCTCGTCAACGTCGGCGCCCCCGAGGAGCCGATCTCCCTCAACCTGTTCTCACTCATCGGCGGCAACAAGGTGCTCGCCGGCTCCATGATCGGCGGCATCGCCGAGACCCAGGAGATGCTCGACTTCTGCGCGGCGCACGGCCTCGGCGCCGAGATCGAGCTGATCGAGGCGAGCCAGGTCAACGAGGCGTACGAACGGGTCCTCGGCTCGGACGTGCGCTACCGCTTCGTGATCGACGCGGCGACGATCTGATCGCCCGCACCCTTTTCATGACCTGAGAGGTCATGGCCGCCCTCCCCGGGCCCCGGCAGGATCGAACCCGTACCCACCAGATCCCGCCGGCCCCGAGGGAGGGCTCCTTCATGACCGCCTACGCGATCGCCGTGCTCGGCACCACGCCCGGTGCGCCGCACCCCGACGTCCTCACGTACATCGAGCGCGTGCAGTCCACCTTCGCCCCGTACGGCGGCCGCTTCCTGGTGCACGGCACGAAGGGGGAGTGGGTGGAGGGCGAGGCGCCCGGCGGCATCGTGATGGTCGAGTTCCCCGACCCGGCGGCGGCCCACGCCTGGTACGCGTCGCCCGCCTACCAGGAGATCCTGCCGCTGCGCACCGACCACCTGCCCGGCAGCCTGGTCTTCCTCGAGGGCGTCCCGGAGGCGTACGACGCCGCGCGCACGGCCGCGGCCATGCGCGCCGCGGACTGATCAGTGCCCGCCGGTGTCCGCCCACGCCACGTCGTCCACCGCCAGGAACGGCGTCCCCGCGACCGCCGAAGGCGTCGCCCCGGTGAACGCGCGGACGTCCCGGTGCAGATGGGACTGGTCGGCGTACCCGCTGTCCGCGGCGACGCGGGACGGCGGGAGCCCGGCGGAAAGCCCGTGGGCCGCACGGTCGAAGCGGACGAGCCGGGCCGCGTGCTGCGGAGTGAGCCCGACCTGCGCGCGGAACCGGGACCACAGCCGCTTGCGGCTCCAGCCGGTCTCATGGGCGAGACGGTCGACCCGTACGAGACCGTGGTCGGCCGCCAACCTCCGCCAGGAATACGCGACTTCAGGGGCGAGGGTGCGCCCCTCCCGCGCTCTCAGGGCGAGCTCCCGCTCGGCGATCGCGAACCGCTCCGGCCAGGACCCGGCCGTACGCAGGACGTCCTGCAGCCGCTCGGCCGCGGCCCGGCCCCACAGCTCGTCGAGGTCGACCGGCTCCCCGTACGGGCCGCCCGGCGCGCCGAGCACCGCGTGCGCGAGCGCGGGCGAGAGCCGCAGTTGCAGGCAGGCGAAGCCCCGCTCGCCCGCGGCCCGTACGGCGTCGGGGGCGAGGCCGACGACCATCCGCTCGCAGGTCCGGCTGCCCGTCCCGCCGTGCAGGGACAGGGGGGTGTCGCCGAGATTGAGCGCCACGGTGACCGACGGGTGCGGGATCAGTTGCAGGTTCCGCAGCTCCGTCGCCCGGTCGCTGAAGCCGGCCATCCGCAGCCCCGCGAGCCGCCCGGGTCCCGCCGGTACGGCGATGTCCCACGAGGGCCGAGGCATGCGATCCCCTTCTCGAGTCACCGGTGGCTGGGCCTGTTTGGGGCGCACCCCGGCTCGGCGCCGGCCGTCAGTTGGTGCCGGCCGTGGCCGCCGCGATGAACTCCCGCAGCAGCGCCCCGGTCTCCTCCGGTGCTTCCAGCATGACCATGTGCCCCACCCCCGGCAACAGTTCGATCCGGGCCCCCGGCACGGCGCGGTACGCCTGGGCCGACGAGGGGCGCCAGCGCCGGTCCTCGGCGCCGAAGAGGACGAGGAGCGGCAGCCCCAGCGGAGCGTGGCGCTCCGGGAGAGACCGCTGCCCCAGGTAGTCCCGGTTGCCGCGCATCGTCCCCACGAAGGCCCGGTGCGTCATGGCCAGCGTGGCCTCGACGTAGGAATCGGGGATCTCGACGGGCCGTGCGGCCGACGCGCTCGTGGCCTTGCGCAGCGTGTCCGGCGTCCGCAGCCGCCACAGCAGCGGGCCGACGACCGGCACCAACAGCAGTCGGATCAGCGGGAGTTCGGCGATCTGCGCGTTCAGGTCCGGGCCCATGCCGATGAGCACCACGGCCGACACGGCCCCGGGCCGCCGCTCGGCCAGGGCCGTGGCCACCATGCACCCCGACGAATGCCCGACGACGGTCACCCGCCCCACCCCGAGCCGGTCGAGGACGGCCTCGACCCGGCCCGCCTGCTCCGGCACCCCGAACCCGCCGGTCCTCGGCGCGGAGGAGCGCCCGCACCCCGGCAGATCCACCCGGATCACCCGGAACGTCTCCGCGAGCGCCGGTACCACCGGGTCCCAGTGTTCCAAGGAGCCCGCGCTGCCGTGGATCAGCAGCACGGCGGGCGCCTGCGGCGGCCCGCTCACTTCCACGTGGACATCTGTTGCGTAGAGCTCCGCCATGACGCTGCCCGCCTCCCGTTGCCGTACCGGCTGTGGATCGAGCATCACGGCGGAAGGCCCCGGCCGTATTGGACGGATGTTCCCGGGCGGGCAAGATCAAGCCCCGCCGGCGATCGAGGCGCGGGGTCCGGGGCAGAGCCCCGAGACGTAGGCACGGCACCGGGTCAATGGCGAAGCGTCGCCGGGCTTCCGCCGTTCGCCTCGTAGCCGGCGACCGCGAGGGCCCGGTACACCGCGTACGACGCCGCCGGGTCCGGCTCCGCGGTCCACGGGATCGCGCCCACGTGCCCGTCCACGTGCACCAGCTGCTGCATCGCCTCGGACCAGCGCTCGCTGCGCACCAGGAAGAACACCAGCAGATGCCGGACATGCGCGAGCATCGGGTCGTCGGGGCGCGCGGAGTGCACCGCGTACAGGGCGCCGTGCAGCGCCTTCGTGACGACCTCGCTCTCGTAGAACCCGCGCACCAGGTTCACGTCCGGCACGTGCTCGTACAGCGCGAACAGCGGCAGCGCCGCGAGCAGCGAGCCGCGCGGCGCACGCGCGGCGGCGGCCTCGGCGAACGAGAAGGCCTGCTCGCGCGAGCCGTGCCATTTCTCCGTCCAGTACCGCAGGCCCGCCAGATGCGCGCCCATGTGTCCCGGCGCCGTGTCGAGGATCTTCAGCCACAGTTGCTCGAACTCGGCCTGCGAGTAGCCGAGTCCGCGCGCGACGGCGAGGTGCGTGATGTGCGGGACGGGGTCGCCGGGGGCCAGCAGCGCCGCCTGCTCGCAGGCGCCACGGGCCTCTTCGAGGACGATCCGCTGCTCGTCGGGGGTGCCGCCGCCGCGCCAGGCCTGCTGCACCAGGAACTCGGCGAAGACCTGCGCCCCGCCCGCGTCCTTCGGCGCCTGCGAGCGCCACGCGTGCAGCCACCCGGCGCCGAGCCGGGGCGTCTGCTGGGCCTCCAGGGCGGCGGCCCCGGCGATCGCCTGCACCCGCTCCCAGCGGGTCTCGGTCTCCTTGCCGGTCCCGGCGAGGAGCTGGGAGGCGGCCGTGAAGTCCTGGTTGCGCTGCACGACCGCCATCACGTCGAGCAGGTCCTGGTCGGGGCCCGGCAGCCGCACGTCCAGGTCCTCCTGGAGCATGAACCCGTAGTCCGCCGGGTCCGCGGCGTCCGGAGAACCGGGCGCGACCTGACGAATCCCGCCGCGGCGACGCATCAACTGCGACACCACGAGCCCGATCATGACCGCGGCCATCAGCCCCCAGAGAATTCCCATATCAACAACGCTAACGTGCCGGTCCGACACCGGGTTCCCGACGGCGGTGGCGGCAAAAGGGCGCTGCGCCCCACCTCCGCGCTCCCGAGCGCCTACGCTCGGGCGCCATGAGCGACACGCACAGCCACAGCGGCAGCACCCCGCGCGGCTTCGAGACCACCGCCATCCACGCCGGCAACACGGCCGACCCCGTGACCGGCGCCGTCGTCCCGCCGATCTACCAGGTCTCCACGTACAAGCAGGACGGCGTGGGCGGCCTGCGCGGCGGCTACGAGTACAGCCGCAGCGCCAACCCGACCCGTACCGCACTCGAAGAGAACCTTGCCGCCCTCGAAGGCGGACGGCGCGGCCTCGCCTTCGCCTCCGGGCTCGCCGCGGAGGACTGCCTGCTGCGCACGCTGCTGAGCCCCGGCGACCACGTGGTCATCCCGAACGACGCGTACGGCGGCACGTTCCGGCTGTTCGCGAAGGTCGTGACGCGGTGGGGCGTCGAGTTCTCGGTGGCCGACACCAGCGACGTCGAGTCGGTGCGCGCCGCGATCACCCCGCTGACCAAGGCCGTGTGGGTGGAGACGCCCTCGAACCCGCTCCTCGGCATCACCGACATCGCGGCCGTCGCCCAGGCCGCCCACGAGTCCGGCGCGAAGCTCGTCGTCGACAACACCTTCGCGAGCCCCTATCTCCAGCAGCCGCTCGCCCTCGGCGCCGACGTCGTCGTGCACTCGATGACGAAGTACATGGGCGGCCACTCCGACGTCGTCGGCGGCGCGCTGATCGTGAACGACGACGAACTCGCCGACGACCTCGCGTTCCACCAGAACGCGATGGGCGCGGTGGCCGGCCCGTTCGACTCCTGGCTGGTGCTGCGCGGCATCAAGACGCTGCCCGTGCGCATGGACCGGCACAGCGAGAACGCGACCCGCGTCGCCGACATGCTCTCCCGCCACCCGAGGGTCACGAAGGTGCTTTACCCGGGCCTGCCCGAGCACCCCGGGCACGAGATCGCGGCGAAGCAGATGAAGGCCTTCGGCGGCATGGTGTCGTTCCGGGTCGAGGGCGGCGAGGAAGCGGCCGTCGAGGTCTGCAACCGGGCGAAGCTGTTCACGCTGGGCGAGTCCCTCGGCGGCGTCGAGTCCCTCGTCGAGCACCCCGGCCGGATGACGCACGCCTCCGTCGCGGGCTCCGCCCTGGAGGTCCCCGCCGACCTCGTACGCCTCTCCGTGGGCATCGAGTCGGTCGACGACCTGCTCGCGGACCTCCAGCAGGCGCTCGCCAAGTAACAGCCGAGCTCGGCAACAAGTAGCTCACCAGCCGGTCAGCTGTGGAGTCGTCTTCGAGGGCGGCTCCACCCACGGCCGCTCGACCGTCGCCCACACCAGGAACGCGACGACGGCGGCGACCAGCACGAACCACACCAACCGCGCGGCCGCCCGGCGCCGCTTGCGCGCACGGCCGCCCCTGCGCATCGCGTCCGCGCACAGCTCCGCGGGCACCACGGGAGCGGGCCCGCTGTCGAGCACGGCGCGCACGGCCGCCTCATTGCGCTCCTGGAGACTCATGCCGGGGCCGCTCCCCGCAGTTCGGCGGGCGCGGGGCCGCGCGGCGGGTGCAGGACGAGGGCCATCGCCCGCGCGTGCACGGTGCGGACGCGTTCCGCGGGCAGCCCGAGCAGCGAGGCGGTCTGCTCCTCGCCGACCCCCTCGAAGAGCCGCAGCACGAGGACGAGGCGCTCCCGTGGGCTGAGCTGCCCGAGCGCGCCGCCCCGCGCGCGGTGCCGGCGCCACGCGCCGCGGGCGAACCGGACGGCCAGCTCCTTGCGCGCGCAGTCGTAGGGATCCTCACCCCGAAGACGGTCCCAGGAGGCATACGTCCGGCCGAGGGCGGCCGTGAGCAGCTTGCGCGCGCGAGGGTTGGCGTCCGACGGTTCCCCCGTCAGGAGCGTCGCGGCACGCAGCAGCCGCCCGGCCGCGCCCGCGACGAACGCCTCGAACTCACGGGCCCGGCGGGCATCCTGCGACGCCTGCCGTTCTCGCACCCTTCATATGAGGCCGAGCGCGGCTCCCTGGTCAAGAGGCGGGAGCCGCTCTTGCCGTACCGGTGTGCCGGAAACCGTCAGGAGTCGGCGGGCGGTGTCGGCTGGCCGTGGCGCGCGGAGAGCGCGGAGTTGAAGCGCGCCAGGAGCGCGCAGAACTGCTCGCGCTCCTGCGGCTCCCACTCCTGTGTCAACTGCGCCATCAATTCCTGCCTGGACGTGCGAACCTCGTCGAGCCGGGCCGCGCCGCGCGGCGACAACTGAAGCACCACCGCACGTCCGTCCTCCGGGTGAGAGGTGCGCTTGACGAGTCCCGTGTCGACGAGCGGGGCGACCTGGCGGGTCACCGTCGAGGAGTCGATCCCCATGCTCGACGCGAGCGCCTTGACGCCCATCGGGCCTTCCTTGTCGAGGCGGTTGAGCAGCAGATACGCCGCTCGGTCCATCGAATTGCGCACCTGCCCGACCCCGCCGAGCCGGGTCTGTTCGGCGCGACGGGCGAAGACCGCCACCTCGTGCTGCAGCGTTTCGAGAAGGCCGGTGTCACCAGCGGTCGTCATGTCCATCATTTCCTGTGGTGTGGGCATGGCCGGGGGCTCACTTCATGCGTGGGTGGTGAATTGCTCTGGATTGGCCCACAGGGTACGCGGCGAAAGCGCTGGCCGTACCGGCCGTGCGCAATCCGGTCTCGCAGCGTGAGCATCCCGTGAGGCGTGCGCCGTGAGCTGCAAGACTTTCGTCATGAGCAACAGCGCGTCTGACTACTTGCCGACCCCGACGCCCGCCGTGACCCTCGACGACGTCCGCGGCGCCCAGAAGATGTTGTCCGGGGTGGCGCGGGTGACGTCGATGGCGCACAGCCACCACCTCTCCCAGCTGGCCGGGACGCCGGTCCACCTCAAGTGCGAGAACCTCCAGCGCACCGGCTCCTTCAAGCTGCGCGGCGCGTACGTGCGGATCGCGGGCCTGCTGCCCGAGGAGCGCGCGGCCGGGGTCGTGGCCGCGAGCGCGGGCAACCACGCACAGGGTGTGGCCCTCGCCTCCTCACTCCTCGGCGTGCGCTCCACGGTGTTCATGCCGGTCGGCGCACCCCTGCCGAAGGTCGCCGCGACCCGCGAGTACGGCGCTGAGGTCCGGCTGCACGGCCAGGTCGTCGACGAGACCCTCGCGGCGGCGCAGCGGTACGCGGAGGAGACCGGGGCGGTGTTCATCCACCCCTTCGACCACCCGGACGTCGTCGCGGGCCAGGGCACGCTCGGCCTGGAGATCCTGGAGCAGTGCCCGGAGGTGCGGACCATCCTGGTCGGCGTCGGCGGCGGCGGGCTCGCGGCCGGCATCGCCGTCGCGGTGAAGGCGCTGCGGCCCGACGTCAAGGTGATCGGCGTGCAGGCGGCGGGCGCGGCCGCGTACCCGCCCTCGCTGGCCGCCGGGCACCCGGTCGCGATCGAGGCTCCGTCGACGATGGCCGACGGGATCAAGGTGGGGCGGCCCGGCGACGTCCCGTTCGAGCTCGTCTCCGGCCTGGTCGACGACGTCCACACGGTCTCGGAGGACGCGCTCTCCAGCGCCCTGCTGCTCTGCCTGGAGCGCGCCAAACTGGTCGTCGAGCCCGCGGGCGCGAGCCCCGTCGCGGCGCTCCTGAGCGAGCCGGGGACCTTCGAGGGCCCGGTCGTCGCGCTGCTGTCCGGCGGCAACATCGACCCGCTCCTGATGCAGCGCGTGCTCACCCACGGCCTGGCCGCCGCGGGCCGCTACCTCTCGCTGCGGCTGCGCCTGACGGACCGCCCCGGCGCCCTGGCCACGCTTCTCCAGGTGTTGTCAGTGGCCGACGCTAACGTCACCGATGTGAGCCACGTACGGACCGATCCGCGGCTCGGGCTCACGGAGGCGGAGGTGGAGCTGCACCTGGAGACCAAGGGTCCCGCGCACTGCGCCGAGGTCGGCGCCGCGCTGCGGGAGGCGGGTTACACGGTCATCGACTGAGCCCGTCGTCGACCGGGTTCACCCGTTCGCCGGGCGCCCGGAACCCGGAAAATTTACACTTTCTCCACGTAAGGCGATGTACCTAGGCACAGCACGCATCAGGTAGCACCCACACACTGGGGGAACCACATGCCAGGCGCCATCTACGCCGAAGGTCTGGTCAAGACCTTCGGCGACGTAAAGGCTCTGGACGGCGTCGATCTGGACGTACCGGAGGGCACGGTCCTCGGCCTGCTCGGGCCGAACGGGGCGGGGAAGACCACGGCCGTGCGCTGTCTGACGACACTGCTCACGCCGGACAGCGGCAAGGCGGTCGTCGCGGGCATCGACGTATTGAAGCATCCGAACGAGGTACGGCGCTCCATCGGCCTGTCCGGCCAGTTCGCCGCGGTCGACGAATACCTGACCGGGCGGGAGAACCTGCAGATGGTCGGGCAGCTCTACCAGCTGTCCAAGAAGGCCGCCAAGAAGCGGGCCGGCGAGCTCCTCGAGCGCTTCAACCTCATGGACGCCGCCGACCGCCCCTCCAAGACGTACTCCGGCGGCATGCGCCGCAGGCTCGACCTCGCGGCCGCGCTCGTCGTCTCCCCGCCGGTGATGTTCATGGACGAGCCGACGACGGGCCTCGACCCGCACAACCGGCAGCAGCTCTGGGAGGTGATCCGGGAGCTGGTCGCCGGCGGCACGACGCTGCTGCTCACGACCCAGTACCTGGAAGAGGCCGACCACCTGGCGCACGACATCTGCGTCGTGGACCATGGCCGCGTGATCGCCCGCGGCACCGCCGACCAGCTCAAGGCGCAGACCGGCGGCGAGCGCGTCGAGGTCGTCGTGCACGAGCGGGAGCACATCGACGCCGCCCGCGAGATCCTCAGCGGCTACGGCAAGGGCGAGACGACCGTCGCCGAGCACACCCGCAAGCTGACCGTCCCCGTCATCGGCGGCGCGAAGCTCCTCGCGGAGGTGATCCGCGACCTGGACACGCGCGGCATCGAGATCGACGACATCGGCCTGCGCCGCCCGACCCTGGACGACGTGTTCATCTCGCTGACCGGCCATGTCGCCGAGGAACCGGCGGCCGACGAGAGCGAGCAGACCGAGGGCCCGAAGGGGGCGAGGAAATGAGCGCCGTCACCAACACCGTGCGCGCGCCGCGCGGCGCGGGAGGCGTCGGGCAGTCCGTCCGGGACTCGCTGGTCGTGGCCCGCAGGAACCTCATTCGCATGACCAGGATTCCCGAAATGATCCTTTTCGGGATTATTCAGCCGGTCATGTTCGTGGTGCTCTTCACGTACGTCTTCGGCGGGTCCATGAGCGTCGGAGGGTCCACCGACCCCGACGTCTACAAGAACTTCCTGATGGCCGGCATCTTCGCCCAGACCGTCACGTTCGCCACGGCGGGCTCCGCCGCAGGGATCGCCGACGACATGCACAAGGGGCTTGTCGACCGGTTCCGCTCGCTGCCGATGGCGCGCGGCGCGGTGCTCACCGGCCGCACCCTCGCCGACCTCGTCCAGACGGCCGTGACGCTCGCGGTCCTCGCGGCCGTCGCCCTGCTCGTCGGCTGGCGCACGGGTTCACCGGATCCGACCAACGCCGGAAGGGTCCTGGGCGGCTTCGGTCTTCTCCTGCTGCTCGGCTACGCGTTCACCTGGATCGGCGCCATCATCGGCCTGTCCGTGCGCACGCCCGAGGCGGCCACCTCGGGAGGCATCATCTGGCTCTTCCCGGTCACGTTCATCTCGAACGCCTTCGTGGACACCGGCATGATGACCCCCTGGCTGCGGCACGTCGCGGACTGGAACCCGTTCAGTGCGACCGTGCAGGCGTGCCGGGTGCTCTTCGGCAACCCGGGAGTCTCTCAGTCCTCGGCCTGGCCCATGCAGCACCCGGTATGGGCCTCGCTGATCTGGTCCGTCGTGATCATCGCCGTCTTCCGCACCCTCGCGGTCCGCAAATACCGGAACGCCACCGCGTGAAACCACGAAGAGGCCCCCGCGACGCGTGCGTCGCGGGGGCCTCTTCGTGGTTCGTAGGCGTCAGCCGTTGAACGGCACCGCCTTGAGGATCCGCACCGAGGCCTTCTTGCCGTTCGGCAGCTCGTACTCGGCGTCCTCGCCGACCTTGTGGCCATTGACCCCCGTACCGAGCGGGGACTGAGGCGAATACGTCTCGAAGTCGCTGCTCGCGTACTCGCGCGAGGCGAGCAGGAACTCCAGGGTGTCGTCCTCGTCGCCGTCGAAGGCGATCGTGACGACCATGCCGGGCGCGACGACGCCGGTCGCCGCCGGGGCCTCGCCGACCTTGGCCTTCTCCAGGAGCTGGGTCAGCTGGCGGATGCGGAGCTCCTGCTTGCCCTGCTCCTCCTTGGCCGCGTGGTACCCGCCGTTCTCCCGCAGGTCGCCCTCCTCGCGCGCCGCGGCGATCTTCTGGGTGATCTCCTCGCGCGCGGGACCAGACAGGTACGCCAGCTCGTCCCTGAGCTTGGTGTACGCCTCCTGCGTCAGCCAGGTGACGTCTTCGCTGGTCTGGGTCACAGGTCGCTCCTCGTAGGTACTGGGTATACAAAGCATCGCCCTACTCAGAAGGATGTTCCCTACTGAGTGGGCGAAACCACGAGCCTAACAATTCAGGCGTGAAAGGGGGAGGACAAAAGGCATCAGCGTTGCGTCGGCGCAGGTCAGCGCCTGTGCAACGGGTCGACAATCGGTCCGGTCAGTCGGCGTGGCAGCCGATGAGCTCCGCCGACGTGCCCCTGCCGGTGGTGCGCAGCGTGACGACCTTGTCGATCCGCTCCTGCTTCTGGTCGAAGCGGAAGTCGGCGCGGCCCACCTCGGCGCCGTTCTCGCTCTGCGAGCGGATCGTGCAGTAGCCGGTGGCGTCCGTGTCCTTACGGATCTCCATGTGGACCTGGACGTTGTTCTTGTTCGTGTCGAACGCGATGAGCTCGCCGCTGAACTTGCTGCCGCCGACGACGTAGTACCAGCCGAACCAGATCATCAGGGCCGCGAACAGCGTGCCCAGAACGATGCCGGCGATCTTCAGCTTGCGGTCGGCGCGGGCGTCGGCGGAGCGCGAGGATCCGTATCGGCCCTCGGGCAGCTGCTGCACGGCGCTCATCGCCCAGTTCCTCTCGCGTCGCCCGACCGTGGCCGGGCACCGGAATTTTCCGCCCCCCGGTTCCGTCACTATAGAAGCTGCCCGTTGCACTCCAGGCACCCGGGCGCCCACATCTCACCGAGGAACTTGTCTTGACTGAGCAGCTGCGACTCATGGCCGTTCACGCCCACCCCGACGACGAGTCGTCGAAGGGCGCGGCCACGATGGCCAAGTACGTGTCCGAGGGGGTGGACGTGCACGTCGTGACCTGCACGGGCGGCGAGCGCGGCTCCATCCTCAACCCGAAGCTCCAGGGCGACAAGTACGTCGAGGAGAACATTCGGGAGGTGCGCCGCAAGGAGATGGACGAGGCGCGCGAGATCCTCGGCGTCAAGCAGGACTGGCTGGGCTTCGTCGACTCGGGGCTGCCCGAGGGCGACCCGCTGCCGCCGCTGCCCGAGGGCTGCTTCGCCCTCGAGGACGTCGACCACGCGGCCGGCGCCCTGGTCAAGCAGATCCGCTCGTTCCGTCCGCAGGTCATCACGACGTACGACGAGAACGGCGGCTACCCGCACCCCGACCACATCATGACCCACAAGATCACGATGGTGGCCTTCGAGGGCGCGGCCGACGCCGAGAAGTACCCCGAGGCCGAGTTCGGCCCCGTCTTCCAGCCGAAGAAGCTCTACTACAACCAGGGCTTCAACCGGCCCCGCACCGAGGCGCTCCACAACGCGCTGCTCGGCCGCGGCATGGACTCCCCGTACGGGGACTGGCTCAAGCGCTGGGACGACATGGCGCGCACCGAGCGCACGCTGACCACGCACATTCCCTGCGCCGACTTCTTCGGGATCCGCGACAAGGCGCTGATCGCGCACGCCACGCAGATCGACCCTGACGGCGGCTGGTTCCGCGTCCCGATGGACATCCAGCAGGAGGTCTGGCCGACCGAGGAGTACGAGCTCGCGAAGTCGCTCGTCGATACCTCCCTCCCCGAGGACGACCTCTTCGCGGGCATCCGACACAATGCCTGATGTGAACGCGAATCTGGCATTGACCCATCTCGTCCCCCTTGCCGCCAAGGAGGTCGACGAGAACAAGGTGACTCCGGGCGTGCTCGGCTTCATCGTCTTCGCCGTGATGGCCGTCGCGGTGTGGGGCCTGATGAAGTCGATGAACAAGCACATGGGCAAGGTCGACTTCAAGGAGAAGTCGGACGAGCCCGCCGGTGCGAGCGAGCCCGCCGGTGCGACGAGCGGCAAGGACGCCGGGCAGAAGCCCGCCTGAACCCGCCGCCGGCCCCGCGCACGAGAGCGCGCGGGGCCGTCCTGCTGTCCGCCGCGCGCCCCGGCCTGTCATGTTCAGGGCGGGGCGGGCGCGGCCATGGGTGCTGCGCGGGGCGGGCGCGGGCTACGAGCGCTGCGCCTGCTCGGCGACGCCCATCACGTCCCGCGAATGCCGGCTCGGCACCATGCCGAGACGCCAGGCCTGCCAGCCCGCGTCCAGGTCCACGCCCCGCTCCAGGAGCAGCTGGTACGCCTCCACGTAGTCGTCGAGCTTGCCGTCGCGGGCCGGATGCGTGGCGGCGGCGAGCTGCGACAGCTCCTCCTGCGCGACCGCCGTGCCGACCTCCGAACCGCCGGGCGAGGCGTACGGGAGCAGCGTGCAGCGCAGGAACGTCGCCCAGTCCTCGCCCCTGCGGTCCTCGTACCCGGCGAAGACGGCCGCCGCCTCCTCGCACAGCTCCATCGCCTGCGCGAGTCGCGCGTTGCCCGCGTCGACCACCGCGAGCTCCAGACACGTCCACCCCTCGCCGTGCGGCACCCCGATGCGCTGGAAGTCGGCGCGCGCGTCGACCAGGAGCTGGCGCGCGAAGCCGGAATTCCTGAGCGAGCCCGTCTGCGCCGCCCGCTCGTCGCGCGTCACCCGCGCCGAATGGTGCCGCGCGCAGGCCAGCCCGTACACGTCACGCATCCGCGAGAACATCGTGCGCGAACGCTCCAGCTCCCGCACCGCCTTGTCGAGGTCGCCCGTCTCCTCCAGGGCCTGGCCCAGGTAGTAGTACGTCCACGCCTCACCGCGCGCGTCCTCGTTCTCACGGTGCCGGGAGGCCGCCTGGCGCAGCCCGTCGGCCGCCGCGGACGGCTCGCCGTCGATGAGCCGGGCACGCGCCAGCTCGGTCAGCGCCCAGGCCTGGCCACGGCCGTCGCGGGTCTGCCCGTACAGGTCGAGCGCGGTCCGCAGCTCGTCCTCCGCGCGCGGCACATTGCCCATCCGCAGGCACAGCTGACCGAGCTGGAAGTGCGCCCACGCCTCACCGTGCAGCGACTCGTTCTCGCGGTGCAGCGCGAACGCGTCGGTCAGCAGGGCCAGCGACATGCGTACGTTCGCCCGGTCGCGCTCGACCGCCGCCAGCGCGTGCAGCGTCCAGCCGCGGTCGCCCTTCGTCTCCGGCGTCGTCTGCAGATCCAGCGCCTGCCTCAACTTGGCCGCCGCCTCGCCGAGTTGGCCCTGGTGGTGCAGGGTGATGCCGAGGGAGCACAGCGCGCGGCCCTCGCCCGCCCTGTGGTGCGCCTCGCGGTACAGGTCGACCACCGAGGTCAGCGTCGTACGCGCCTTGTCCAGCTCGCCGAGCTGGCGGGCCGCGATGCCCGTGCGCCACTGGACCGAGCGCATGAGCAGCCCCTGGTCGATCGACTGCGTCAGCTCCTGGATCTCGCCCAGGCGGTACAGGTCGCCGCGCAGCAGACAGTAGTCGCACAGCGCGCCGAGCAGGCCGAGCACCGCGTCCTGGTTGACGCCCTCCGCGTGCCGCAGCGCCGCCGTGATGAAGCTCGACTCGTCGTCCAGCCAGCGCAGCGCCGCGTCCAGGGACGTGAAGCCGTGCGGCCCCGTCTGGCCCGCGCGCGTCGACATGTTGCCGTCGACCAGGCGGATCACCGAGTCCGCCAGATCCGCGTAATTCTGGATCAGCCGCTCCTGCGCGGCCGTCCGCTCCGCCGGCTCCTCCTCGTCCGCGAGCCGGGCCTGCGCGAAGGCGCGCACGAGATCGTGCAGGCGGTAGCGGCTGCCGCGCACATGGTCGACGAGCCCGGCCCCCGCCAGCGCCGTCAGATACCGCTTCGCCTCCGCGGTGGTGGTGGCCAGCAGCGCCGCCGCGGCCGCCGCACCGAGCGAGGCGCGCCCGGCGAGCGCGAGCCGCCGCAACAGCCGCCTGCCCTGCTCGGACTGATCGGTGTAGCGCAGCCACAGCACCCGCTCGACCGGGTCCACGGGACCGTACGCGGCAAGGTCCGCGGCGAGCCGACGCGTCGTACGCGGCCCGATCGCCGAACCCGCGACACGCAGCGCCAGCGGCAGGCCGCCGCACAACTCCCGTACGGCGTCCGAGGATTCGGCGTCGTACGGGCCGCTCGCGTCCTCCGCCGCGTCCCGCAGCAGCTCCTCCGCGCCCGCCGCGTCCAGCGCCCGGACCGGCAGATGGTGCACCCACGCGGGAGTGTCGTCGCCGAGATCGAGGGGCTCGCGCGAGGTCACGATCACCAGGCTGTCGGAACGCTCAGGGACGAGCGTGCGGACCTGCTCGGCGCTCGCCGCGTCGTCCAGCACGATCGTCACCGGCAGCCCGGTCAGATGCTGGTGGTACAACTCGCTGAGCCGCTTGACCTGCTGCTCCTGCGAGGCCCGCTCACGAAAGAGCAGTTGCTCGCGCGGCGCGCCCAGCCGGTTCAGCAGATGCAGCAGCGCGTCCCGCGTCGGCAGCGGCGGGGTGTCCGGGCGGTCGCCGCGCAGATCCACCACGCACGCCCCGCGGAACTGGTCCCGCAACTCGTGCGCCGCCCGCACCGCCAGCGTCGTACGCCCGGCGCCCGGGTCTCCGTGCAGCACCACCACGGTCGGCCGGGTCTCGGTGCTGGCCCGCGCCGCGTGCACCCACTGCGCGATCTGCGACATGGCGACCCGCCGCCCCGCGAACGGCCCCTCGGGCTCCGGCAGTTGCCCGAACGACTGCTCAAGAACGCTCCGCCGCCGCGCCGCCGCACTCTTGTCCGTCCGCCGCAGCTGCGGCCCCACCGTCTTCCTCGACGTACCGGTGCCCGCGGCGAGCACCCGCTGCTGATCGAGGAACGGCCTGATGCCCCGCACCTCCAGCGCGGTCAGCCACTGCAACCGCAGCTGCTCGGGCCCGCCCGGCTGATTGCGCGCCCCGGCGCTGCGGCTCGCGGCCGGCACGTGCGAAGCGGTCACCTTCGCGACGGTCGCGGCCGACCCCAGCACGGCGACGGCGACCCCCGCGCCCACGGCCGTCCCGGTCCCGGCGCCCAGCACCAGATCCGCCACACAGGCGGTCACGGCACCAATGCCCGCCACCATCAACGGAGTTGACCCGCCCTCCTTGGCAAACCGCTGCCCGAACGTCATCCGCCCCGCGTCCGCCTCGTCGAGGGCCCGCGTGAACGCGTCGTACTCGTCCGCCGCACTGCGCCCCATCGCGTCGAGCGCACCCTTCGCCCGCGACAGCAGCACGGCCCCGTCCGCGCGCCCGCCCGAACGCCTGACCTCTTCCTCCACGGCCCGAGCCAACAGCCTCTCGGCTTCCGCCCGATGGCTGTCCCGCATCTTCGGTCCCCCTCCGGTGGCGACAGTACGGGGTCAAGTGTGCTGCGTATGGGGTGTCGGCGCGAGGGTCCCGGCGATCAGAGACGCGACCCGCACCACCATGAGCGAGGATGGGAGACATGCCGAACCGACTGGCCCATGAGACGTCCCCCTACCTCCTCCAGCACGCCGACAACCCGGTGGACTGGTGGCCCTGGTCGGCCGAGGCCTTCGCGGAGGCGCAGCGGCGCGGGGTGCCGGTGCTGCTCAGCGTCGGGTATTCGAGCTGTCACTGGTGCCATGTAATGGCTCACGAATCCTTCGAGGACCAGGCCACCGCCGCCGTCCTCAACGAGAACTTCGTCAACATCAAGGTCGACCGCGAAGAGCGCCCCGACGTCGACGCCGTCTACATGGAGGCCGTGCAGGCCGCCACCGGGCAGGGCGGCTGGCCCATGACCGTGTTCCTGACGCCGGACGCCGAGCCGTTCTACTTCGGTACGTACTTCCCGCCCGAGCCGCGCCACGGCATGCCCTCGTTCACGCAGGTCCTGCACGGCGTACGGGACGCCTGGACCGAGCGGCACGGTGAGGTCACCGAGGTCGCGGGGAAGATCACCGCCGATCTGGCCGCGAGGGAACTGCCGTACGGGAACACGGATTTGCCGGGCGAGAACGAGCTGGCGCAGGCGCTGCTCGGGCTCACGCGCGAGTACGACGCGACGTACGGCGGCTTCGGCGGCGCGCCCAAGTTCCCGCCGTCCATGGTGATCGAGTTCCTGCTGCGGCACCACGCGCGTACCGGTGCGGAGGGCGCGCTGCAGATGGCCGTGGACACCTGCGAGCGGATGGCGCGCGGCGGGATCTACGACCAGCTCGGCGGCGGGTTCGCGCGGTACTCCGTGGACCGGGAGTTCACGGTGCCGCACTTCGAGAAGATGCTGTACGACAACGCGCTGTTGTGCCGTGCGTATGCGCATCTGTGGCGCTCCACCGGTTCCGAACTGGCCAAGCGGGTCGCTCTGGAGACCGCCGATTTCATGGTGCGCGAGCTGCGGACCAACGAAGGCGGGTTCGCGTCCGCGCTCGACGCCGACAGCGAGGACCCGGTCAGCGGGAAGCACGTCGAGGGCGCGTACTACGTGTGGACGCCGCAGCAGCTCGGCGAGGTGCTCGGTGAGGCCGACGCGGAGGCTGCCGCCCGCTACTACGGCGTCACGGCCGAGGGCACCTTCGAGGAGGGCGCCTCCGTGCTCCAGCTTCCGCAGGAGGACGGGGTGTTCGACGCCGGGCAGACCGAGCGGATCCGGGAGCGGCTGCGCGAGGCCAGGTCCCGGCGGCCCGCCCCCGGCCGGGACGACAAGGTCGTCGCCGCGTGGAACGGGCTGGCGATCGCCGCGCTCGCCGAGACGGGCGCGTACTTCGGCCGCCAGGACCTCGTGGACGCCGCCGTGTGCGCGGGCGACCTGCTCGTCCGCCTGCACATGGACCCGCTCGCCAGGCTCGCGCGGACCAGCAAGGACGGGCGCGTCGGGGCCAACGCGGGTGTCCTCGAGGACTACTCCGACGTCGCCGAGGGCTTCCTCGCGCTCGCGTCCGTGACCGGCGAGGGCGTCTGGCTGGAGTTCGCCGGGTTCCTGCTCGACCACGTCATCGACCGGTTCACGGACCCGGAGAGCGGCGCGCTCTACGACACCGCGTCCGACGCCGAGCAGCTCATTCGTCGCCCCCAGGACCCGACCGACAACGCGACGCCCTCCGGCTGGAGCGCCGCGGCGGGCGCCCTCCTGTCGTACGCCGCGCACACCGGCTCCGAGCCGCACCGCACCGCCGCCGAGCGCGCCCTCGGCGTCGTCAAAGCGCTGGGCCCGCGGGCGCCGCGGTTCATCGGGAACGGGCTGGCGGTCGCCGAGGCGCTGCTCGACGGTCCGCGCGAGATCGCGGTCGTGGGGGAGGCCGGGGGGCGGCTGCACCACGCGGCGCTCACCGGGACCGCTCCCGGGGCCGTCGTCGCGGCGGGTGAGGAGGGCAGCGACGAACTGCCGCTGCTGGCCGACCGGCCGCTCGTCGACGGGCGGGAGGCGGCCTACGTCTGCCGCCACTTCGTGTGCGACGCGCCGGTGACCGACGCGGAGGAGCTGAAGCGGATGCTGGGGGAGACGCAGGCGTAGCGGGGCCGCGGACGTCAGAGCCCGTGCTGCACCGTGTCGAGGGCGCGCAGCACGAGCTCGCGCAGGTCGCCCTTGTGGTCGTGCTCGGCCCAGTACATCGTGGCCTGCATCAGGGCACCGACCAGCGCCATGGCGTAGACCCGGACTTCGAGGTCGGCGGCGTCCCGGCCGGTGCGCTCGGCGATGACCCGGCACATCAGCCTGCCGGTCACCGACATGGACTCCATCATTCGGGAGCGGACCGCGGGCGTCTCCACCTGGAGGCGCATCCGCAGCCGGGTGACCTCGGGGTCCTCGTCCGCGAAGGCGATTTCCAGGCTGCGGTCGACGACGTGCCGCACGGAGTCGACGATCGATTCGTCCTGGGGCCGCTTCAGCAGCTCCCGTTCCAGGATCGGGTCGAACTCGTCCGTGAGGACGATGTCCTCCTTGGTCGGGAAGTAGCGGAAGACCGTGGACGGCGACACGTCGGCGGCCTCGGCGATCTGCTCGACCGTCGTCGCGTCGTACCCCTGATCCATGATCAGGCGGTACGTCGCCTCACGGATCGCCGTCCTGGTCTTGATCTTCTTGCGCTCGCGGAGCCCGATCCTGGGCTCCGCGGGCCGCTGTGCTGAGGCCGCCATGGCGCTCATTCTCAGGCATCGGTGCCGAGCGGGACCACCTCCGGGGCGGGGGCGGGGCCGGCCTCGGCGGGGCCGGGCAGCAGCACCGCCGTCAGGAGCGCCGCGGCCAGGGCGACGATGCCGATGACGGCGAGGGCCAGGTTCATGCCGTGGACGAACGCGCTGTTCGCCGAGGCCGTGAGCGCCGGATCGCCGAGCTTCGCCGCGACGACGTGTGCGCCGATCACCGAGTCGCGGGCCGCGTCCGCCGCCGCCCCGGGCAGCCCCGCCGTGCCGAGCTTGGCCGTGTACGCGCCGGAGAGGACGGCGCCGAGCAGGGCCACGCCGAGCGCGCTGCCGGTCTGCCGCACCGTGGACAGCAGGCCCGAGCCGCGACCTGCCTGGTCCTTGGAGAGCGCGGCCATGGCGCCGCCCATCGCGGGGATCATGGCGAAGGCCACGCCGACCCCGGCGATCGACAGCCACAGCGCCGTGAAGCCGTACCCGGAGTCGACGGTGGTGCGCGCCCCGAGGAACGCGGCGAAGGCGAGGACCACCAGAGCCGTGCAGACCACGGCCCGCGCGCCGAATTTGGTGACCAGGGGCCCCGCCAGCTTCGCCGCGAGCAGCATTCCGCCCATCATCGGCACGATCCGCACACCGGTGCCGAACGAGTCGATGCCGAGCACCGCCTGGAGGTACTGCGGCAGCAGGAACAGCAGGCCGGCCAGGATGAACATGCCGAGCGTCGCCGCCAGGGTGTTGGTGAGGAAGCCGCGGTGGGCGAGGAGCGTGAGGTCGAGCATGGGGCGCTCGACGCGCCGCTCGCGCAGCACCAGCGCGCCGATCAGCACGACGGCCGCCAGGAACCCGCCGATGACCACGACGCTCGACCAGCCCTTCTCGGGGCCCTCGATGATCGCGTAGATGAGGGCGCCGAGGCCGAGCGTGGTGAGCGCCGTGGAGAGGGCGTCGACCTTCGGGGCGGCCGGGTCCCGGCTCTCGGGGAGCAGGAACAGGCAGGCGGTGATGCCGATCGCGACCATCGGCACGTTGAGCACGAAGACCGCGCCCCACCAGAAGTGGTCGAGCAGCCAGCCGCCGACGATCGGGCCGAGCGGCAGGCCGAGGGCGGAGGCCGCCGAGATGGCGCCGATGGCCTTCGTCTGCTCCTCGCGCGCGAAGAGCGAGGGGATCACCGACATCGCGAGCGGCATGACGAACGCGCCGCCGACCCCCATCAGCGCGCGGGCCACGATCACCCAGGTCACATCGCTCGCGAGCGCGCCCACGACGGACGCCGCGAGGAAGACGCCGAGCCCGCCGATCAGCATCCGGCGCCGCCCGAACCGGTCGCCGAGCAGTCCCGCCGGGAGCATCAGCGCGGCGAACACCACGATGTACGCGTCCGCCATCCACTGCTGCTGGCCCGTGGTGGCGCCGAGGTCTCCGGCGATCGTGGGCAGCGAGACGTTGAGGATCGTCATGTCGAAGCCGAGCACGAGCATGCTCGCGACCAGGGCCCCCAGGGCCCACCAGCGCCTCGGGGCGGGGCGCGGCTCCATGTGCTGAGTGACAGTAGCCATGAAATGACAGTAACTCTCAATTTCTAGTGTCTGTCAATTACGAGTCTCCTTCGAAATCAAGCCGATCGGGCGCGCGAAAAGGCCGCGGCTGGTGGGCCGCGGCCTGGGTGTGAGGGGGAGGGGTGAGTGTCAGCCGTGCTGGTACGCCACCAGTGAGATGCCGACGTAGTGCACGACGAACGCCGCCAGGGTCAGCGAGTGGAAGACCTCGTGGAAGCCGAACCAGCGCGGTGAGGGGTTCGGGCGCTTGATGCCGTAGATGACGCCGCCCGCGCTGTAGAGCAGGCCGCCGACGATCACCAGGACGAGCACCGCGATGCCGCCCGTGCGCATGAAGTCCGGCAGGAAGAAGACCGCGGCCCAGCCCATCGCGATGTAGCAGGGCGTGTAGAGCCAGCGCGGGGCGCCGACCCAGAAGACGCGGAAGATGATCCCCGCCGCGGCCGCCGCCCAGATGCCCCACAGCAGCCACTGCCCCTTGGTGCCAGGCAGCAGCAGCATCGTCAGCGGCGTGTACGTGCCGGCGATGATCAGGAAGATGTTCGCGTGGTCCAGACGGCGCAGTACGCCGCCGGCGCGCGGCCCCCAGTTGCCGCGGTGGTAGAGCGCGCTCACGCCGAACAGCAGGCAGGCTGTGAGGACGAAGATCCCGCACGCGACGCGGCCGCGCGTCGAGTCGGCGAGAGCCGTGAGGAAGAGGCCCGAGATCAGCACGGCGGGGAACATCCCCGCGTGCAGCCAGCCGCGCAGTCTCGGCTTCAGTGCGGTCGGCTGGACGGCGGGCACTTCGGGCTGCTCGGTGGCGACGCTCATCCCCGCATGGTACCTACGCGACCGTAGGTAACGGACCGGTCGAGTGGCGATGCTCACTTCGCTCACTTGTGAGGCCCCCTGGACAGATGGGCGTTTCGGTCGGATGATCAAATGAGTGCGGTCGGCACCGGATGAGCGCCCACTGAGCTCCAGTGGACTGGGAGGCGCAGCGTCCGGGTCGCAGCCCCCACGGGGCATCAACCTCAGAACCCCTCATTTAGGAGCGATCGTGGCGCGCGACATCGCGGCTCCCTCCCTGGACACCCTCCCGACCAAGCACCAGGAACTGATCTCGTGGGTCAACGAGATCGCAGAACTCACGCAGCCGGACCGTGTGGTTTGGTGCGACGGCTCCGAGGCCGAGTACGAGCGCCTCGCCGAGGAGCTCGTCGAGAAGGGCACGTTCAAGAAGCTCGACCCCATCAAGCGCCCCAACTCGTACTACGCCGCCTCCGACCCGTCCGATGTCGCGCGGGTCGAGGACCGTACGTACATCTGCTCCGAGAAGGAGGAGGACGCCGGCCCCACGAACCACTGGAAGGCCCCCGCCGAGATGCGGGAGATCTTCCGGGGCAACGAGGGGAACGGGGGGATCTTCCGCGGCTCGATGCGCGGACGGACCATGTACGTCGTCCCGTTCTGCATGGGGCCGCTCGGCTCGCCGCTGTCCGCGATCGGCGTCGAGATCACCGACTCGGCCTACGTGGCCGTCTCCATGCGCACGATGACCCGGATGGGCCAGCCGGTCCTCGACGAGCTGGGCGAGGACGGCTTCTTCGTGAAGGCCGTGCACACGCTGGGCGCCCCGCTGGGTCCCGACGAGGCGGACGTGCCGTGGCCGTGCAACTCCACGAAGTACATCTCGCACTTCCCCGAGGACCGCGAGATCTGGTCGTACGGCTCCGGCTACGGCGGCAACGCCCTGCTCGGCAAGAAGTGCTACGCCCTGCGCATCGCGTCCGTCATGGCGCGCGACGAGGGCTGGCTCGCCGAGCACATGCTGATCCTCAAGCTCACCCCGCCGACCGGTGAGTCGAAGTACGTCGCCGCCGCCTTCCCGAGCGCCTGTGGCAAGACGAATCTCGCGATGCTGGAGCCCACGATCTCCGGCTGGACCGTCGAGACGATCGGTGACGACATCGCCTGGATGCGGTTCGGCGAGGACGGCCGGCTCTACGCGATCAACCCCGAGGCCGGTTTCTTCGGCGTCGCGCCCGGCACCGGCGAGCACACCAACGCCAACGCCATGAAGACCCTGTGGGGCAACTCGGTCTTCACGAACGTCGCGCTCACCGACGACAACGACATCTGGTGGGAGGGGATGACCGAGGAGACCCCGGCGCACCTCACCGACTGGAAGGGCAACTCCTGGACCCCGGAGTCGGGCGTCCCGGCCGCGCACCCCAACGCGCGCTTCACCACGCCCGCGTCGCAGTGCCCGATCATCGCGCCCGAGTGGGAGGACCCGAAGGGCGTGCCGATCTCGGCGATCCTCTTCGGCGGCCGCCGCGCCTCGGCAGTGCCGCTGGTCACCGAGTCCTTCGACTGGAACCACGGCGTCTTCCTCGGCGCGAACGTGGCCTCCGAGAAGACCGCCGCCGCCGAGGGCAAGGTCGGCGAGCTGCGCCGCGACCCCTTCGCCATGCTGCCCTTCTGCGGCTACAACATGGGCGACTACATGGCGCACTGGGTGAAGGTCGGTGCCGACAAGGACGCCACCAAGCTCCCGAAGATCTACTACGTCAACTGGTTCCGGAAGAACGCGGACGGCAAGTTCGTGTGGCCCGGCTTCGGTGAGAACTCCCGCGTCCTGAAGTGGATCGTGGACCGCCTCGACGGCCGCGCCGAGGGCGTCGAGACGCCGATCGGCATCCTGCCGACCAAGGAGTCCCTGGACACGAACGGCCTCGAACTGGCCGACGCCGACCTGGACTTCCTGTTGACGGTGGACAAGGAAGCCTGGCGCGACGAGGCGTCGCTGGTTCCCGCGCACCTCAACACGTTCGGCGACCACACCCCGACGGAGCTGTGGGACGAGTACCGCAAGCTCGTGGACCGGCTCGGCTGACGGGCGGAACAACCGAGTGGGCCCCCGCACGCGCCGCGTGCGGGGGCCCACTCGGTTGTGGCTAGGCAGCGACGAGTGCGTGGGCCTCCATGCGCTGCGCCGCCAGGATCGCGGCGGCGGTGTCGGCCCGCGAGGCGGCGACCACCAGGGCGCGGCCCGCGAGGGCGTGCGCCCGCTGGTGCAGCGCGTCGAGGCCGGGTTCGTGGATCGCGGCGGCCACCGACGCGCGGACCGGCATCAGGCCCCCGCGCAGCCGCGCCACCTGCGCGGCCAGCGCCTCCGCCGCCTCGTCCAGGTCGTCCCCCGGGGTGAGGTGGCGCAGTTCGTCCGTCACGGCGAGGAGCGCGGCCAGATGGCCGGCGAGCTGGATGTCCAGCTCCTCCTCGCGGGAGCGGTGCGGGAACTCGCCGCTGTCGGCCGCCGTCGAGTGGACCGACTTGGTGCGGATCGGCTCGTACATGGGAGGCCTCCAGGGCATGCGTGTCAGCTTGGCCTCCATCGTACCTTAGATTCTGTCTAAACTAGAACCTGTCCAAAGTAGGAGTGTCACCACCGGCGCGACGGCCGGCGTCACGGCTGGCTGTAGCCGTCCAGGAAGTTCCCGATCCGGGTGACCGCCTCGGTCAGCTGCCGGGTGTCGGGCAGCGTGACGACGCGGAAGTGGTCGGGCTCCGGCCAGTTGAAGCCGGTGCCGTGCACCACCATGATCTTCTCGGCCCGCAGCAGGTCGAGGACCATCTGCCGGTCGTCCTTGACCTTGAAGACCTTCGGGTCGAGCCGCGGGAAGAGGTACAGGGCTCCCTTGGGCTTCACGCACGTCACGCCCGGGATCTGCGTGAGCAGCTCGTGGGCGACGTCCCGCTGCTCCTTGAGGCGTCCGCCGGGCAGCACCAGATCGTTGACCGTCTGGCGTCCGCTGAGCGCCGCGACGACGCCGTGCTGGCCGGGCATGTTCGCGCACAGGCGCATGTTCGCCAGGATGGTCAGGCCCTCGATGTACGACTCCGCGTGCGCGCGCGGGCCGGAGATCGCCATCCAGCCGACGCGGTAGCCGGCCACCCGGTACGCCTTCGACATGCCGTTGAAGGTGAGCGTCATCAGGTCCGGCGCGATGGCGGCGGTCGGGGTGTGCGTGGCGCCGTCGTAGAGGATCTTGTCGTAGATCTCGTCGGAGCAGACGAGGAGGTTGTGGCGGCGGGCGATGTCGGTGATGCCGCGCAGCATCTCGTCGCTGTAGACGGCGCCGGTGGGGTTGTTGGGGTTGATGATGACGATCGCCTTGGTGCGGTCGGTCACCTTGCGCTCGATGTCGGCGAGGTCCGGCATCCAGTCCGACTGCTCGTCGCAGCGGTAGTGCACGGCGGTGCCGCCGGAGAGCGAGACGGCCGCGGTCCACAGCGGGTAGTCGGGGGCCGGGACGAGTACCTCGTCGCCGTCGTCGAGCAGGCCCTGCATGGCCATCACGATCAGCTCGGAGACGCCGTTGCCGATGAAGACGTGCTCGACGTCGGTCTCCACGCCGAGGATCTGGTAGTGCATCATCACCGCGCGGCGGGCGGCGAGCAGGCCCTTCGCGTCGCCGTAGCCGTGCGCGTCCCCGAGGTTGCGGAGCATGTCCTCGAGGATCTCGGGCGGGCACTCGAAGCCGAACGCCGCCGGGTTGCCGGTGTTGAGCTTCAGGATGCGGTGCCCTGCCGCCTCCAGCCGCATCGCTTCCTCGAGAACCGGGCCCCGGATCTCGTAGCAGACGTTGGAGAGCTTGGTCGACTGGATGAGCTGCATCCCCAAACTTTACGGCCGCGTTTCGGGATGCCGCGCACCGTTTGTCGGCCGGTGGAGGGGTGCGGGCGGCGCGGGTTTCGGAAGCGGTGGCACGGGGTGCCGGATACCTCCGGAACGGCGGGTTCCGGGGTGGCCGCGGCTTTGATGCGGCGGGTCCGCGGGGCGGGTGAGATGGGCCACGCCCTTCCCCCGACGGACGACACGACGTGCTCATTCGCGCGTATGTTCGAAACATTCGCTACGGTGGAGGCATGCTTCAGGGATCGCTGTTCGACCAGGCGGAGGAGGCGGTGCTCGGGCCGCTCGACGCCGTGCGGCGCACCGTGCTCGGCGACGGGGCCTGGATCGACGTGCTGCCGAGCTGGCTGAGCGGGGCCGACGAACTGTACGAACGGCTCGCGGGCGGCGTGCCGTGGAAGGCCGAGCGGCGGCAGATGTACGAGCGGATGGTCGACGTGCCGCGGCTGCTGAGGTTCTACGGGGCGGGGGAGCGGCTGCCGCACCCCGTGCTCGACACGGCGCGCGACGCGCTGTCCGCGCACTACGCGCGGGAGTTGGGCGAGCCGTTCAGTACGGCGGGCCTGTGCTACTACCGGGACGGCCGGGACAGCGTCGCCTGGCACGGCGACCGGATCGGGCGCGGCGCCCGCGAGGACACGATGGTCGCGATCCTGTCGGTGGGCACGCCGCGCGACCTGGCGCTGCGGCCGGTCGGAGGCGGCGGTCCGGTCGTGCGCAGATCACTCGGTCACGGCGACCTGATCGTCATGGGCGGGTCCTGCCAGCGGACCTGGGAGCACGCGATCCCCAAGTCCGCGCGTGCGGCCGGAGGCCGGATCAGCGTCCAGTTCCGGCCGCACGGGGTGCGGTGATCAACGAGGTGCGGTGATCAGACGGTCCTGCGCACCGAGCGGCCCGCGAGGACGTCCGTACGCTTGCCGTCCTCGACCACGAACTGCCCGTCGACGAGCACGTGCGGGATGCCGACCGGCAGCGTGCGCGGCGCCTCGAACGTGGAGCCCGCGGCGACCGTCTCCGGGTCGAACAGGACCAGGTCGGCGCGGTACCCCTCGCGGACCAGGCCGCGGTCGGGGAGCCGCAGCCGGGCCGCCGGACGCGAGGTCAGATGGGCGACCGTCTCCTCCAGGGACATGACGCCCAGGTCGCGGGCGTAGTGGCCGAGGTAGTGCGGGAACGTGCCGTACGCGCGCGGGTGCGGCTTGTAGCCCTGGAGGATGCCGTCGCTGCCGCCGGTGTGCACGGAGTGCTGCATGATCGCGCGGACGTTGTCCTCGTGACCCACGTGCTGAAGGATCGACGAGCCGAGGTTGTCGTTGATCAGCAGGCGGCGGGCGGTGACCCAGGGGGCCTCGCCGCGCTCGGCGGCGGCCTGCGCGACGGTCTTGCCGACGCACGAGGCCAGGCCCGGGTCGGAGACGCCCGAGATCTCGATCTTGTCCCACTCGATCGGCACGCCGTGACAGCCGTCGGCGCCGATCTCCTCGACGTGGTGGCGGATCCGCTCGGCGGTGCCGTCGTCCTTGAGGCGGGCGAGCGTGGCGTCGGGGCCGCCCTCGTTGGCCCAGCTCGGCAGCATCGCCACGAGCGTGGTCGCGCCCGGGGTGTACGGGTACGTGTCCAGGCTGATGTCGGCGCCGTCCGCGATGGCCTGGTCGAGGAGCGCCAGCAGGTCGACGCCCTTGCCCTTGTTCACGCCGAAGTTCATGGTGGCGTGCGCGAGGTGCAGGGAGCAGCCCGCGGTGCGGGTCAGCTCCACCATCTCCCGGTACGCGTCGAGGGCGCCGGCGCCGTAACTGCGGTGGTGCGGGCAGTAGTAGCCGTCGTACTGGGCCACCACCCGGCACAGCTCGGTGAGTTCGGCGTCCTTCGCGTACATGCCCGGGGTGTAGGTGAGGCCGGAGGACATGCCGACGGCGCCCTGCTCCATGCCCTCGGCGACGAGCTGCTTCATCCGCTCCAGCTCGGCCGGCGTCGCGTCCCGGTCGTCCCAGCCGACCGCGTACATCCGGACGGTGCCCTGCGGGATGAGGTACGCGGCGTTGACCGCGATGCCCTGGCGGTCGATGCGGTCGAGGTACTCGCCGACGGTGCGCCAGTCGAAGTCGATGTCCGAGCCGTCGCCGTTCCAGCCGGTGATGGCCTGGCGGACCTGGGCGAGGGTGCGGTCGTCGACGGGGGCGTAGGACAGGCCGTCCTGGCCGAGGACTTCGAGGGTGACGCCCTGGGCGGCCTTCGCGCTGTGGTCCGGGTCGCGGAGCACGGCGAGGTCGCTGTGCGCGTGCATGTCGATGAAGCCGGGGGAGAGGGCGAGGCCGTCCGCCTCGACGGTGCGCTCCGCGGTGGGGCGGGGGCCGTCTCCCTCGCGTCGGATCTCGGCGATCCGGCCGTCCGTGACGGCCACGTCGGCTCGGTACGAAGCGCTGCCGCTGCCGTCGATGACGCGCGCGTCGCGGATGACCAGGTCCATTTGGGGTGCCTCTCTCAATTCAAGCCCCTGCGGCGATTGAGCAGCGGGGTCCGGGGCGGAGCCCCGTGGCGGTGCCGTGGTGGGGCCGTCGTGTCGGCGCGCGGCGCCGGGGGTCGCCCTGCCCACCCGCCGCCCAAGGCGGCGATTGCCCAAGTCGGGTGCGGCCGACGCCCGTAAGGCGTCGGCCGCGGACTGGTTAGAAGTACGTGCGGATGTAGTCGACGACCGTGCCGTCGGACTCCACCAGGGGGATCAGCTGCCACTTGTCGAAGGACGTGCACGGGTGCGAAAGACCCATGCCGAGCCAGTCGCCCACCTCGACGTCCGCGCCCGGCTCAGTGCGAACCCACCCGTGCTGGTCGGAGAGCCCCGACACGGTCACGCCTGAGGCCTCACGGACCTCGCCCGTCCGCGCGTCCCGCACGACCTGCGCCTCCGGCAGGTCGATGTCGTACGCGGCGTCCCGCTTGCCCGCGTTGGTGAACGCCTGCCCCTCGTTCGGCCGCGAGACGAACTGCGCCCACAGCCGGAACGCCGGCTCGAGGGCGCCCTCCTCCGGGACCCGGTTGAACGGGGTGAGGTGCCGGTAGTGCCCGTCGTCGTGCGAGACGTACGCGCCCGAGCGCAGCAACTTCAGGACGGGGGCGCCCAGTTCGGGGATCTCCGCGAACACGTCCGCCACCGCGTCGAACCACGCGGAGCCGCCCGCGCTCACCACGATCTCGTCGAGGCCGGCGAAACGGCCCGCCTTGTCGAACTCCGCGGCCAGCGCGACCAGTCGGCGCAGCCAGGCGCGCACCCGCTCGCCGTCCGCGTCGGGCACCTCGCCCTCGTATCCGGCGACACCCACGAGCCGCAGCCTGTCCGCGGCCGCCACCGCGTCGGCGATCGCCGCGCAGTCCGCCTCGGTGCGGGCACCGGTGCGCGCGGCGTCGCCCGCGCCCAGCTCCACCACGACGTCGACCGGGCGGTTCGCGCCCGCCTCGGTCAGGGCGGCCTGCATCAGCTCGACGCCGTGCACGGAGTCGACGTAGCAGATGAAGCGGAAGGAGGGATTCGCGTCCAGCTCCTTGGAGAGCCAGCGCAGCGCCGCCGGGTCGACGACCTCGTTCGCCACGAAGATCCGGTCGATGCCGAACTCCCGTGCCACGCGCACCTGGTGGGGGACCGCGAGGGTGATGCCCCACGCGCCGTGCTCCAGCTGCCGGTGGAAGAGCTGCGGGGCCATCGACGTCTTGCCGTGCGGGGCGAACGCGAGGCCGTGCCGGGCCGAGTAGGTCTCCATGAGCGCGAGGTTGTGCTCCAGGCGCTCGGCGGACAGGGCGAGGACGGGCGTGGTGAAGCCGTCCGTGAAGAGGTTCAGGCGGCGGGCGGCCAGCTCGCCGACCGTCGCGCCGTCCGCCTCGGGGGGCAGCCCCTTGAAGCGGAAGTCCACCCGCTCCGTCGCCAGCTCCTCAAGACGAGCGGTACGGCGCTCGACGGCCTTCTCGGCGTTCTGGGCGGTCACGGCGCCTCCTCCAGGCAGTCCGTTGCACCATTTGCAACGGTCATTGCGTATGTCGCTTCATGCTGTCTAACATCCGAGCCAACGTCGGGTCAACGGAGCCCGAAGTCCCCTGCCGCGAGGAGTGCGACCCACCGTGACCGCCACCGGACCCGCAGTACCGACCAGCGCCGGCGATGTCGTCGATGGCGCCGATGTAGTCGCGCTCGGCGAGTCCATGGTCACGTTCCGGCCCACCGTGCCGGGGCGGCTCGCCGACGTGCCCTCGTTCGATCGCGGGATCGGCGGCGCCGAGTCCAACGTGGCGTGTGTGCTCGCCGCCGCCGGGCACCGCTCCGCCTGGGTCAGCCGGGTCGGCGCCGACGGCTTCGGCGACCACCTCGTGGAGGCCATCGGCGCGTACGGCGTCGACACCGGAGCCGTACGCCGCGACCTGCACCGGCCCACCGGCATCTACTTCCGCACCGCGGGCGACCGCGCCACCGCCGCCCACGAGGTCGCCTACTACCGCGCAGGGTCCGCCGCCTCCGCCATGTCCACCTCGAACCTGGACCTGGACGCGCTGCGCTCCGGCCGGATCCTGCACCTGTCCGGGATCACCGCCGCGCTCTCCGCCGGCTGCCTCGACCTGCTGCGCGAGCTGACGGCTCCGCGCGCGGGCCGCCCCCTCGTCTCCTTCGACGTCAACTACCGGCCCGGCCTGTGGTCCGGCTCCGCCGAGGGCCCCGACGTCCTCCTGGAACTCGCGCGCGGCGCCGACATCGTGTTCGTCGGCGACGACGAGGCCGAGGACGCCTGGGGCATCACCGGCGGACCCGACGCGATCCGCGAGGCGCTCCCCGAGCCCGCCCTGCTCGTCGTCAAGCGCGGCGCCGACGGCGCGGTCGCGTACGACGCCGACGGACGCCACGAGGAGCCCTCCCCGCGCGTCGACGTCGTCGCCGCCGTCGGCGCGGGCGACGCCTTCGCCGCCGGCTTCCTCTCCGCCACGCTGCGCGAACTGCCCGCCGCCGAGCGGCTGCGGCACGGCCACCTCTGGGCCGCCGTCGCCCTCACCGAGCCCGGCGACCTCGCCGCGCCCCCGAGCCGCGCCCGGGCGGACCGCCTGGTCGGCCTCGACGCCGAGCGGTGGGGGACACTGCACGTCGGCCCCGGTTGGGCGGCAGCCGATGCCGCCGACGGGCCGGCCGCAGAGGAGGTACGTACGCCATGAGCCAGACCGTCGACCGCGCGCTCAGCATCCTGCCGCTGCTCGCCGAGGGGCCCGCCGACCTGGGCCAGGTCGCCGACCGCCTGGGCGTGCACAAGTCCACGGCGCTGCGCCTGCTGCGCACCCTCCACGAGCACGGCCTGGTCTACCGGCAGACCGACCAGCGCTACCGCCTCGGCGCCCGCCTCTTCGCGCTCGCCCAGGAGGCCGTCGAGAACCTCGACGTCCGCGAGATCGCCCACGCCCACCTCGTCGAACTCAACGAGAAGGTCGGGCACACGGTTCACCTCGCGGTGTACGCGGAGAACGAGGTCCTCTACATCGACAAGGTCGAGAGCCGCTACCCGGTGCGCATGTACTCGCGCGTCGGCAAGCCGGTCGCCATCACCGTGGCCGCCGTCGCCAAGCTGCTCCTCGCCGACCTCTCCGAAGCCGAGCGCCGCGCCCTCGCGGAGAAGCTCGACTACCCCATGTACACGGCCCGTTCGACCCCCAACGCCGCAGCGTTCCTGCGGGAGTTGGAGAAGGTGCGCGAACAGGGCTGGGCCACCGACCTCGGTGGCCACGAGGAGTCCATCAACTGCGTCGGCGCCCCCATCCGCGGCGCGGACGGCCGGGTCGTCGCCGCCATGTCGGTCTCAGCGCCGAACGTCGTCGTCACCGCCGAGGAACTCCTCACCCTGCTCCCGCTGGTGCGCCGCACGGCGGAAGCCATCAGCCGGGACTACTCCGGTACCACCCCTCAAAAGGAAGTCAGCAAGCCATGACCGAGAAGACCGCGCTCACGCCCGCCACCCACACCACCCCGCCGGCGAAGTTCTCGCACGGCGTCAAGAAGGGCAACCTGCTTCAGGTCGCCGGGCAGGTCGGCTTCCTGCCGGCCGAGGAGGGCAAGGCCCCGACCCCCGCGGGCCCGACCCTCAAGGAGCAGACGCTCCAGACCTTCGCCAACGTCAAGGCGATCCTCGAAGAGGGCGGCGCGTCCTGGGACGACGTCATGATGATGCGCGTCTACCTGACGGACGTGGACCACTTCGCCGAGATGAACGCCATCTACAACGAGTACTTCGAGGGCCAGGGCCTCAAGGAGGCCCCCGCCGCCCGCACGACCGTCTACGTCGGTCTGCCCAAGGGCCTGCTCATCGAGATCGACGCGCTCGCCGTCCTGAGCTGAGCCACCCCCTCCGTGCCACGGTGCGGCGCCCCGCGGGGCGCCGCACCGCGATCCCTCCTGTCTGAAAACGCTGGAAACGCCCCGCATCCCCCCATGTACTTACGAGGTCAACGATGTCCCCGTACGCCCCCCTCGCGTCCGCCGCCGCCGACGCGCCTGAGCACACCGGTGGTCTGCTCCTCCTGATACCCGGCACGGCCGGACTGCTGACCGTTGCCGTCCTCGGCATCGTGCTGCTGCTCTTCCTGATCATCAAGGCCCGCCTGCAGCCCTTCGTGGCCCTCCTGACGGTCTCCATCGCCGTCGGCCTCGCGGCCGGCCTCTCCGTCACCGAACTCTTCGGCACGGTCCAGAAGTCCACCGCCACCTCCGTCATCGAGGACGGAATGGGCGGCACCCTCGGACACATCGCGATCATCATCGGCCTGGGCACCATGCTCGGCGCGATGCTGGAGGTGTCCGGCGGTGCGGAAGTCCTGGCATCACGCCTGATCAACCTCTTCGGAGAGAAGCGCGCGCCCGTCGCGATGGGCCTGACCGGCCTCATCTTCGGTATCCCCGTCTTCTTCGACGTCGGCATCTTCGTGCTCGCGCCGATCGTCTACGCGGCCGCCAAGCGCGGCGGCAAGTCGATCCTGCTGTACTGCCTGCCGCTGCTCGCGGGCCTGTCGATGACCCACGCGTTCCTGCCCCCGCACCCGGGTCCGGTCGCCGCCGCCGGTCTGCTCCACGTCGACCTCGGCTGGGTCATCCTCATGGGCATCGTCTGCGGTATCCCCGCCGTGCTCGCCGCGTGGGCCTGGGCCGCCTGGATCGGCAAGAAGATCTTCGTGCCCGTGCCGCACGACATGGTCGAGGCCGCCGACGAGGCGAAGGCCGCGCTCGCCGAGGAGCAGCGCAAGGAGGGCATCACGCCCCGCGAGGACCCGGTCCCGCTCGGCATCGTCTTCACGATCATCGCCATCCCGCTGGTGCTGATCCTCGCCGCGACCTTCTCCTCCATCGCCCTCGACCCGTCGACGCTCCGCTCCGTCATCGAGTTCTTCGGCAACCCGTTCGTGGCGCTCACCATCGCGCTGTTCGCCGCGTACTACCTGCTCGGCCTGCGCCGCGGCTGGTCCCGCAAGTCCCTGGAGACGGTGTCCACCGCGTCCCTGAAGCCGGTCGCCAACATCCTGCTCGTCGTCGGCGCCGGTGGTGTCTTCGGCGCCGTCCTCCAGGCCAGCGGCATCGCGCAGGCGCTGTCCGACACGTTCAACAGCATCGGCCTGCCGATCATGGTCCTCGCGTACCTGATCTCGCTGGTGCTGCGCGTCGCGCAGGGTTCGGCGACGGTCGCGATCGTCACCACGGCCGGCATCGTCGGCCCGCTGCTCCAGGCCGGCGACTACTCGCAGCCGTACACGGCGCTCGTCATCATGGCGATCTCCGCGGGCTCCATCTTCGCCTCGCACGTCAACGACGGCGGCTTCTGGATGGTCTCCAAGTACTTCGGCATCACCGAGCGCGACACCCTGCGCTCCTGGACGGTCCTGGAGTCGGTCCTCTCGGTCGCCGGCTTCGTGGTGGCCCTGGTGCTCAGCCTCTTCGTCTAGCGCCTCTTCGACCGGCGCTCCACGCCGTACGCCTGTGCCGCACCCACCCCTGGGGGAGGTGCGGCACAGGCTTGTCCGCCATACTTCCGCCCGTGGAGCAGCGTATGGAGAACGAGAAGGTCACGCCCGTCACCGGTGCCGGCTTCGACCCGGCGCACATCCCCGGTCTGACGGCTCCCGTTCGGGAGTCCGAAGCCGAGGAGGCCACGGAGGCCGAGGAGCCGGCGCAGGAGGTGACGCCGGAGCCCGAAGAGGCCGAAGAAGAGGGCGAGGAGGTGGAGGCCGGGGACGTGGAGCCCGACGCCGATGCTCCCGTCCTGGAGGCCAAGGACCGCCGCGGTTCCATCACCGTCGACGCGCAGGGCGTCCGCTTCACGCTCGACGACCAGGAGGCCGACTTCACCTGGGACGAGATCAGCGCGGTCGAGTTCGGCACCACGCGCAAGCGGCTCACGGTGACGGTCCACATGCCCAACAGCCGCTGGTTCCCGAACGACGTCGAGGCCCCCGACAAGGCCCGCCTCGCCGAGTGGACGGACCAGCTGGACAAGGCGCTGGACCGGTACTTCGAGGAGTAGCGGGGGCGGCGGCCGGCAGTTGATGCTGCCGGCCCCCTTGCCAGTGGCGCCGCTTTACGCACCCTTGATGTTCATGGCGGACACCACGGGCACCCCAGGAACCGGCAACACCACCTCCACCGACCCCGGCCCCCGCAAATCCAGCTGGAAGTACATCGGCCCCGGCATCGTCGTCGCCGCGACGGGCGTCGGGGCGGGCGACCTCGTCGCCACCCTCATCGCGGGCAGCAACTTCGGCTACACCCTGCTCTGGGCCGCCGTCCTCGGCTGCCTCGTCAAGATCAGCCTCGCGGAGGCGGCGGGCCGCTGGCATCTGGCCACGGGCCGCACCCTCTTCGACGGCTGGGCGAGCCTCGGCAAGTGGACCACGTACTTCTTCGTGATCTACGTGGTGATCTGGGGCTTCGTGTACGGCGCCGCGGCGATGTCGTCGAGCGGACTGCCCCTGCAGGCGCTGTTCCCCGACGTGTTCCCGGCCGATTGGTCGATCAAGCCGTGGGCGATCCTGTCCGGCGTGGTCGGCCTGATCTTCGTCTGGCTGAACAAGTACAGCGTCTTCGAGAAGGTCATGACGGTGCTCGTCGGCGTCATGTTCGTCGTCACCGTCTATCTGGCGATCCGCGTCACCCCGAACCTCGGCGACGCCTTCGCGGGCCTGCTCCCGGTCCTGCCGGACGAGAAGGACTCGATCCTCAACACGCTCGGCCTGATCGGTGGCGTGGGAGGCACCATCACCCTTGCCGCGTACGGCTATTGGGTCAACGCGAAGGGCTGGACGAACACCTCCTGGATGAAGGTGATGCGCCTCGACAACCGGGTCGCGTACATCACCACCGGCATCTTCGTCGTGGCGATGCTGTTCGTCGGCGCGGAGCTGCTGCACGCCTCCCACACGGCGATCGCCGAGGGCGACAAGGGCCTCGTCGACCTCTCCAAGATTCTTGAGACCCAGTACGGCACGGCGACGGCGAAGCTCTTCCTGGTCGGCTTCTTCGCGACGTCCTTCACCTCGTTGATCGGCGTCTGGCACGGCGTGAGCCTGATGTTCGCCGACTTCGTCGAGCGCTACCGGCTCTCCCGCGTCGTCACCGGCGAGGAAGTGGCGCGCGGCGACCGCGAGAAGGGCTGGCCGTTCCGCGTGTTCCTGCTGTGGATGACCTTCCCGCCGATCGCCCTGATCTTCCAGGGCCAGCCGTTCCGCCTGGTCATCATCTACGGAGTCCTCGGCGCGGCCTTCATGCCGTTCCTGGCGCTCACCCTGGTCTGGCTCCTGAACTCATCGCGCACACCCGCGAGTTGGCGCAACGGTTGGCTGAGCAACGGCATGCTGAGCGTCGCGGGCCTGCTGTTCGTCGTGCTGTGCGTGAAGCAGATCTGGGACCAGCCCTGGTCGGAGTTCTTCTGATCCGTACGGGGACCGGGTGCGGGCAGCGCCGCCGGGGGAGCGGCGGCGCTGCCCGCGCGGGGGACTACAGGCCGTCGACGTGCGGTCCGACGGCCGAGGACCACGCGTTGCCGGAACTGGCATCCCAGTTGGTCGACCAGGTCATCGCGCCGCGCAGGCCCGGGTAGGTCTTCGACGGCTTGAACGAACCGCAGTTCGTGCCCTTGGTGAGGCAGTCGAGCGCATCGTTCACGACGGAGGGCGCCACGTATCCGCTGCCCGCCGCGCTCGACGAGGCGGGCGTGCCGATGCCGACCTGCGAGGGGTCGAGCCCGCCCTCCAGCTGGATGCAGGCGAGCGCGGTCAGGAAGTCCACCGACCCCTGGCTGTAGACCTTGCCGTCGCAGCCCAGCATCGAACCGCTGTTGTAGTACTGCATGTTGACGACCGTGAGGATGTCCTTCACGGCCAGGGCCGTCTTGAAGTACTCGGCCGAGGTCGACTGCATGTCGATGGTCTGCGGCGCCATGGTGAGCACGAACCCGCTGCCCGCCTTGGCGGCGAGCGACTTCAACGCCTGCGACATGTACGTGGAGTTGAGCCCGTTCTCCAGGTCGATGTCGACGCCGTCGAACCCGTACTCCTGCATCAGCGCGTACACCGAGTCGGCGAAGTTGCCCGCGGAGGCCGCGTCGTTGACCTGGATGGTGCCCTTCTCGCCACCGATCGAGATGATCACGGACTTGCCGGCCGCCTGCTTGGCCTTGACGTCGGCCTTGAAGGCGTCCTCCGTGTAGCCGCCGAGTCCGGCCGAGTCGAGCGTGAAGTCGACGGCGCCCGGCGTCGCGGTCGCGTCGGCGAAGGCCACGGCAACGATGTCGTACGCGTCCGGAACGTCGGCGAGCTTCTGCACGGTCGCGCCGTTGTTGAAGTTCTGCCAGTAGCCAGTGACGGCGTGCGCCGGAACGGCGGCCGTGGAGCTTTCCGCCGTACTGGCCGCACTCGCCGCATTCGCCGTACTTGTCGTGGCGAGGCCGCCCACGGCGAGCGCGGCCGCCGTGAACGCGCCAAGAAGCGCGCCGAGCCGGGACCGTCTGCGATAGGAATGCGCCATTTCTGCCTCCAAGTGGGGGAGGGCTCCCGGCACCGAAGTGGGGGAGATGTGGGGGGAGTTGGGGAAGCAGCTGCTGGCCGTACAAACTGGTCCAGACCATTGAACTTGTCAAGGGTTGTCACCGACGCTTCCTCGCCAACCGGCCATCGACCCGCTCCGATCACCTCGTGAACAGTGCGAAGTGGGGTGTTGCGGGGCGGCTGCGTGGATATGGTGCTGGGGCAGTGGCACCGCGAGGCGCCGCTGGAGGGACGCAGAGCGACGACCGGGGGGTTCACGCGTGCCGACCGCCATAGCCGTGACCGACCCCGACCTGGTCCTCGCCTCACCGGACCGGCACACACCGACCGCCACCGTGCTGCCCGTGGGCGAACCGCAGCAGAAGTATCCGCTCGACCGGGCCCTGACCGACGTACACACACTGATCGAACAGCACGGATACGTGATCGTGCTCTGCCCGGAATCCGCGCCGGACGCGACCGTGCACCGCCTGCATTCGATCCGTTCGGTGCTGGAAACCGACCGTATGGCGATCCTCCGCCCGGCGCTCCCGCCCCTCGGACTCGCGGTCCTGGCGCTGCAATTGCGCCAGCTGTCGATCTGCGACTTCAGCCCCGGGGTGCTGGCGTCGGCGGCCCGCCTGCTCGCGCACTACGTGTACGCGGGGGCGGTGGTCGGCTCGGTGACGAAGCTGGACCGGGTCCCGGTCTCCCTGAAGGCGCACGCGAAGTCCTGGTCCCCGAACGCCCAGTTCGCGGTGGTCGCCTCACCACAACCCCAACTGCTGCGCCTCACCGGCTCGGAGACCCCGACAGGACCCGCCTTCGGCACCCGCATGGTCTACGCCGTCGGCCAGCACACCCCGGACTGGCTCACCGGCGTCCTCGCCCCCGCCTGGCGGGTGCAGAGCGTGTCGCGGACCCGGCTTCCCGCCGACTCGCCGCGCTGGTGGGCGACCGGCAAGCCGGGCAGCCCCGGCCGGATCGTCGAGTTCGCGGCGGCCATCCCCGACATCTCCGTGCTCTACCAGCTGGTCTCGTCCGTCCGCCGCGAGCAGTGCCACTGGTGCGGCCTCGAACTCATCGGCGACCGCTGCGGGTTCTGCTCCGCGCCGCTCGCCGGTGAGGTGCCAACCGAGGGCCCGGCCACAGCGGCGCGCTCGGCGCTCGCGCCCGCGGCGGGCTCGACCCGAACGGCGCTCCCACGCGCGACCCACCACTGACCCCACCGCCCCACTGGCCCCTACCAACGAGGTTGCTCGGTCCATGAACTCACGTCAGCGCCGCGGCGTCATACTCCTGGTCGTCTCGGCCCTGTGCGCCATCGGTGCGTTCGCCGGTGTGCTCGCCGTGATCCGTGACGTGGACTCGAAGGTGGGGTCCGAGGAGGACGCGTACGAGCTGAAGCAGGACGTGTCCCCGTACAAGCAGCTCACGGCGGACCAGTTCGAGAAGGTGCGGATGCCGAAGCGGTGGCTGTCCGACACGGCCGTCACCGACCTCGGCGAGATCCGCGGCAAGATCGCCGTCACGCAGCTCAAGAAGGGCTCCCTGCTCCAGTCCGACATGATCGTCGACCGCCCGAAGCTGGAGGCGGGCCAGCAGGAGATCGCCATCATGATCGACGCGGAGACCGGCGTCGCCGGAAAGATCAACCCCGGCTCGAAGGTCAACATCTACGCCACCTTCAAGGCCGAGAACGACAAGCAGCGCGACCAGTCCAAGGTCATCGTGGAGAACGCCGGGGTCATCGACGTGGGCAAGCTGACCCCGATCGACGAGCAGGGCGCCGCCAACAGTGAGAACTCCACCCGCCGACAGGGCGAGGCGGTCCCGATCACCTTCGCCCTCGGCCCCGCGGACGCGCAACGGGTGGCCTACGCGGAGTCGTTCGCCACGCACGTCCGCCTGGCCCTGGTCGCCCCCGGTCACGCGGAAAAGATCACGCCGGAGGACCGCTCGTACACGCTGGAGGGCGACAAGTGAGCCCCACCCGGACACCACGCCACGGGGCTCCGCCCCGGACCCCGCGCCTCAATCGCCGGCGGGGCTTGATATGCCCGTCCACTCACGCCCCGGCGCCGGTATGGGCATTTCAAGCCCCTGCGGCGATTGAGCAGCGGGGTCCGGGGCAGAGCCCCGCGACCGCAACACCGGTGCCGGTGATCGGAGGGCCCCGCCCATGACCACCCGAATCCTCCCGGCGGTAGGTGACCCGGAAACCGCCAGAGGCCTCGTCACGCTGCTCTCCCAGCTCCCCGACGCCGAACCCGCCCCACCCGTCGCCGACGCCACCGCCCTGCTCGACACCTTGGCCGGCCTCGCCGCCGAGTCCCTGGACGAACTCCCCGAGGTCGTCCTGGTCCACGAACGCATCGGCCCCGTCCCCGCCCTCGACCTCATCCGCGACCTGGTCCTCCGCTTCCCCGCGGTGGGCGTCGTCCTGCTCACCGCGGACACCGGCCCCGCCCTCCTCACCGCCGCGATGGACAGCGGAGCGCGCGGCATCGTCGCGTTCCCGCTCGGCTACGACGCCCTCGCGGAACGCGTCCAGGCCGCGGCGGCCTGGTCGGCGGGCATGCGCCGGCACCTCGCGGGCGGCACCGGCACGGAACTCGTCCCGGCGGGCGGCGGCGGCCGGGTCGTCGCGGTGGCGGGCGCGAAGGGCGGCGTCGGAACCACGGTCACCGCGGTCCAACTGGCCCTCGCAGCAAGGGCGTCCGGCCGTACGGTGGCCCTCCTCGACCTGGACCTCCAGTCCGGCGACGTGGCCTCCTACCTCGACGTCCAGTTCCGCCGCTCCGTGGCCGACCTCGCCGCGATCCGCGACATCACGCCCCGCGTCCTCCAGGACGCCGCCTTCGCCCACGAGTCCGGCGTCGACCTGATCCTGGCCCCCGCCGACGGCGAACGCGGCGAGGACGTCACGGACCGCGTGGCCCGCCAGGTGATCCACGCCCTGCGCGCCCGCTACGACGTGGTGGTCGTCGACTGCGGTACGCAGATGGGCGCCGCGAACACCACGGCCATCGAACTCGCCGACCAGGCGGCCCTCCTGCTCACCCCGGACGTCGTGGCGGTACGCGCCGCGAAACGCATGGTCCGCCTCTGGGACCGCCTCCAGGTCCGCAAGGCGGAGGAGACCCTCACGGTCGTGAACCGGCACGCCCGCTCGGCGGAGATCCAGCCGTCACTGGTGGAACGCGTGACCGGCACGAAGACGGCCCGCACCTCGGTCCCGGCCGCGTACAAGGAACTCCAGGCGGCGGTCGACGCGGGCCGCATGCAGGACCTCGACAACCGCTCGACGGTCAAGCAGGCGATGTGGGCGCTGGCGGCGGAACTCGACCTCGTGGCCACCCCCGCACCGCCCACCTCGGGCCGCCGCGCCCGCCGCCGCGGCTCCGACAAGGGCGCGGTGACCCTCGAATTCGCGGCGATGTTCCCCCTGATCCTGGTCGTGATGGGCCTGATGTGGCAGTGCGTCCTGTGGGGTTACACCTACTCCCTGGCAGGCAACGCGGCGGACGAGGCGGCGCGCGCGGCGACATCCGCGTATGCCTCCGGCGCGGACGGCCAGGGCGCCTGCGACGCGGCGGGCCGCAAGAACCTGCCGGGAGCGTGGCAGGACGCGGAGATCAACTGCTCGGACAACGGCACGGTGACCCGCGCCACCGTCAACGTCGACGTCCCCCTCTTCTTCCCGGGCGTGAACCCGGGCTGGAAGGTGAAGGGCGAGGCGGGCGCGGCAACGGAGGCGGACCGGTGACTCATCAAGCCCCGCCGGCGATTGAGGCGCGGGGTCCGGGGCAGAGCCCCGCGACCGCAACCCCGCCGCGCCGAACCCCGACCGGCGACCGCGGAGTCTCCATGCTGGAGTTCGCCGGCTTCCTCCCCTTCCTCCTGGTCATCGGAATGGCCGCGATCCAACTCGGCCTCGTCGGCTACGCCGCCAACCAGGCGGGCAGCGCGGCCCGCGCGGGCGCACGGGCGGAATCGCTCACCCCGGGCACGGGCAACGCGGCGGCCGTGACCTCCACGAGCGGCTGGCTGCAACCCGCCCCGAGCATCCCCGGCGGTGGCGACACGATCACCGCCACCGTCACGGTGAGCGTCCCGGCGATCATCCCGCTGTTCGACGACTGGCAGCTGACCCGGCACGCCACGATGCCCAACGACCGCGAGAACGAGGGGAGCTGACCCGACGAGATGAGCCTGCGCTCACGCGTGGTCGCCACCCGCGACACCCCCACCGGCACGCCCCCGGACCGCGACGAGGGCCTGGTCGCGGTCTACCGCACCAAACTCCTCGAAGAGATCGACCTCGCCGAGATGTCCACCCTCGCGGCAGCGGACCGCCGCGTCCGCCTGGAGCGCGTCCTCGGCCACATCATCAGCCGCGAGGGCCCGGTCCTCTCCTCGACCGAGCGCACCCAGCTGATCCGCCGCGTGGTGGACGAGGCCCTGGGCCTCGGCATCCTCGAACCCCTCCTCGCGGACGCCTCGATCACCGAAATCATGGTGAACGGCCCCGACGCGATCTTCGTCGAGCGCGCGGGCCGCGTGGAGCAACTCCCCCTCCGCTTCACGTCGTCCGAGCAACTCATGCAGACGATCGAACGCATCGTGTCGACCGTCAACCGCCGCGTCGACGAGTCGAACCCCATGGTCGACGCCCGCCTCCCCACCGGCGAACGCGTCAACGTGATCATCCCGCCGCTCTCGCTCACCGGCGCCACGCTCACGATCCGCCGCTTCCCGCGCGCGTACAGCCTCAATGAACTCTTGGAACTCGGCTCGCTCGACGAGCACATGCTGATGTTCCTCGCGGCCTGTGTGCGCGCCCGCTTCAACATCATCGTGAGCGGCGGCACGGGCTCCGGGAAGACGACCCTCCTGAACGCCCTGTCGGCGCTCATCCCGCCCCACGAACGCATCATCACCATCGAGGACTCGGCGGAGCTCCAGCTCCAGCAGGACCACGTGATCCGCCTGGAGTCCCGCCCCGCGAACGTGGAGGGCAAGGGCCAGATCACCATCCGCGACCTCGTCCGCAACAGCCTGCGCATGCGCCCCGACCGCATCATCGTCGGCGAGGTCCGCGGCGGCGAGACCCTCGACATGCTGCAAGCCATGTCGACGGGCCACGACGGCTCGCTCGCCACGGTCCACGCGAACACCGCCGAAGACGCCCTGACCCGCCTCCAGACCCTCGGCTCGATGTCGGAGGTCGACGTCCCCTTCGAGGCGCTGCGCGACCAGATCAACTCGGCGGTCGACGTCCTGATCCAGCTCACCCGTGCCGCGGACGGATCCCGCCGCATCACGGAGATCGCCCTCCTCATCTCCCACGGCCGCGAACAGTTCCGGATCGCGACCGCGACCCGCTTCGTCGCGCAGCCCTACGTCTCCGGGGCCACGGACGAGGAGATCCGCAGGGTCCGCGGCTACTACGAACATCTCCCGCTGCCCCGCCTCCTCGCCGACCGGCTGTACGTGGCGGGGGAGGCGGTGCCACCGGCGTTCGGCGTCGTGGAACAGGTGGAGGCGCGCAACACGAGGGAGGCGACGGGATGACGACACCGGTCCTGCTGGCCCTGGGGGCCACGGTCCTCGCCTGCGCCGTCGCGGTCGCGGGCATCCACGCCCTGGCCTCGGGCCGGGCCCGGAGCCAGGATCTCGCCGACCGCCTGGACGCGTACCCGGCGGGCGGCGACCCGGTCGCCGCGGGCGCGGGCGGCCGGGCCCGCCGCTTCACCACCATCGACCGCCGCCTGCGCCGCACCCGGCTCGGCCGCTGGGTGCACCTGCGCCTGTCGGCGACGGGCCTGGACGTGACGGCGGGCGAGTTCTCGGTCTACGTGGCCGTGGTCGCGGTGGCGCTGTGGCTGCTGGCGGCGTCGACCCTGGCGCCGTTCTTCGGCCCGATCGCGGCCCTGGTGACCGTCTACAGCGCGCTCATCTTCCTCAACTGGCAACGCCAGAAACGCATCGAGGCCTTCATCAACCAACTCCCGGACGTCGCGCGCCTCCTGGCGAACGCGACGGCTGCGGGCCTCGCCCTGCGCACGTCGCTCGCGATGGCGGCGGAGGAGCTCGAAGCGCCCGCGGGCGAGGAACTGTCGCGCGTGTCGGACCAGTTGGCGCTCGGCCGCTCGGTGGACGACGCCCTGGACGAACTGGCGGCCCGCCTGCCCTCCCGCGAACTGGTCGTCCTCGTGACGACGCTGGTCCTGTCCAACAAGGCGGGCGGCACGGTGGTCTCGTCCCTCCGGAACCTGACGAAGACCCTGGAGGACCGCAAGGAGACCCGCCGCGAGATCCGCACGATGCTCTCCGAGGTCAACGCGACGGCGTTCACGGTCCCGCTCCTCGGCCTCGGCTCCCTCCTCATGGTCAACGCCTCGAACGAGGGCGCGCTGGCACGGGTGACGGAATCGGGGGTGGGCCGCACGTTGATCCTGATCTCGCTGGCCCTCTACGGCATCGGCTTCTTCGTGATCCGCCGCCTCGGCCGAATCGAGGTGTGAGGAGACCATGTCGACGACGATGACGGGCGTACTCCTCGCGGCCCTCGCGGGGGCGGCGACCCTGGGGATCTTCCTGGGCATCCGGATGTACCGCGCGGACGCCAAGGTGCCCAGCGACCTCGCCCTGGCCCTGGAGGTGGGCGCCAGCCGGGTCTCCACGACCGGCTCCGCGGTCGACCGCATCGGCATGCGGTTCGCGCCGCTGGTGCTGCGCCTGATGGGGCCGCGCCGCGTGGACGCGAAGCGCCGGAAGATCGACATGGCGGGGAACCCCGGCGGCCTGACGATCGACCGCTACGCGGCGCGGCGGGCGGTGTACGGGGCGTTCGGCCTGGTCATGGGCCTGGTCTTCCTCTCCGCCGACAGCCCCCTCTTCGGCCTCCTGACCCTCGCGTTCGGCGCGCTGGCGGCGGACGCGCTCATCTGGCAGGCGGTACGAGAGCGCAAGGAGGTCATCGACCGCACGCTCCCGGACTTCCTGGACGTCCTCGCGGTGGTGGTCTCGGCCGGCCTCGGCTTCCGGCAGGCGCTCGACCGGGTCTCGGAGAAGTACGAGGGGCCGTGGGCCGACGAACTGCGCATCACCCTGCGCCAGATGGACATGGGCGTCCCACGCCGCCAGGCCTTCGACGAACTCCGCCGCCGCAATGCCTCCGAGCAGGTGGCCCAGTTCGTGTCGGCGCTGCAACAGGGCGAGGAACTCGGCTCCCCGATCGCGGACACCCTCATCCAACTCGCCACGGACATGCGCCGCACGGACGCGCAGAATTCACGCCGCCGGGCGGCGAAGACGATTCCGAAGGCGACGATGGTGACGCTGGTGTTCATGCTGCCGGCGACGATGATCCTGATCGGGACGGGGATGTTCCTGGGTGCGGGCACCAACTTCGGTTCGATCCTGGGACGTTGACCGCCGCTAGTACGCCTTCTGGATCTCAGCTGCGGTGATCTCCCCGTCCGTCACGGTGTACGTCCCCTCGTACCGCTCCGTCGTGCCGTCGGTCAGGGTCGAGGTGATGCGGACGTCGACCTCGTCGAAACCGTCGTCGGTGGCGTCGACCGCGATGCTCCGCGTCGTGCCGAAGCCGGAGACCCACTCGTCGTACGTCTGCTCCGTCGCGATGTTCGAGCCGCCCAGGTCCCAGGCCGCGTCGAAGTCACCGGCGTTGAGGTCGGCGTAGTACGACTCCACGACCGAGGCGGCCGTCTCGGTCTCCTGCGTCTCGGTGGGTTCGGCCGGCGGATCTGGTTCGGGTTCGGTCGGCACGGTCTCGGTGCCGGGGTCCTCGAAGGCGGGCGAGGAGGAGAACGACGTGAGGGTGGAGGGAGCCGGGCCGGTGTCGTCGTCCCTGTTGGCGACGGTGACGCCCACGGCCGTGCCCGCCGCGACGAGCACGGCGAGCAGGGCCACGGGAAGCAGCCGCGGAAGCCTGGTGGGGCCCACCCGGATGTACGCTGAGTCGTCGGCAGGGGTGTCGGCCGGTCGCGGTGCGGGCGCCGACGGCTGACCGGTGTATGCCGTGCCGCACCGCGGGCAGAACGACAGTCTCGCGTCCTCGGTGCCTGCGCCGCAGCGGATGCAGTAGCGGGTGGCCATGCGGCTACAGGTTCCGCACGGCTTCTTCGAGTGTCACGGCCAGCGAGGTGAGCCCGGTGATCCCGGGCACGGCCTCCACCAGCGCCCGCGCCACGCGCCGCAGCTTGCCGGTGCGCGGCTCGTCCGAGGCCAGCTCCTCGCGGGCGTCCTCGGCGAACTCGGCGAGATCCGCCCGGTCGGGATGGTCGGACCCGTGCAGCCCGTCGATCAGCTGCGCGAGCAGCTCACTGATCTCGGCGGGCCCCAACTGCCCCGCAGAACCGCCCTGATCGCCCGCCTCGGTGACCTGGTAGTCGACGCGCGCCCGGTCCCCCGAGGCGACCGCCACGTGGGAGACGGTCGCCTTCGCACCGGCGATCACGCCCTTGTTGATGCGCTCTTCCATGCCCGTTCTCGTCCTTTGTCCGAGGCCGGTCCCGGACCGGCCCACTGTGGGAAGGTGCTCAGTCCGTCTTGGGCCGCGGGATCTTCTTCAGCACGTTCGAGATCCGCGACCGGTCGCCGGAGGCCACCGAGGCGGACTCCACCCGGGCGCCCGCGGACGCGATGATGCCGTTGTTGATGATCGTGTCCTGGCGGCGCCTGAGGTCGCCCGGATCGATGCCGTGGTCCTCCGCGAACTCCACCAGCGCGTCGAGGATCCGCCGCTCGACAGTCTTCAGGACCATGCCGGAGTCGGCCTTCTGGAAGTACCGCTGGTGATCCCGGGACGCCGCGAGCTGCCGCACGCTCTGCCGCGCGCCGTAGTCGAAGGCCTTCAGGCTCACGATCCGCCGGCGCTGCCGCTTGCGCCTGCGCCCCATCCGGAAGTCGGGCGAGAAGCCCATGACCGCCCGGACCGGGGCGGCCAGCAGGACGAACGGCGTGCTGAACACGCTCTGTCCCAGCAGGTTCATGAACTCGCGGAAGGTCGGGCTCGGCATGAGCGAGTCGATGACCCGGTACCGGTCCTGCAGCGGGCACAGCACGGTGGGCACGGCCTCCACGAACAGGTTGGAGTCCGAGCGGACGCAGCGCAGGAAGACCGACGTCACCAACTCGCCGCCCCACCCCGTGGAATGCACCCCCAGATAGACGCGGGCCGTCTCCTCCGGCGCCCGCTTCAGTGCGTCCACCTGCCCGGCGCCCACCCGGGGGACGGGCCGCCCCATCGGTTCGGGCAGGAACCGCTGGTCGTGCAGCAGCGCCGAGCCCTCCACGAACACCCGCTCCTCGACCTCAAGACAGGGCAACGACAGCGCCCCGACCCGCCCGGCCACATACGCGTACAACTCCGCGACATCGAAGTCCCGCGGCGGGACCCCCTCGGTGTCGGGGGTCGTGACGTCGAAGGTCAACGACCACGAGTCGAGTTCCTGCCCGTACCCGGTGAAGGGCGAGAAGCCGCTGTACGCGCTGACGTTCCCGTCCGCGTACCCGTTGATCTCCGCCAGTCGCCGAGCGGCGTCCTCGTTGGGTGCCTCGGGCGCGGCGGCGGGATCGAACCGGTCGGGCCGCAGCCGTTGCAGCCGTTCGCCGTACAGCGTGGACAGCGTGAAGCCGAGAGTCGTCAGCCACGCGAGCAACAGCAGCAGCAGAAACACCACGTTCAGGAAGCTGCCGGTCAGCAGCATGACGACCAGGGCCAGACCCAGGGCCCCCAGCAGCAGATCCCGCGCGTGCCGCCTGGCGTTCGCCGCGTACGCGAACCGGAGCACGACCGGCACGTCACAGCCGGGAGCGGGCGCCGCACCGAGATGCGGCTCGGCCGCGATGTCCCTGATCAGCGCGTCCGCGTACGAGCGGTCGAGGAAGACGGCGGCGCACAAGTACCGCGTCAGATCCGCCCGCCCGCCCCACCGCGGCGCGGCGACCACACGCGAACCCTCTCGCACGACGAGCGAAGCCCCGCACTCACCGCAGTACGCGGCTCCCTCTACCGTGACCGCGGAGCAACCCACGCACGTCTCGATCACCTGACTCATCACACCCCCCGTGTGAGCGTCGTCACTGTGCATATCAAGTGCACCATCGATACGGCACGAAGGGATGTCCGATGCCCCATCAAAGGCCCATCCTTGCAACACCTTCACCTCAACTCCCGTACAGCAAAACGTAGTTGCGGATCCCGCACGACCGCAGCTGTTCGAGAGCCCTGGAAACAAGGCGACAGATTCCGGCCAAGAGCTGCACTTTTGTGCGCGAAAGCGAGTGCGGAGGGTGGCAGTTCGCGTACGTTGCGGATGGTGCTTCGGCTGCGGCAGAGACAGGGAGATCCCGTGATCAAGGACCGGCTGATCGGGGTGTGGGTGACGTGGACATACGCGGTGGGGGAGCGGGTTCGGGGGGCCCGACGGGATTCCGGCGCCGGATTTGTGGAGTATGCGGGGCTGATGATTCTGATCGCGGGGATTTTCGTGGCGATCGACGGCCTGGGGCTCGACGGGATGATTTCCAACGCGATCCTGGGCGCCATCAACAACGTCATCGGTGGTTGAGCCCGGCGCACCTTCGTAGCGATCGGGGCTCGACCCTCCCGATCTACATCTGGCTGACCGCCATCCTGCTCTTTGCCGCGTTCGCCTTCTTCGCATTCGCCCAGGCGGCATCCGCACGGAACGGAGCCCAGTCCGCTGCCGACGGGGCCGCGTTGGCAGCGGCCCAGTCCGAGCGGGACGAGTTGATGCTCGGGTTGGGCGACGCGCTCAACGGTGGTGACGACGACTGGCTGGACTGGCTGGACGGCATGGCGTTCAAGGGCAACGGTGCCGGTGCCGCGGCGGCGCGGTTGGCAGCGGCCAACGACGCCCAGGTCGTCGGTGGCCCGTCCGAGAGGGACGTCGACGGATATCCGGGCTATTGGGTCGAAGTGGAGGCTCTCGACGCAGTCGGCGACACGATCATCCCCGGCACGGAGAACCAGCGGGCGAAGGCGCACGCCACAGCGGTGGTGAAGCCGCGCTGCGATGTCCCCCTGGACGCCGACCCGAAGAAGGCCCTGCAACTCACTTGTGACGGTGAGACGTTCGACTTCGAACCCGACGACTTCGACCTTGACGACCTGCCGGACGCATCGGACCTGTTCGCCGTCCACCTGGCCGACTGACGAGAGAGGGAAGCCGCAGCGATGAACCTTCGGCGTACGACGACCACCCGCCGGGCACTGGCTGCGGCAACGCTTGCGGTCGGGCTGGTCCTGTCCATGACCGCCTGCGGAGGCGACAGCGACAAGGGCGAGGCCAAGGCCGCGAAGTCCTCGGCGCCGGCGCAGCAAGGTAGCGACGAAAAGCCGGATTCCTCGGCCTCCGCCGCGAACAAGACGCTCGCCGAGGTGAAGGGCGACGGATTGACGCTTGCGATCACGTCAGCTGAGCGTGACCAGGGTGGCTTCCTCACTGTTGAGGGCACGGTCACGAACAACACAGGTAAGCCGTGGGCGGTCGTCGACTGGCGTGGCGACGAGCGGGAGTTGGCGTCCAACGGTGGCTCCATGGCCGGTGCGGCGCTCGTTGATCAGGCCGGCAAGAAGAAGTACCTCGTGCTGCGGGACACCCAGGGGCGCTGCTTGTGCACCCGCTTTACGGGCGGTGTACTCAACGGTGCGACGAAGGACTGGTACGCCCAATTCCCGGCCCCACCCGAAGGCACCAGCAAGATCAGCCTCCAGGTCGGTGCCATGCCCCCGGCCTCCATCGACATCACCGAGGGCGATTGACATGCCCCGCCGTAACCTGACTGCAGCGGCGCTCACCGCCCTCCTGTTCACCACGGGCGTGGCCGTCGCCGACGACGAACCCACCGGCGCCCCACCCGGCGCCACCAGCAGCTCGCCGCCCCCCTCCGTGGACGCCAACAGCCCGGGTCTGAAGCTCGCCGACGGTGCGACGCTCGCGCCCGCCAAGGTGCTGGACATCAAGTCGGTCGTGGAGGACCTGTCCGGCGACGAGCGCCGTACGGACACCAACGAGGACGTGACGTTCGCCCTCCAGGCCGAGGTCCTCTTCCCCAAGGACAGCTCCAAGCTGAACCCCGACGGAGACTCCCGGATCAAGGCGATCGCCGACGAGATCGAGAACCAGAAGGCAAGCTCCGTACGCGTCTTCGGTTTCACCGACAATCTCGGTTCGTACGCCCACGGCCTCAAGCTCTCCAAAGCCCGCGCGGAAGCCGTCCACGACGCGCTCACCGCGGCGCTCGGCGCACAGGGCGGCGACATCACGTTCCAGGTGAGGGGCTACAGCGAGGACTACCCGATCGCGGACAACGGCTCGGAACAGGGCCGCAAGAAGAACCGCAGGGTGGAGGTCTCCCTCCCCAAGTCCGACTGAGCTGTGACGTGTGACCACGAAACCTTCGTTGTGGTGTCTCACAGTCGGCTGCATGCCTCCAGCCTGACTGCCCATCAATCGTGTTGGTGCAGTGAGGCTTTGGGTGTGCCTCCGCGTGTCCTTGGCCCCATGACCTGTCAGGTCATGGCGCGGGGGACAGGGGCATCCATAGGGTCGGCTCACCACGACCGAGGAGTTGGAATGTTCTTCGCAACGACTGATGGGTCCCGCTTGGCCTACGAGGACTACGGGCAGGGGCGGCCGATCGTCTTCGTCGCCAGCTGGACGCTGAGCGGCGAGATGTGGGAGTACCAACTGCCCTACTTCGTCGAAAACGGCTACCGCTGCGTCACTGTCGACCGCCGTGGGCACGGCCGCTCGGAGCGGTCCTCGACCGGGTACGACCTGGACACCGGGGCCGACGACCTGGCAGCACTCCTGGAACACCTGGACCTGAGCGATGCCGTGCTGGTCGGACACTCCGCGGGCGGGGCCGAGATCGCCCGCTGCCTGGCTCGGAGCGGCGAACAGCGTGTCGCCGGCGCCGCGTTCGTCTCGGCCGTCCTTCCGTTCCTGAAGGCGACCGCGGACAACCCCGGTGGCGTCCCGGAGGCCGCCCTGCGCGCAACGCTGTCGGCGTTCCGCTCCGACCGGCCTCAGTGGTTCGCCCGACAGGCGCAGATGTGGTTCGCCACCCACCTCAACGACGTCTCCGAGGCCACGGTCCGGCACACGATCGCCCAGTGCCTGGCCACCTCGCCGTGGGCAGGTGCCCGGCTCTTCGAGTCGATCTTCCACACGGACCACCGCGAGGCACTGCGCAGGATCTCCGTTCCCGCTCTGGTGGTCCACGGCGCCGTGGACTCCTCCGCACCGATCGACCTGACCGCCCGCCGCACCGCCGAGCTGATCCCCGGCGCTCGGCTCAAGGAGTACCCCACCGCCGGCCACGGCTTGTACATCACACACAAAGACCAGCTCAACACGGACCTGCTCGAATTCGCCAAGTCCTGCTGAGGGACACCCGACAGCGCTGCGGAGAGCCGGGCCGGCGTGAACCACCTCACCGTGGACGAGCCGTGTGCTTGTCACCGCACCAGTCGCACCAGCAGCGTCGCCACGTCCGCCAGGAACTGCAACCACGGCCGGGCCCGTTCGGCCCGCCGCCCGACGCGTCGTCCCCAACTGCGGGTCAGGCGCGCTTCCCTCCGCTGCTGAGCTCGGTCCCGTACGCGCTGCAAGGACCTGATCCGCGTCGCCCCGATACGTTTGCGTCGCCTCATGAGGTGACGCTAGCGAGTCCGAACTCCCGCTCGTACTGCGGAAGTTCGTCAAACCGGGCGGTGGGTTTCTAGGGGTAACCCAACAAAGCGGGTCCAGGGGCGTCCCCTGTCAGCTGCCGTCCGAATCGTCGCCCTCGGACGTGTCGCTCTCGGGCTCGGGGTAGGCGATGAAGGTTCCTTTGCCGGGGAGCGTGATGACGAGGCCGCGTTCGCGGAGTTCCTTGGTGGCGCGGCGGATGGTCAGGTGCGCGACGCCGTACTCGGCGGCGAGGTCGCGCTCTCCGGGGAGGCGGGCTCCGGGGCGAAGGGTTCCGTCGGTGATCTGCCCGGCGATGTAGTCCGCCAACTGCATGTACACGTAGGCGATCTTGTTGGGGTCGATCGGCTGTCGGTTCCGTCCAGACTCGGGTGCCATTCGAACACTGTACGACGCACCTGACCTGCACCTAAGAGTAGAGCGCCCACATGCGCTATACAGAGCTCATCTCTTGCTCTACCGTGAGACGCGAAAGACCCCGGCGACGGGTGGAGCCGTCCCGGGGCATGGCCAACGCTTCCAAGGAGCGTCAACGTGCTCGACCTTACCCTCCGGGCCCTCGCCCGGGTCCTACGCTTCTGCATGCCCGCCCCCACGGGGCGCCACCGCCTCGCGCCAACCCCCGCGTACGCGTACGTACCACCCCCGCCGCCAATGTTCACGGAGCGGCTGGACGGCGCGGCCTGCGCGCTCGTGCGGCCCTATGTCCTGACGCCGGAGGAGCGCCGGCTTCAGCGTGAGCGCCGCCGCGCGCTCTGCTTGGCGACGTTCGGCATCGACGTGGGGCCGCGCCCCGAGCTCATCCATGGGGGTGCCAGGTGACGACGAAGCCGCGCCGTATGTGCGCCCGCTGTCAACGCACCACGGACGAACCGGTTCTGGTTCATGAGGTGCACGCCCCGACCGGGCCCGGGTTCAACGTCTACGCGTGCCCGGACTGCGCCCCGAGTTACCCGCCCATGGCCGACCCGCTGGACATCCTCGACCGGGCGCACCGGGCCCACCGCGTGGTGAATCAGTCGACGGACACCGGTAGTGACTCCAACCCGTACACGATGGAGAGCTTGCGGAACTCCAGCTCGGAGGACTCCACGGCGAGCTTCAACTCAGGGAAACGCCGCACGAGTTGAGGGAACGCGGCGCGGAGCTCCATCTTCCCGAGTTCCGCGCCGATGCAGCGGTGGATGCCGTAGCCGAAGGCCAGGTGGGAGGAGGCGGGCGGGCGCGAGGGCAGGAAGGCGTCCATGTCGTCGCCCTCCTCGCCGAGCCGGGGATCGCGGTCCGCGGCGCTCAGGGAGACGATGACTATGTCGCCGGCGGAGAGCGTGACCCCGCCGATCTCGGTGTCCTCGCGCGCGAAGCGCGGGAAGGCGGTCTGGACGACGGTGAGGTGGCGCAGCAGTTCGTCGACGAAGGGGGCCGCGACCGTCGCCGGGTCCTCCGCGTCGCGCAGCGCCGTGAAGTGCTCGCGGTCCTTGAGCATGATCATGGTGCCGAGGGCGATCATGCTCGCCGTCGTCTCCAGGCCGCCGGTCAGGACGCCGTCCGCGAGGCCCGTGAGCTCCTCGTCCGTGATGTTCTCGCCGTGCTCGCGGACCAGCATGCCGAGCAGGCCGTCGCCGGGGTCGCGGCGCTGCTCCGCGACGACGCCACGGAGGTAGTCGAGCGACTGGGTGACCGCGCCGAACGAGGCTCCCGCGCCGCCCAGTACGTCGAAGCGGGCGACCGAGAACTGCTGGAACGCGTCGCGCTCCTCGTACGGGACGCCGAGGAGCTCGCAGATGACGAGTGCGGGCACCGGCATCGCGAAGTACTCGACGAAGTCGGCCGTGCCGTCGGGCGATTCCCGGGCCGCCTTCTCCAGCTGCGCCAGCTGCTCCTCGATGATCGCGTGGATGCGCGGCGTCAGCCTGGACAGGCGGCGCATCGTGAACTCGGGCGTCAGGAGGCGGCGCAGCCGCGTGTGGTCCGGCGGATCGCAGAAGCCGAGGCCGCCGGGGTGGTGCTCGGCCTCGGCGCCGCCCACCCCCACCAGGTTGCGGAAGTCGTTGCTGAACGCCTTCGCGTTGCCGAGGACCTCCTTCGCCTCGTCGTATCCGGACACCAGCCATACCGTCATGCCGGGAATCGGCAGTTTGCTCACGGGTTCCCGGTCGCGCAGCACGCCGATCTCGGGAACGGGGTCGACGCCTTCGCGGCGCAGCGGCAGCAGTGCGGCGTCGGGGAGTTTCGACAGTACGGAGAGGTCCAGGCTGCCCCCCTTTTTGCGCAGCCGTGAGAAGTAGAGGCGGGTCAGCCAGGTCGCTATCGCGGAACGTACGGACATGTGCTCGCATTTCTGCGGTGAGGCGGTAGGACGGACGGGCCTGATGGAGGTATGGGGGTTGGGGAATGCCAGTGGGGAACGCCAAGGGTACGTGCGATCCCCCTGTTCTACGGAAGAGGGGCAACCCCCGACCCCACCCGGGGGCTACCCCTAGGGCAGGCGAAATCGAGATGAATCCGGCCCGGCGTGACTGCGATCATGTGCGGCATGACCACTTCCGACAACCTTCGTCCCCCGCACTCGGACCGTCCCGCGGACCGTTCCTTTGACGAGCTCGTCGCCGAGGCGGTCGCCGCGCCCACCGAGGGCTGGGACTTCTCCTGGTTCGACGGGCGGGCGACAGAGGAGCGGCCCTCCTGGGGGTATGCCCGTCTCATGGGGGAGCGGCTCGCCCGCGCGGAATCCGCCCTCGATCTGCACACCGGTGGCGGCGAGGTGCTGAACCTCGCCCCGAAGCTGCCGCCCCTGATGGCCGCGACCGAGGGCTGGCCCCCGAACGTCGAGAAGGCCAACCGCCTCCTGGGTCCCCGCGGAGTGGTCGTCGTCGCCTCGCCCGACGACGCCCCGCTGCCCTTCGCCGCAGCCGCCTTCGAGCTGGTCACCTCCCGCCACCCGGTGAAGGCCTCGTTCGCGGAGCTCGCCCGCGTGCTGCGCCCCGGCGGCACGTACTTCGCCCAACACGTGGGTCCTGCAAGCGCGTTCGAGCTGGTCGAGTACTTCCTGGGGCCGCAGCCGGAGGCCAGGCGCGGCCGGGATCCGCAGGCAGAGGCTCAGCAGGCGCGGGACGCGGGCCTGGAGATCGTCGATCTGCGCGCCGAGCGGCTGCGCATGGAGTTTCACGACATCGGCGCCGTTGTCCACTTTCTGCGCAAGGTTGTGTGGATGGTGCCCGGATTCACCGTTGACGCGTACGAGTCCCAACTCCGCGCCCTGGACGAGCAGATCAGGAAGGACGGACCGTTCGTGGCCCACAGCACCCGGCATCTCATCGAGGCCCGCAAGCCGTAGCGGGGCTTCGGTCACCTCCGTAAATCTGGCCTCTACAGCGGTCTCGCGTAAGGTCCCGCCCCATGAGCCACACGCAATTCAGCCAAGCTTTCCTGTACGAGACCGAGCGGCACGCGGCGTGGGGTGGCGCTCAGCTCGAAGCTCTCATGGGGTTCCTGCCCGAAGGGGCGTCGTGGACGGCCGATCTGCCGACGTGCCGGTACCGGCAGGGTCATGTGGACCTGCGCGTCGGTGTCCTCGGCACGTACGACGCGGCCCAGCGGTCCTGGATGTGGGGCTGGGCCAACCCCGAACTGCGCGGCACGCCGATCGCGGCGCTCTCCGAGCAGGTGGGGCGTTTCGGCCAGAGCCAGGGGATAGCCGAGTTCACGACCCAGGTGCTCGACCTGTCCGGCTTCCCCGACCCCCGCCGGGCCGCCGAGACCCTCGCCTTCGCGGGGATGGGCGTGACGGGCGCCCCCGGCTACATAGGCGTGCCCGCGAACCCCGAGACCCAGGTCTACTTCCTGCCCGAGGACCCGCAGGTGCCGCGCGCGGCCCTCGACCCGGTCACGCTGCCGCGCACCCTCGTACAGGCCGAAGGGCTGCTCGGCGTCGACGCCAAGCGCCTGGTCACGGGCTTCTTCGACCACCACGGGGTGGCCTACCGGGACAACGGCGGGCAGATCGCCGCGGAGCTGCCCGGCTCCGTCCCGGCCGAGATCGGCTTCGACGAGGCGGGCCGCATCGCGGGCATCCGCCTCGCGTTGCACTGAAGGCGGCCGGGCCGCAGAAAACTACGCCTCGTCGCGCAGTCCGAGGCGCAGGTGCTCCACATGGAAGAGTGCCTGGTCGAGCAGCTGCGCGACGTGGTCGTCATACAGCGCGTAGACGATCGAGCGCCCCTTGCGCTCACTGCTGACCAGACCCAGATTGCGCAGCAGCCGCAGCTGGTGCGAGCACGCGGACTGTTCGAGGCCGGCCGCCTCCGCCAGGTCGCCGACCGCGCACGGCCCCTCCTGCAATCGGGCCAGGATGCGCAGCCGCGACGGGGTCGCGAGGGCCTGGAGCGTCGCCGCGACATCGGCCGCGCCCACGGCGTCGAGCCGCTCGCGCGTGCTGCTCTTGTGATCGATTCCATGGCCCATGGGTTCATCGTATCCAGGCGTAGGCCGCCTTCCATGGCATGCATGAAGAGGTCTTCATGTGTTCCTGTATCGTGAGGCCCATGCCTGCACCCGTGTCCGCCTCCGCCCCGCCCGAGGCCGCCGCGCCCGCCCCCGCCGCTCCGCGCGCCGCCCGCGGCGCCCGCACTCCCGTCCTGGCCCTCCCGGAGGCCCGCTGGGCGGCGGCCGCGACCGTCGCCTTCCTCCTCGCCCTCCCGCTCCAACTCCTCGACGCCGCACCCTGGTTGTGGGGCCCGCTGTACGCCGTCGCCTACGTGGCCGGCGGCTGGGAGCCCGGACTCGAAGGGCTCAGGGCGCTGCGCGAGAAGACCCTCGACGTCGACCTCCTGATGGTCGTGGCCGCGCTCGGCGCCGCCGCGATCGGGCAGGTCATGGACGGCGCCCTGCTCGTCGTGATCTTCGCGACCTCCGGGGCCCTGGAGGCGCTCGCCACCGCCCGCACCGAGGACAGCGTGCGCGGACTGCTCGACCTGGCCCCCGTGACCGCCACCCGGCTCACCGCCGACGGGGCGCAGGAGACCGTCCCGACCTCCGAACTCGCCGTCGGCGACGTCCTGTTGATCCGCCCCGGCGAACGCGTCGGCGCGGACGCCCGCGTCGTCGACGGTGCCGGCGACGTCGACCAGGCCACCATCACCGGCGAACCCCTCCCCGTGCCCAAGACCGTCGGCGACGAGGTGTTCGCCGGCACCCTCAACGGCACCGGCGCGCTTCGCGTCCGCGTCGCCCGCGCCCCCTCCGACACGGTCATCGCCCGCATCGTCGCCCTGGTCGAGGAGGCCACCCGCACCAAGGCGCCCACCCAGCTGTTCATCGAGCGCGTCGAGCAGGGCTACGCGCTCGGCATGGTCGCCGCGACCCTGGCGGTCTTCCTGGTCCCGCTCGCCCTCGGCGACGCCCTCACGGACGCGCTGCTGCGGGCCATGACGTTCATGATCGTGGCCTCGCCGTGCGCCGTGGTGCTCGCGACGATGCCGCCGTTGCTGTCGGCGATCGCGAACGCGGGCCGCCACGGCGTGCTCATCAAGTCGGCCGTGGTGATGGAGCGCATCGGCCGCACCGACACGGTCGCCTTCGACAAGACGGGCACGCTGACGGAAGGCGTCCCCCAGGTGACGGAGATCCGCCCCGAAGCCCCGTACACAGAGCACGAGTTGCTCACTCTCGCGGCTTCGGTGGAGCAGCACAGCGAACACCCGGTGGGCCGCGCGATCGTAGCGGCGGCAAGGGGCCGGGGCCTTGCCCCGCACCCCGTAGAGGCCTTCGAGTCGCTACCGGGCAGGGGTGTTTCGGCATTTAGGGGCGCGGGGAACTGCGCACCGATCCCCGGCTCCGCCGAACCCGCGAACGGCCCCCTCAAAATCGCCGCGGGCTCCCCGCACCACCTCGGCGTCGACGCCACCACCACCCCCGGCACCGAGGTGGCGATCACCGTCAACGACACCCTGGCCGGCCGCCTCACCCTGACCGACACCCTCCGCCCCACCGCGCCGGAGGCCGTCCGCGCGCTGGCCGCCCGCACGGGCACGGCGCCGATCCTCCTCACCGGCGACCACGAACACGCCGCGGCCGCCGTGGCGCAGCAGGTCGACATCGCCCCCGGCGACGTACGGGCCGGTCTGCTGCCCGACGAGAAGGCGCACGCCGTCCGCGAACTGGCGGACGCCGGCCGCACCGTCCTCCTGGTCGGCGACGGGGTCAACGACGCCCCCGCGCTCGCCGCCGCGCACACCGGCGTCGCCATGGGCCGCGGAGGTTCCGACCTCGCCCTCGAAACCGCGGACGCGGTCCTCGTGCGGGACGAACTGGGCGCCCTGGAGCGCACGGTGGCCCTGTCCCGGCGTGCGCGCAGGCTGGTCGTCCAGAACTTCGTGATCGCCGGGGTGTTCATCGCCGGACTGGTGATCTGGGACCTCGCGGGACACCTGCCGCTGCCGCTCGGCGTCGCGGGGCACGAGGGCTCGACCGTCCTGGTCGGCCTCAACGGCCTGCGCCTGCTGCGCGGGCGCGCCTGGACGCGCTGAGCGGTCGATCCGGATCGTTATCGATACGCGATCGAATGCGGCTTAAGAATCACGTAAGTTCAGACCAACGGCAATTCGCGTGAGCAAAGCTGCGCGTCGGTACCGCGCGGTGGAGGGGGCCGCGCGGTGCCCCGGCCGTCATCGCGCCATTCATCCGTGGCAGGGCCCGGCGGGCCGACCGGGTGTCAACCCCGTGCGTGACACGGGAGAGGGACGCCGCGCCGGGGGTGCCGGCCCCGCGAAATCCGCCCGCGCACCCCGTCGAACCTGCTGAGGGGCGGCTTGAAACCCCCTTCCGGGTGTCGCCGGGCGACTCCGGAGCGTAGTTGTGGCACGCCGATGCGAGCGGCTGCACTTACGAAGGGTTATGGTGGAAACCCCCCCTCGGGCCGGTCCGTATCCCCCCCCACGGACCGGCCCGTTTTCTGTCCCGGGGTCGGCCCCCGGACCCTCCGGGCGAATGCCCGCTCCCGGCAAGGGAGTTCAGCGCCGGCCGTTCCAGATGTTGGTGCCCGCCGTGGAGACGGCGAACGAGTCGATTTCGGTCAGCTCCTCGTCGGTCAGCTTCGGCCCCTCGAGCGCCGCCAGGTTCTCCTCCAGCTGCTTGACGCTGGAGGCCCCGATCAGTGCCGACGTCATCCGCTCGTCCCGCAGCACCCAGCTCAGCGCCATCTGCGCGAGCGACTGGCCCCGGCGCTGCGCGATGTCGTTCAGCCCGTTCAGTCGGCGCACCACGTCGTCGCTCAGCAGGTTCGGGTCGAGCGACTTGCCCTGCGTCGCCCGCGAGCCCTCCGGGATCTCCTTCAGGTACTTGCCGGTCAACAGGCCCTGCGCGAGCGGCGCGAAGGAGATGCAGCCCATCCCGGCCGCCTCCAGCGTGTCCAGCAGGTTGTCGTCCTCGGTCCAGCGGTTGAGCATCGAGTACGAGGGCTGGTGGATGATCGCCGGCACGCCCATCTCCCGCAGCAGGCGCGCGGCTTCGGCCGTCTGCTCACTGCTGTACGAGGAGACGCCCACGTACAGCGCCTTGCCCTGCTGGACGGCGGAGGCCAGCGCGCCCATCGTCTCTTCCAGCGGGGTGTCCGGGTCGAAGCGGTGCGAGTAGAAGATGTCGACGTAGTCGAGGTCCATCCGCTTCAGCGACGCGTCGAGCGACGACATCAGGTACTTGCGGCTGCCCCACTCCCCGTACGGGCCGGGGTGCATGCGATAGCCCGCCTTGGTCGAGACGACCAGCTCGTCCCGGTACGGCGCGAAGTCCTGGGCGAAGATCTTGCCGAAGTTCAGCTCCGCGCTGCCGGGCGGCGGCCCGTAGTTGTTCGCGAGGTCGAAGTGTGTGACGCCCAGGTCGAAGGCGCGGCGCAGGATCGAGCGCTGGCCGGCGAGTGTGCGGTCGTCACCGAAGTTGTGCCACAGTCCGAGGGAGACGGCGGGGAGCTTGAGCCCGCTGCGGCCCGTGCGCCGGTACTCCATGGAACCGTACCGACCCGCCGAGGCGACATAAGGAGAGGTGTCGTTCATGGATACGAAGCTACGTCAGGCCACCGACACCCCGTAGCCGGCACCTGGCTACGCCCGAGTAGGCTTCCGCCTTCGGGGACTTCCATCTGCACGGAGGGCAAAAAGACCGTGAACCTGCGCGACAGGCTGCGCGGCCTGCTGGTCAGGCTGTACGCACGCCGGGTGGAAGGCCACCTGGACCACGCCCAGGTGCCCAAGCACATCGGCGTCATCATGGATGGCAACCGCCGCTGGGCCAAGGCCGCCGGATCCACCACCGCCCAGGGCCACCAGGCGGGCGCGGCCAAGATCGAGGAGTTCCTCGGCTGGTGCAGCGAGACGGATGTCGAGGTCGTCACACTCTGGCTGCTGTCGACGGACAATTTCGACCGTCCCCAGGAGGAGCTGGTCCCGCTCCTCGGCATCATCGAGGACACCGTGCGCACGCTCGCCGAGGACGGCCGCTGGCGCGTGCAGCACGTGGGCAACACCGACATCCTCCCGTCGGGCATGCAGGCCGTGCTCAAGGAGGCCGAGGAGTCCACCGCCGGGCGCGACGGAATAGTGGTCAACGTCGCGATCGGCTACGGCGGCCGCCAGGAGATCGCCGACGCCGTCCGCTCGATGCTGCTCGACGCCTCCGACCAGGGGAGCTCCCTGGAGGACGTCGCCGAGACGGTCACCGTCGACGCCATCGGCAAGCACCTGTACACCAAGGAGCAGCCCGACCCCGATCTGGTCATCCGCACCAGCGGCGAGCAGCGCCTGTCCGGCTTCATGCTCTGGCAGACGGCCCACTCCGAGTACTACTTCTGTGATGTCTTCTGGCCGGCCTTCCGCAAGGTCGACTTCCTGCGCGCGATGCGCGACTACGCCGTGCGCCACCGGCGGTTCGGCGGCTGACCTCCGGTCACCGAGGGACGTACGTCATCGGGAGTTAACACACGCGCCGCCATGTGCTTTTGCATGGCGGCGCTTGTTCGAGGGAATAAGCCTTCCAAGTCGGTGCCCGCACCAAGGACACCGCATCTCAGCGGACGGCACGGGCCGTCCGCCCGGGAGGCCCTTTGCACCAGGACGACCGTACGCAGGTGGGTACGGAAGACGACTTGGAGGGCCGGCTCTCGGCCCGCGCATCGCGGCCGATGAACCGGCCCCGAAAAATCCGTCGCTCCCCGACCTCATCCGAGGGGGTACGTCCTTCCGTGGTGACCAGCAACAAGCGCCTTCCCAAGCCCGACCGGCGCACCTATGTTCTCGACACCAGCGTCCTGCTGGCCGATCCGAACTCCATGACCCGATTCGACGAACACGAAGTGGTCCTTCCTGTCGTCGTGGTCACGGAACTGGAGGCCAAGCGGAATCATCCGGAGCTGGGTTACTTCGCCAGGCAGGCACTGCGCCTGCTCGACGACTACCGGATCCGCCACGGACGCCTGGACGCGCCGATTCCGACCGGCGAACTGGGCGGCACCCTGCGCGTCGAGCTCAACCACTCCGATCCCAGCGTGCTGCCCTCGGGCTACCGCCTGGGCGACAACGACAGCCGCATCCTGGCGGTCGCCCGCAATCTGCAGGCCGAGGGGTACGACGTCACCGTCGTCTCGAAGGACCTGCCGCTGCGGATCAAGGCGTCCTCCGTGGGTCTCCTCGCCGAGGAGTACCGCGCCGAACTCGCCATCACGGACTCCGGCTGGACCGGCATGTCCGAACTGACGCTGCCCGCCGAGCAGGTCGACCTCCTCTTCGAAGAGGACACCCTCTACGTTCCGGAGGCCGCCGACCTGCCCGTGCACACGGGTCTGACGATCCAGTCCGAGCGCGGCAAGGCGCTCGGCCGCGTCACGCCCGAGGGCAACGTCCGTCTGGTGCGCGGCGACCGGGAGGCCTTCGGCCTCAAGGGGCGCAGCGCCGAGCAGCGGATCGCCCTCGATCTGCTGCTCGACCCGGACGTCGGGATCATCTCGATGGGCGGCCGGGCCGGCACCGGCAAGTCCGCGCTCGCGCTCTGCGCGGGCCTGGAGGCGGTCCTGGAGCGGCGCCAGCACCAGAAGGTGATGGTCTTCCGTCCCCTGTACGCGGTCGGCGGTCAGGAGCTCGGCTATCTGCCGGGCAGCGAGGCCGAGAAGATGGGCCCGTGGGCGCAGGCGGTCTTCGACACGCTGTCCGCCGTCACCTCGCGCGAAGTGATCGAAGAGGTCACCGCGCGCGGGATGCTGGAGGTCCTGCCGCTCACCCACATCAGGGGCCGCTCGCTGCACGACGCGTTCGTGATCGTGGACGAGGCGCAGTCCCTGGAGCGGAACGTCCTTTTGACGGTCCTTTCACGCATTGGGGCGAATTCGCGTGTCGTCCTCACCCATGACGTCGCGCAGCGCGACAACCTCCGGGTCGGCCGGTACGACGGGGTGGTCGCGGTCGTCGAGAAGCTGAAGGGACATCCGCTCTTCGCGCACGTCACGCTCACCCGATCGGAAAGGTCGCAGATCGCGGCCCTGGTGACCGAAATGCTGGAGGACGGTCAGATTTAGCCCGTACAGGGGTTGTTCGTCCACTTTGGCGCCGTTCGGCAAGGCGGGAGAGCCTAGCCGGGCGGCGCCGCGGCGTGTGCTCGTTTCCGGAAAACCCCGGGGGCAAACGGCCTGTGACCTTTCACACGCCACAGGGAATTGCCTTGCCATGCTCCGATACGGCAGAGTCACGGTCCTGTCAGGCCCCGCATACGACACTTGCGTGCCCCCAGCGGTACGAAACCACCGCAGCACCAGCTGCATCTGAACTTCATAGAGGCCGTCGTATGCCGCCCGAGCACCACGCGGCGCTCCCGTCACGGGAGTTGTCCACCGGGCCCGTGTCTCCCGTGACCCCGCAGTTGGGAGACCAGTGCCAGGGGCACGATTGCGTCCGCGACGGTCACGCTCAAGCGGGCGATGCTGGAAGGAAACCGTGTGAGCCGGATTTCGGTCCGGGGATTCGCAGTGGCCTCGGCCACCGCGGTCACCACCGTCGGCGCCGTTGTTGGTGTTGCCTCGGGCAGCACCGGTCAGCCCACCCAAGCGGCTGAGGCAACGGCGAGCGACGCGACTCTCCTCGCTGACATCCCTGCTGGACAGCAGGCGCAGGTGCAGACCTCGTCGCTGAAGCAGCAGGCGCAGACCCAGGCCATCGCGGCCGACACGGCTGCGCAGAAGTCCGCCGAGGAGTCCGCCCGGAAGCAGGCAGCCGAGGACGCGGTCGCCAAGCAGCAGGCCGCACAGGACGCCAAGGAGGCCAAGGAGAAGGCCGAGAAGGAGGCCAAGGAGCGGGAGGCAGCCAAGAAGGCGGCCGCCAGCCGCTCGGCCACCCGCGACGCCTCCGACTTCGCCACCCAGGGTTCGTACAGCGTCGCCCAGGTCCAGTCGATGGCCCGTCAGATGGTGCCGTCCGGACAGTTCCAGTGCTTCAGCAACATCGTGGACCACGAGTCCAGCTGGAACTACAAGGCCACCAACGCCTCGTCCGGCGCCTACGGTCTCTTCCAGGCCCTGCCCGGCACGAAGATGTCGTCGGCCGGTGCGGACTGGCAGACGAACCCGGCCACGCAGATAAAGTGGGGCCTCGGCTACATGAACGACCGCTACGGCAGCCCCTGCGAGGCCTGGTCGTTCTGGCAGGCCAACAACTGGTACTGAGCGACCAGTAGTTCGCAACCTCACGAAGCCCCTCACCGTCCTCACGGTGAGGGGCTTCGGCGTTTCCACGCGATACGGTCGGTGCCACAGGCTCCAAAGAGGACGGATGATGTCGCGAGTTCCAGGGTGGCTCGGCCGAGTAGGCGCGGGAATCAGCAAGGTGGGCGAGCGCCTGGACGCGCGCCGCGCGGAGGCCGAGCGCGCCGAGGAGGCCGAGCTGCCGCCCCGGCCGACGCGCGCCCCGGACAAGATCCCTGACCCGGAGTCGGATCCGCCGGGCGCGGCCGGACCACCGGCGGCGCACGACACGGACCAGGTGCCCGCCCCGCCCGCGTACGCGCCGGCCGTGGCCCCGCGGCCCGAGCCGGTCGTCGCCGTGCCGTGGGGCCTGCGGGTGGCGGCGGAGGCGGGTTGGCGGTTCCTGGTGCTCGCCGGGACGCTCTGGGTGCTGATGAAGGTCATCAGCTCGGTGCAGCTGGTGATCTTCGCGTTCGTCGCGGCGCTGCTCATCACCGCGCTGCTCCAGCCGACGGTGGCGCGGCTCATGCGCCGCGGCGTGCCGCGCGGCCTCGCCACGGCCCTGACCGCGATCCTCGGCTTCGTCATCATGGGGCTCGTCGGCTGGTTCGTGGTCTGGCAGGTCCAGGAGAACATCGACCAGCTCTCCGAACAGGTCCAGGACGGCATCGACGACCTGCGCCGCTGGCTGCTCAACAGCCCGTTCCACGTGACCGACGGTCAGATCAACGATATCGCCAAGTCGTTGCGCGACGCCGTCGGCGCGAACACGGACGAGATCACGTCCGCGGGCCTGGAGGGCGTCACCGTCATCGTCGAGGCGCTGACGGGCGTACTCCTGACGATGTTCTCGACGCTGTTCCTGCTCTACGACGGCCGGCGGATCTGGCAGTGGACCCTGGGGCTCGTCCCGGCGCAGGCCCGTCCCGGTATCGCGGGCGCGGGCCCGCGGGCGTGGCGCACGCTGACGGCCTACGTGCGCGGAACGGTGATAGTGGCCCTGATCGACGCCATCTTCATCGGCCTCGGCATCTTCTTCCTGGGCGTGCCGATGGCGGTGCCGCTCGCCGTCTTCATCTTCCTGTTCGCGTTCATCCCGCTGGTGGGCGCCGTCGTCTCGGGCGCGCTCGCCGTGGTCGTCGCGCTGGTGACACAGGGGGTGTTCGCCGCCGTGATGACGCTGGGCGTGGTGCTCGCGGTGCAGCAGATCGAGGGCCACATCCTGCAGCCGTTCATCCTGGGCCGCGCGGTACGGGTGCATCCCCTGGCCGTCGTCCTGGCGGTCGCCGCGGGCGGCATGGTGTCCGGGATCGGGGGAGCGGTGGTGGCGGTGCCACTTGTCGCGGTCACGAACACGGTGGTCGTCTACTTGCGGGCGTGGTCCCGCGAGGCCCACTTGGGCGATGCGCCGGAACCACGGGGGGCGACGGCGGTCGATTCGAGCCCCGCCGGCAAATAAGCCCCTCCGGGGCGGAGCCCCGAGACGCAAGAAACGGGGGCCGGAATGTTCCGGCCCCCGTGACATGCGACGGGTTACGCCAAGGCGTCTTCCGCGTCGAGGGTGACGCCGACCGCCTGGATCACGGACGCGATCTTGAAGGCCTCCTGCACGACCTCACGGTCGACACCGGCCTTGCGCAGCACCTGCTCGTGCGAGTCGAGGCACATGCCGCAGCCGTTGATCGCCGAGACGGCGAAGGACCACAGCTCGAAGTCGACCTTGTCGACTCCCGGGTTGCCGATGACATTCATCCGCAGACCGGCGCGCATCGTCCCGTACTCGTTGTCCGAGAGCAGGTGACGCGTGCGGTAGAAGACGTTGTTCATCGACATGATGGCGGCGGCCGACTTCGCGGCGGTGTACGCCTCGGGCGACAGGTTCGCCTTCGCCTCGGGCTCCAGCTCGCGCAGGACGCGCGGGGAGCGGGAGGCGATGGCGGTCGCCAGGACCGTGCCCCACAGCTGCTGGGCCGGAAGGTCCGAGTTGCCGATGACCGAGCCCAGGTTGAGCTTCAGGTCCTTGGCGTAGTCCGGAACGGCGGACTTCAGTTCATCGAGGGCCATGCTCACTCACCGGCCAGCAGCGCGACCGGGTCCAGCGTGTCCTCGCCCTGGCTCCAGTTGCACGGGCACAGCTCGTCCGTCTGGAGGGCGTCGAGGACCCGGAGGACCTCCTTGGGGTTACGGCCGACGGAGCCGGCGGTCACCATCGTGAACTGGATCTCGTTGTTCTGGTCGACGATGAAGACGGCGCGCTGCGCGAAGCCGTCCTCGCCCTCGATGCCGAGGTCACGCATGAGCTCGTGCTTCGAGTCGGCCATCATCGGGAAGGGCAGGTCCGTCAGGTCCGGGTGGTCCTTGCGCCAGGCGTGGTGCACGAACTCGGAGTCACCGGAGAAGCCGAGGATCTGGGCGTCACGGTCGGCGAACTCCTCGTTCAGCTTGCCGAACGCGGCGATCTCGGTGGGGCACACGAAGGTGAAGTCCTTGGGCCACGCGAAGACGATCTTCCACTTGCCCTCGTAGGTCTTGTGGTTGATCTGCTCGAACTCGGAGCCCTTCTCCAGCGAGACACAGGCAGTCAGGTCGAACTCGGGGAACTTGTCACCGACAGTGAGCACACGAACTCCTTGCAGTAGGAGACACCCCTTTTGGGGGTGTTTCCATGGGTTGGACTGCTCAAGATCGTGGCACAGGGTGCATTGATTACGGAAATAGCTAGACTCGGTCATGTTGATCGGAGGTGGCTATCAGTGGCCGTACAGAGTGGAAAGCCCGCGGGAGTCCGGCGCAGGCAGCCGAGCCTGGCGCAGCTGCGGGCATTCGCCGCGGTCGCGGAGCATCTGCACTTCCGGGACGCGGCGGCGGCGATCGGGATGAGCCAGCCCGCGCTCTCGGGCGCGGTCTCGGCCCTTGAGGAGACGCTGGGGGTGACCCTTCTCGAGCGTACGACGAGAAAGGTGCTGCTCTCGCCGGCCGGGGAGCGGATCGCGGTGCGGGCCAAGGCGGTGCTCGATGAGGTCGGCGCGCTCGTCGAGGAGGCCGAGGCGGTGCGGGCTCCGTTCACGGGAGTGCTGCGGCTCGGGGTGATTCCCACGGTGGCGCCGTACCTGTTGCCCACGGTGCTGCGGCTCGTCCACGACACGTATCCCGACCTGGACCTCCAGGTGCACGAGGAGCAGACGTCCTCGCTCATCGAGGGCCTGGGGGCGGGGCGGCTCGACCTGCTGCTGCTCGCCGTGCCGCTCGGGGTGCCGGGCGTGAGCGAACTCCCGCTGTTCGACGAGGACTTCGTGCTGGTCACGCCGCTCGACCACTGGCTCGGCGGCCGGGAGGGGATTCCGCGGGAGGCGCTGCGCGAGCTGAACCTGCTGCTGCTCGACGAGGGGCACTGCCTGCGCGACCAGGCACTCGACATCTGTCGGGAGGCGGGCCGCGACGACGCCCCCGTCGCCACGACCGCCGCCGGGCTCGCCACGCTGGTCCAGCTCGTCGCGGGCGGCCTCGGGGTGACACTGCTGCCGCGCACCGCCGTGTCCGTCGAGACGGCGCGCTCCGCGCAGTTGCTGACCGGGTACTTCGCGGAGCCCGCGCCCTCGCGCCGGGTGGCCTTCGCCATGCGGACGGGGGCCGCGCGCTCCGCGGAGTACGAGGAGCTGGCCGCGGCCCTGCGAACCGCCTTGCAGGGTTTGCCCGTCCGGATCCTCGGCGGCTGACCCGCGCGTCACTCCGTGCGCAGGCCCTCCGCGCGCATCATGCGGTACAGCGGAGGCAGGGACAGGAGGGTCACCGCCGCGACGAGGCCTGCGCCCACGCCGGTCAGCGGGAGGAACAGCAGCCAGTCGGTCACCGGTTTGTCGACCAGGCGCAGCATCAGCCAGCCGAGGGTCAGTCCGCCCGTCACGGCGATGGCCATGCCCAGTGCGACCGGGATCGCGGTCTGCCACAGCACGGACCAGGCGAGCGTCGAGCGCTTCGTGCCGTAGGCGACGAGCACCGACAACAGCCGCTTGCGCTCGCGGAGTTGCTCGATCTGCGAGACCAGCATCGACGCCGCGATGATCACCATCGTGAGGGCGGCGGCCGTGAACAGGGCCGTGCGGATGCTCGCGTACTCCTTGTCGCGGGACACGAACGCGTTCGTCCACACCTGCATGCCCGGGTCGATCGCGAACGCGGTGTTGCGCACGTGGTCCGCGGCGTCCGGAACGTTCTCGTCGATCTGGATCTGCGCGCTGGTCGACGCGGTGTGCAGACTTGACGCGTCGAGCGCGCCCGGAGTGGCGAGGATGCCGCCGTAGTACTCGCCCGCCGGGTCCTTGCGGGAGTCGACGGTGCGCACGTCCTCGGGCAGCGACCAGTGCACCGGCTTCAGGCCGGGGCGGCCGGAGTCCTCGGGGTCGTCCACGACGAGCCGACCGCCGGGCACGGCGACCTTCTCCAACTGCTCGTCGTTGTACGAGTCGTGGGAGCGGGTCACCCGGAAGACGTCGCCCTCCGAGCACGACGGCAGGTGGGCGAGTTCGCGGAGCGAGGGGCAGGAGCCGACGGACAGCGAGGTGGACGGGGGGTAACCGTCCTCCGCGGGCTTCGCGCCCACGGGTTCGGCCGAGGTGATGACTGTGCCGATGACCTTCTTGACGCCCTCGGTGGTCCGGAACTCCTTGACCATTTGGTCGGCCATCGCACCGCTCGGGAAGTTGGTGTTCGCGCCGATCTGGGCGCGTTGGGGATCCTGACCGGTCGAGTGGCTGAAGCTGTCGTTGATGCCGACGGTGTACATCTGAAGGGCGATGCCGCCGGCCACCGCGATGGTGATGCCGGAGATCGCGCGGGTGGCGCCACTGCTGTTCAACTGGAGCCTGCGGGTCGCCAGTTGCCAGGGAACGGGGCCGCCCCGCAGCCGCCGCACGACGGCCTCCACCAGCCAGGGGAGGACGAGCACCAGGCCGGTGAGGGAGAGCAGGACGCCGCCCGCGATCAGCGCCATGCCGCGGCTGGACGCGCCCGCGGCGGAGCCGGACAGAAGCAGGATCAGGATGCCGACGACGAGGAACAGCAGTCGCCACCACAGCCTGCGGCTGCGCACCCGGCCGCCCCGCACGACCCCGAGCGGCTCGATGGTCACGGAGCGCAGGGCGAACACCGTGACGGCGATCGCGGACAGCGGCACCGCCAGCAGGATCAGCGCGGCGAGCGCCGGCACCGGGGTGAAGTCCTCGGGGAACGCGGCCAGTCGCCACAGCTCGACGTGGGCGAGCACCTGCCGGCCGGCGAAGAAGAACAGCAGGCCGGCCACGAGCCCGAGGAGGGTGCCGAACAGCGCCTCACCGGCCGCCACCCATCGCGTCATCCGGGCGTCCGCGCCGACCAGGCGCAGCGCGGCGAGCCTGCGGTCGCGCCGCTCGCCGCCGAACCGCACGGCGGTCGCGACGAAGATGGCGACGGGCGCGAGCAGCACCACGCAGGCCAGCAGAATCATCAGCACCAGGGCCGGGTCGAGCTCGCGGTCCTCGCCCTGCATCCCGAAGCCGTCGACGCGGATGGCGCCGCGGTCCGTGCTCAGGCTGTCGCTGCCTGCGTACATGTACAGGTCGAAGGGGTCGCTCAGGCCCGCTTCGTGGATGGTGCCGACGTCGCGGAAGTGGTAGCGCTGCTTGAGCAGTTCGCCCTTGGGGGAGTCGAGGAGGCGGCGCAGTGCGGGCGAGACCAGCATTTCGCCGGGGCCGGGCAGTTTGTCGACGCCGGGCGGCAGGACGGGGTGCCCGCCCTCGGGCCGCACCATGTAGCCGCCGATGCTCTCGTCCCGGTACTCCGAGGAGCCGTCGAGCGTGAGCAGCGTGCGGTCCGACCGCGGCACGTCCTGTTCGAGCGTGCTGACCATGCGGGCGTCGTAGCGGTCGTTGCGCGCGCTCGTGAAGTTCGGCACGGCCGCGGCGCCCAGCAGCACGGCGACACCGAGGCCGACGCCCAGTGCGGTGAGCAGCGTACGGATCCAGCCCTCGCGGCCGCCGGAGAAGCCGAAGCGGACGCCGAGCGAGAGGTCGCGCAGACGGCCCGCGAGTCCGTGCTCCGTGGGGGCGGGCGGGGCCTGGGCGGGGCGGTCGTCGAGGAGGGTCATCGGGCGAACTCCATGTCCCGGGCCCGGCCGTCCCGTACCACGATCTCGCGGTCGGAGTACGCGGCGACCCGCGTCTCGTGGGTGACCAGGACGACGGCGGCGCCGGTGCCGCGGGCGGCGTCCGTGAGCAGCTCCATGACGCGCTCGCCGTTGAGGGAGTCGAGGGCGCCGGTGGGCTCGTCGGCGAACAGCACACGCGGCCCGGTCACCAGGGACCGGGCGACGGCGACGCGCTGGCCCTGGCCGCCGGAGACCTCGCCGGGGCGCTTGCCCGCGAGGTCGTCGACCTCGAGACGCCCCAGCCACTCGGCGGCCCGGCGCTCGGCCTCCTTGCGCTTCACACCGTTCAGGCGCAGCGGGAGCGCGACGTTCTCGACGCACGTCAACTCCGGTACGAGCTGGCCGAACTGGAACACGAAGCCGAACTCTCCGCGGCGCAGCGCACTGCGCTCCGCGTCGGACATGGCGGTCAGCTCGCGGCCGTTGTACGTGATGGTGCCGGAGTCCGGCGTGACGATCCCGGCGAGGCAGTGCAGCAGCGTCGACTTGCCCGAACCGGAGGGGCCCATGACGGCGACGACCTCGCCCGGGTGGACGGAGAAGGAGGCGCCGTCCAGGGCCGGGGTCGGCCCGTACGTCTTGTGCAGGCCGGTGGCGGCCAGCAGGGAACCGGCGGGTGCGGTGGGGGAACTCATGAAGGACGGACCTCCGCGGCGAGCTTGTCGAGGCGCGCGGCGGTCAGTTCCAGCCAGCGCAGATCGGCTTCCAGGTGGAACAGGGCGTGGTCGCAGATGAGCTGGTCGGCGAGGTCGCCCTTGCGCTTGCGGTCCGTGAGGATGCGCATCAGGCGCAGATGCTCGGAGCGCTGCGCGTCGAGCAGCTCGGTGGCGTCGCGCCGGGTCAGCAGAGCGAGGACGACCTTGGTGTAGAGGGTCGACTGGAGGTACGGCTCCGGCTTCTCCGGCGTCGCGAGCCATCGCTGTACGTCGGTGACGCCGGCTTCGGTGATCGCATACCGCTTGCGCTCCGGGCCGCCGCCGGCCTCGATCCCGTCGACCTCGACGAGACCGTTCTTCAGGAGGCGGGACATGGTCGAGTAGACCTGCCCGTAGTGCAGCGGCTTGTCGTGCCCGAACGTCTCGTCGAAGGTGCGCTTGAGGTCGTAACCGTGGCGGGGCCCGGATTCGAGCAGCCCGAGGAGGGTGTGGCCGATGGACATGCGAGGGACTATACACACCATGTATACGCGGTGTGTATAGCCGACCGTGAGAACGCCGCAGGGGCTTGATTCATCAAGCCCCTGCGGCGATTGAGCAGCGGGGTCCGGGGCGGAGCCCCGTGTCGTTCAGTCCGTCTCGTCGGCCGGGGGGCGACCCCGCCTCGGTATCGGTCCCGCCGAACCCGGTAGGCGCCCCGCCTCCTTGAGCGCCCGGCGCAGCAGGAACTCGATCTGCGCGTTGGTCGAGCGCAGATCCTCGCCCGCCCAGCGCGCGAGCGCGTCGTGCACGGCCGGATCGAGCCGGAGCAGGACCTGTTTGCGCGGCGCTCGCGGGCTCACTGGTAGAGCGTTCCCGTGTTCAGGACCGGCTGGGCGGCGCGGTCCCCGCACAGGACGACCAACAGGTTGGAGACCATGGTCGCCTTCCGCTCCTCGTCCAGCTCCACGAAGTCCTGCTCGGCGATCCGGGCGAGCGCGGCCTCGACCATGCCCACCGCCCCGTCGACGATCTGACGGCGGGCCGCCACGACCGCGCCCGCCTGCTGGCGCTGGAGCATCGCGGAGGCGATCTCGGGGGCGTACGCGAGGTGCGTGAAGCGGGACTCGATGATCTGGACGCCGGCCGCCTCCACGCGCGCGTGCAGCTCCAGGGCGAGCTTCTCCGTGATCTCCTCGGCGTTGCCGCGCAGCGACAGGCCCTCCTCGTCGTGCGCGTCGTACGGGTACTCGATGGCGATGTGCCGGACGGCCGCCTCGGTCTGCGTCGAGACGAACTCCAGGAAGTCGTCGACCTCGAAGGTCGCCTGGGCCGTGTCCTCGACCTTCCAGACGACGACCGCGGCGAGCTCGATCGGATTGCCGTACGCGTCGTTGACCTTCAGGACCGCCGTCTCGTGGTTGCGCACCCGGGTCGAGATCTTGGTGCGCGAGGTCAGCGGGTTGACCCAACGCAGGCCGTCCGTGCGGATGGTGCCCCGGTAGCGGCCGAAGAGCTGCACGACGCGGGCCTCGCCCGGCGCCACCATGTTCAGCCCCGCCATGGCGAAGACCGAGCCGATCGCGACCACGACACCGGCCGCGATGAGCGCGCCCCTGGCGCCCCCGGAGTCGGTGGAGCCGGCGATCGCGATCAGACCGCCGCCGACGATCAGGCCGATGAGGCCGAGCAGCAGGGCGAGTCCGCCGCCGATGCTGTGGGCGGTGAACTCGCGCACGTGCGCCTTCGGCATCTGCACGTCGGGAGTGTTCGGTGTGGCGTCCGTCTCGGACATGGCTGTCCCCGTCTCTCTGAGCTGGTCGTTCGTGGTCGCGCTGCCGCGAACGTGGTCTAGCAAAGTGATATCACTTTATCTCGTCCGGCAACCATCCGCACGTCTCGCTCGTCGGTTCCCATGGGGCAGGTGCTGATTGTCACGTCCGATATGGCCGAATCAACGGAGATTCGACATAAGTGACGGGTTAGGTTCTTGAGCCGATTCAGCACGATCGTGAGAACTGGAAGAAGCGGAGCGACAAGGTCATGGGCCGAGCGGATGCGAGGAAGGCGCGCAAGCGCGCGGCGCGGCCGTCGGGCATACGCCGCTTCTTCAGCTGGAAGAAGCTCCTGGGTACGTTCTTCGGGCTCGCGCTGCTGTGCATGGGCGCGTTCGTGGTGCTGTATCTGGTGATCGACGTACCGGAGGGCAACCCCGACGCCCAAGTGCAGAGCAACATCTACAAGTACAGCGACGGTTCGACGATGGCCCGCACCGGCAAGGTGAACCGGGAACTCGTGGACCTCGCCGAGGTGCCCAAGGGCGTCCAGCACACCTTCGTCGCCGCCGAGAACAAGACGTTCTACACGGACAAGGGCGTCGACCTGAAGGGCACCGCCCGCGGCGTGCTCAACACTGTGCTCGGCAAGGGCAAGCAGGGTGGTTCGACGATCACCCAGCAGTACGTCAAGAACTACTACCTGACGCAGGAACAGACCGTCTCCCGCAAGCTCAAGGAACTGGTCATCTCGCTGAAGGTGGACCAGAAGCAGTCCAAGGACGACATCCTCGCCGGGTACATCAACACCAGCTACTACGGCCGCGGCGCCTGGGGCATCCAGGCCGCCGCCCAGGCCTACTACGGCGAGGACGCAAGCAAGCTGACCGTGCCGCAGGGCGCGTACCTCGCCGCGCTGCTCCAGGCCCCGAACCAGTACGACTGGGCGATCGCGTCCGACACCGGGAAGCAACTGGCCACGGCGCGCTGGAACTACGTGCTCGACAACATGGTCGACATGCACTGGCTGGACGCGAGCAAGCGGCAGGACATGACGTTCGACAAGCCGATCCCGCCGAAGGCCGCGTCCGGGCTCCAGGGCCAGGAGGGCTACCTCTACGAGGCCGCCAAGGACGAGGTGATGAAGGAACTGAACCTCACCGAGGCGCAGTTCACCGCGGGCGGCTACACGATCACGCTCAACGTCGACCGCAAGAAGCAGAAGCAGCTCGAGAAGTCGGTGAAGCAGCAGCTCAACGACAACCTCGACCGCAAGGACAAGAAGGCCGACGCGCGCGTGCAGGCCGGCGCCGTCTCCCTCGCCCCGAAGACCGGCAAGGTCCTCGCGATGTACGGCGGCGAAGGGCTCAGCGAGCACTACGTCAACAACGCGACCCGCACCGACTACCAGCCCGCCTCCACCTTCAAGCCGCTGATCCTCGCGGCCGCCCTGGAGGAGAAGGCCACCACGCAGTCCGGCCAGAACATCACCGCGGACACGATCTACGACGGCACCAGCAAGCGCCCGGTCGTCGACAACGGCGAGAAGGTCGGCTTCGCCCCGCCGAACGAGGACAAGAAGAGCTACGGCCCGGTCACCGTCCAGACCGCCATGAACAAGTCCATCAACTCCGTCTTCGCGCAGCTCGGCGTCGACGTCGGCATGCAAGAGGTCATGGCCACGGCGAAGGAGCTCGGCATGGACTCCGGCGACCTCAAGCCGTTCCCCGCGCAGACGCTCGGCACCATGGGCGCGAGCCCGATGGAGATGGCCGGCGTCTACGCGACCCTCGACAACCACGGCAAGAAGGTCACCCCGCGGATCGTGAAGGCGGTCTCCAAGCAGGGCGAGAAGGTCCCGCTCGAGGAGCCCTCCCAGGAGCAGGTGATCAGCCGGGGCGCCGCCGACTCGGTGACCTCGGTGCTGACCGGCGTGGTCGACGACGGTACGGCGAAGTCCTCGGTGCGCGACAACCCGGCCCGCGCGGGCCAGCAGGTCGCGGGCAAGACCGGTACCTCCGACGACAACAAGTCGGCCTGGTTCACCGGGTACACGCCGGACCTGGTCACGTCGGTCGGCCTGTTCGGCGAGGGCGCGCTGAAGTCCTCCGAGGCGGGCGCGCACGTGTCCATGGAGGGTGCGGGCGGCTTGCCCCGTGTCGACGGCGGCAGCTTCCCGGCCCGGATCTGGGCGCAGTACACCTTCAACTCGGCGAGCGCGAACAGCAAGTTCGACCTGGACACCGACATGGGCAAGGCCGTCCAGCCGACACGGACCGCCCCGGCCACCCCGACCGAGGAGCCGTCGACCGACCCGACGCCGAGCAAGTCGGAGACGACCGAGCCGACGCCCACCGAGTCGACGCCGAGCGAGACGCCGACCAGCGAGACGCCGCCGCCGGATCCGACGCAGACGCTCCCGATCCCGACCGACAGCCCGACGGAGAGCTGGCCGGAGGACCCGGTCGAGCCGGAGAACGGCGGCTCAAGGCCCCGGAACTGACGCGCTACTCGCAGGCACCGAGCCAGGTGCGGGCCGCTCCCAGCAGGGCCCGCACCCCCAGCTCGATCGTGGGGTCCTGGAGCGGCGCGTACTGCGGCGAGTGGTTCACCGGGACCTCGGCGGGCAGGCCGCGCGAGGCCAGCGTGGCGGCGTCGTAGCCCTCGAAGGCTGCCGGGTCGGCGCCGCCGAAGTGCCAGAACACCGAGGGCACTCCCAGCTCCGTGCCGAACAGGCCGAAGTCCTCGCTGCCGTTGATCGGCTGCGGCAGCACGAGCACGCCGTGCTCGCCGAGCGCCGCGCGCAGCCCGTCGATCGTCGTCGCGGTGGCGTCGCCGGTGTTCTCCGTGACGGGGAAGGAGCCGAGCGAGGTGAACTCCGGCTCCTTCGGGGAACCCGAGGCCTCGCACTCCGCCCGGACGATCCTGCGCACCGCCGCGAGCACCCGCTCGCGCACCACCGGGTCCACCGAGCGGATGTTGAGCCGCAGTTCGGCCTCGTCCGCGATGATGTTCTCCTTCGTGCCGACGTGCATCGAGCCCACCGTCACGACGGCCGTCTGCGAGGCGCCGATCTCGCGCGAGACCACGGTCTGCAGACGCATCACCACGGCCGCCGCGAGGACCACCGGGTCGACCGTCGACTCGGGCGTCGAGCCGTGCCCGCCGCGCCCGAAGAGGCGTACGCGGTAGCTGTCGGAGGCCGCCATGACCGCTCCGGGGCGGGTCACCGCGACCCCCGTCGGGAACGGTCCGACGTGCTGCCCGAGACACACGTCCGGCCTCGGGAAGCGCTCCGCGAACCCGTCGGCCAGCATGTCCCTGGCCCCGCGGCCGATCTCCTCGGCGGGCTGGAACACCGCCACGACGGTGCCGCGCCAGGAGTCACGGTCCGCCGCGAGCAGTGCCGTCACGCCGAGCAGACACGTGACGTGCATGTCGTGGCCGCAGGCGTGCATCACCGGTACGTCGTTGCCGTCGCGGTCGGTGCCGCGGGCCACGGACGCGTAGGGCAGGCCGGTCGCCTCCAGGACGGGCAGGCCGTCCATGTCGGCGCGCAGCAGCACCGTCGGGCCCTCGCCACCGCGCAGGACGCCGACGACGCCGGTGCCGCCGACGCCCTCGGTCACCTCCCAGCCGCCCTGCTCGCGCAGCCGGGCCGCGACGATCCCGGCGGTGCGGGTCTCCTGGAGGGAGAGTTCGGGGTGGGCGTGCAGGTCCTGGTAGAGCTCGCGCAGGGACGGCAGCAGGCTGTCGAGAGTGGTGGTCATCGGGGCTCGCTTTCTACGGGTGCTGCGGATACGGGAGCGGGGTCCGCGTCGGGCAGCCGCAGCGCCCGGCGGAAGGCGGACGTGGTCTGCGGGGTGACACAGGCGAGGACCGCGGCGAGCACCGCGCCGACGACGAGGAAGCCGAACGCGGCACCGAACCCGGCCGAGTCCGCCAGCAGCCCCATCGCGGTCGGCGCGACGACGCCGCCGGCCTGCCCGCCGAACGTGATCAACCCGGCGGCCGCGCCGGTCAGTTCGGGCGGCAGGCTGCGCAGCGGCACCGCGAAGATCGGCATGTAGCCCAGCGAGGCGGAGGCGATCGCCACCGACATCCAGCCGATGAACGCGACGGTGCCGGAAGCCGTCGCCATGAGGATCAGGGCGACCGAGGAGACCGTCATGGCGGGCACCACGATCTTGCGCTGATTGCCCTCGAAGCGGTCCGCGAGCCGGCCGCCGACGATCACGGCGACGGTCGCCGCGCCCGCGGGCAGGATCGACAGCGCCCCCGCCGAGGTCAGCGCGAGCCCGCGCTCCTCGTTGAGGTACGAGGGCACCCAGGTGTTCAGGCCCCACACGATGATGTCGTAGCCGAAGAACATCCCGGCGAACGCCCACATGGTCCCCGAGCGGAGCACGGTGCGGGCGGACCCGGTGCTCGTCGCGCCGCGCACCGTCCGCTCCCGCTCCGGCAGCCACAGGCGGACGGCCGCGTACACGAAGACACCGACGGCGGCGACGGTGAAGAACGCCGAGCGCCAGCCGAAGTGGGCGATGAGCGGCGCGGCGACCAGCGGGGCGACGACCGCGGCCACCGCGTTCGACGACTGCACGACGCCGTTGGCGCTCATCCGCTGCCCCGGAGTCGTCCGCTCGCTCACGGCCTTCATGGAGGCGCCGGGGAAGACCCCCTCGGCGATGCCGAACAGGAAGCGCACCACGAGCAGGATCGCGAAGGAGCCCGCGAGCCCGGTGAGCGCCGTGAACGCGGACCAGATGAGCAGTGCCCAGCAGGTGACGCGCTTGGCGCCGAACCGGTCGGCGAGCATCCCGCCCGGAATCTGACAGACCGCGTACGCCACGAAGAACACGGAGACCGCCATGCCCTGCTGGGCGCGGCTGAGGTCGAATTCGCGGCCGATCGAGGGCAGGGCCAGATTGATGACGAGGCGGTCGATGTAGTCGATCAGCCAGGCGGCGAAGAGCAGCGTGACCGTGATCTTGGCGCCCTTGTCGAGACGCTCACGTGCGGGGCCTTGCGAGGGTGGGACCACAGGCACTCCTTCTAGAGTGGGCGTGCTGGTGTGGGGGACGGCTCGGAAGTGGGGACAGAATCCGGCCGCCGTGCGAGAAGGGGCCTCAATTGCTGGAAAACGGCAGCGTGCACGCGTCCGTGCCGGAATCCGCCGCCTTCGAGGAGGCCGACCTCGCCCTGATCGACGCCCTGCAGACCGATCCGCGCGCACCGTGGAGCCGCGTGGGCCCGGCCGTCGGCGTCGACGCGACGACCGCGGCTCGCCGCTGGGCCCGCCTGGAGAGCGCGGGCCTGGCCTGGGTGACGGCGTACGCGGGGCCGACGACGGCCACCGTCGCGTACATCGAAGTGACCTGCACACCGGGCGAGTTGGAGGAGCTGACCGCCCGCCTGGTGCGGCTGCCGTGGGTGTTCAGCGCCGAGCACGTGGTCGGCGACTACGACCTGCTGCTCTCCGTCGCCGCACCCGATCTGCCCGCGCTCGGGCGCCGGGCCAGCGACGACCTGGGCCGGCTGCCGGGCGTGCGCGGTACCCGGACCCGGCTGAGCATGCGGCTCTACCAGGAGGGCAGCGGCTGGAAGGTGCGCGCCCTCGACCGGGCGGGACGCGCGCGGCTCTCGACGGCGGGGAGCGGACCGGGCGCGCCGTCACGCGCCTTCCGGCCCCGCGACGAGGTCGACCTGGCGCTGCTGCGCGCACTGGGCGCGAACGGCCGTGCCGGATACGCCGAGTTGGCGGCGGCCGTCGGCGTCGGCGAGTCGACGGTGCGGCGCAGGCTCGCCCGCGAACTGCGCGACCGGGAGATCCTGCTGCGCTGCGATCTGGCCCAGCAGCTGGCGGGCTGGCCGGCCCTCGCCACGTACCGGGCGACCGTCCCGCACGGCGAACTCGACCGCACGGGCTCGGCGCTCGCCAGGCTCCCGCAGATGCGCCTGTGCACCTCGGTCACGGGCTCCTGCAACCTGCTCTTCCAGGTCTGGCTCCGCGACCTCGACGGCATGGCGACCCTGGAGGCCCAGCTGAACGGCCGGTTCCCCGCCCTGCGCGTCGAGGACCGCACGGTGACGCTGCGCACGGCGAAGCGGATGGGGCGGGTGCTCGACGACCGGGGGCGGGCCACCGGGTACGTACCCGTGGGGTTCTAGGGCTTGTCGTTTGGATCAGGCCGGGCTCGCGGGGCTCCCTGATCCGGCCTGATCCAAACGACAAGCCCTAGCCGCCGCTCCGGGAGCCGCCGCTCTGCGAAGGGTGCGCCGCGCGCCACGCCGCCATCGACGTGTCCCAGCCGTCCCCGGACAGCGCCGTCAGCGACGCCGGGAAGAGGCCGTCCTCCTCCTTGGCGATGTGCCGGTGCAGTTCGTCCGTCTCGTCCTTCAGGCGCTGTACGTCGCCGGGGTCCGTGAGGTCGAGGGTGGGCAGCAGCGCGCCCAGCTCCCGGTGCTCCGCGACCAGGGCGTCGATGTAGCCGGCGTACTCCGGATCGTCCCGCATCACCGCGAACAGACCGTCCTCCTCGCCCTTCCAGTGCGCGGCGAGCTCCTTCGCCATGGTGTCGACGAGCGCCCGCGCGCCCGCCACGTCGCCGCGCTCCAGCGCCCGCAGCGCGTCACCGGCGGCGTCGGTGACACGCTCGTGCTCGGCGATGAACTCCTTGATGAGCGGGATCTCACGGCATCCGCAGTAGTGGCACATGGCCACATATTTACGGCACCGGAAGCTCGAACCAGACGACCTTGCCTGTGGACAGGCGCGTCGCGCTCCAGCGCCGGGCGAGCCGGTTCACCAGGTAGAGCCCGCGGCCGCCCTCGTCCGTCGCCCGCGCCTGCCGGAGCCGCGGCAACTGCGGTACGTCGTCGCCCACTTCGCAGCGCAGCACGTCGGTCCGCAACAGGCGCAGGGTCACCGGACGCGTGGCGTAGCGCACCGCGTTCGTCACGACCTCGCTCACCAGGAGCTCGACCGAGTCCGTGAGCTCCTCAAGGCCCCAGCGTTCCAGCGCGCTGCGGGCCAGCCTGCGGGCGCGGCCCGGCGCCGCGTCCTCCGGCTCCAGCGTCCAGTACGCGACGTCGCTCGGCGCGATCCCGTCGAAGCGGGCGGCGAGCAGCGCGATGTCGTCGTCCCGGTCGCCCGGCCCGAGCATGTCGAGCACCTCGTCGCACAGCGCCTCAAGGGGCGGCGGGTGGTCGGGACCGGTCAACTGCGCGGTCGCGGCGAGCCGTTCGCGCAGCTGCTCTATCCCGGTCCACACGTCGCGAAGGCGGGACTCGACGAGCCCGTCCGTGTAGAGGAGCAGCGTCGCGCCCGCCGGGGCGTCCAGCTCGACCGCCTCGAAGTCGACGCCGCCGACGCCGATCGGGGCGCCCGGCGGCACCCGCAGCACCTCGGAGCGCCCGCCGAGGTGCAGCAGGACGGGCGGCGGATGTCCGGCGTTGGCGATGGTGATGCGGTGCGCGACCGGGTCGTACACGGCGTACATGCAGGTCGCCATGCGGTCTGTGCCGAGCCGCTGGGCCTGCTCATCGAGGTGGTGCAGGACCTCCTGCGGGGGCAGGTCGAGTCCGGCGAGGGTCTGCGCGGTGGTGCGCAGCTGGCCCATGATCGCGGCCGAGGTCATCGAGTGCCCCATGACGTCGCCGACGACGAGCGCGACGCGGCTGCCCGGCAGCGGGATCGCGTCGTACCAGTCGCCGCCGACCCGCGCCGTCTCCGCCGCCGGCAGATAGCGCGAGGCGAGCCGCACCCCGGTCGGGCGCGGCAGCGTCTCCGGCAGCATCGTGCGCTGCAACTCGTCCGCGATGTACGCCTCGCGCCCGTAGAGCACGGCCTTGTCGATGCCGAGCGCGCTGTGCGTCGCCAACTGGCCCGCCACCAGCAGGTCGTCGGCGTCGAACGCGATCCGGTCGGGGCGGCGCAGGAACACCGCGGCCCCGATCACCCGGCGCCGGCCGCGCAGCGGGGCCAGGATCGCGCGCTGGCCGCCCGGCAACGTCCGGTCCGTGCCGAGGAGTTCGGGCAGCGCGGCGAGCGCCGCGGGCGAGTCGGCGAACACCGGGCGCACGCCGCGCAGCACCTCGGCGAGCGCGCCGCCCTGGCGCACCTCGCACAAGTCGGCGCAGCCCGCCGTCAGTTCCAGCTGCGGGGTGACCGGGACCGTGAGCCCCGCGCCGTCGGTGTCCGTGTCGCCCGCGGTGTCGGTGGAGTCCGGGATCCGGTCGGTGCGGCGCAGGCGCAGCACCATGGGCCCGGTGGGCCGCTCGTCGCCGACCGGCAGCGGCTCGCGCAGATACACGAGGATCGCGTCGGAGAACGTGGGCACGGTCGCCCGGCACAGGCCCATCACGATCTCGTCGAGGTCCAGGCCGCGGGCGATCCGCCGGGTCGCGGCGCCGACGAAGCGGAGCCGGTCCCCGTCGCGCCGCATCGCGGTCGGCTGCCCGGTGGGGCGCGGCTGTCCCGTGCGGCGGTCCGGCCCGCCCGTCTCCCACCCCCGCCCTTCTGGGGAGTCGCTCCGCGACGCGCCCCCTGATTCCGGCGGTCCCGGGCGCACCGGCTCGGGGGAGGGCGCCGCGGGCTGCGCGTGCTCGGCGTCCGCGGCGGAACCGGCGGCGCGCCGCGGTTGTTCCGGTAAGCCGCCCGAGCCCTCACCCGAGGGCGTGGAGGTCTCCGGGGTGTGCCGAAGCGCCCCGCGGGCGTCGGCGGGGCGGGCCGCCGTGCCGTGGTGGCGGCCTTCGTGGGAGGTGGGGTACTCCGTCACGCGTGTCGATTCCGTCCGTCCGGGGCTGCGCGCCGCGTCACTGGCCAGTGCGCCGGTAGTTGGGGATCAGCTGGGGCCCTGTCGGGGGTGGCGCCGCTGCCGGTGACCTGCGACGTGTCCCGTAGAGGAGCGGATACCCGGAACCCGCGCTCCGGGAACGGAATCCGCACGGGCGTCCGTGCCGGGGACCTGCGGACAGCCGTGCTCCCGGTCCCGGCGGCCGGTTCCTCCCGGCCCGCCCACTGCGTCGTCTCACCCACGTTCACGGTCCAGCCGCCCCTCGATGACCTCGTTGACATCGTGTCAGACCAGTTGTGCGTGCCAAGAGTTGTCCGTAGAACCCGCACATTCGGACCGGTGCTCTCTTGCGGAGGACGATCCTACGGTTCCCCCAGGGGGGCGCATCAAGGGTCTCATGAGGACACGTGCGCGGGCGTACGGTCCCAGTCGGCCGGCAGGGCGGGAACCGGCCACGCCGGGTCCGGGCGCCAGTGCTGCCAGCCGTCCGAGAACGGCTGCCGCCAGTTCTCGATCGCCTCGATCGCCCGGTGCCCCGCGGAGCGCACCTCGGCGGCCTGTCCGGGGCTCATCAGGCCCACGGCCTGCGCCTGCGCGAACTCGTCCTCGTCGTGCCAGCGCCAGCTGCCGTCCGGGTACACCGACAGGTCGAGGAAGTGGTCCTCGGAGTCGATGCCCGCGGCCCAACGGGCGCGCGGCGCCTCCAGGTTCACGTACCAGTTGCGGAACCTCCAGCCCGGCTCCCAGAACAGCCACACCGACCAGGGGTCACCGGGGCGCGCGAGCTTCAGCACGCCCGTGCCGAACCAGTGGTCGCGCTGCAGGGTGCGGGGCTTGGTGTAGCGGGTGGCGAGCGGCTCGCGGTGCACGGGGGTGCCGTCGGCGAGCACCGGCTTCACGCATTCGGTGCCGGGCGCCATCCACACGGCGAGCAGCTCGTCCGTGTCCTGGACGACGGTGACCGGACGGCAGATGTGGAAGCCGTCGCCCCCGTTGGCGCGGTAGCGCCACAGGATCGGCTCACCGGGCGCCCAGCGCCCTCCACTCTCGTTCATCCGGTACTCGTCTGTCATGCGCAGATATTAGGTGCCAACGGCATACGACGCTGCGGTGCGTATCACGAATACGCCAACTGGCCACGCGCGGTCACGAACGCGCTCACGGGCGGGTCATCCGCAGGACGTCGAGCGCCTCGTCGAGCTGCTCCTCGGTGAGGTCGCCCCGCTCCACGTAGCCGCCCTCGATGACGACCTCCCGGATGGTCTTGCGCTCCGCGAGGGACTTCTTGGCGACCTTGGCGGCCTCCTCGTAGCCGATGTACTTGTTGAGCGGCGTGACCACGGACGGTGAGGACTCGGCGTACTCGCGGGCGCGCTCGCGGTTGGCGGTAATGCCGTCGACGGTGCGGTCGGCGAGGAGCCGGGAGACGTTGGCGAGCAGCCGGATGGACTCCAGGACGTTCTTGGCGATCACCGGGAGCATCACGTTCAGCTCGAAGTTGCCCGCGGCGCCGGCCGCGGCGACCGTCGCGTCGTTGCCCGTCACCTGGGCCGCGACCATCAGCGTCGCCTCGGGAATGACCGGATTCACCTTGCCCGGCATGATCGACGAACCGGGCTGCAGATCGGGGAGGTTGATCTCCGCGAGGCCGGTACGGGGACCGGACGCGGCCCACCGCAGATCGTTGGCGATCTTCGTGAGGCCGACGGCGATCGTGCGCAACTGGCCGCTCGTCTCCACGATCCCGTCGCGCGCGCCCTGCGCCTCGAAGTGGTCGCGGGCCTCGGTCAGCGGCAGCCCCGTCGCGCGCGCGACCTCGGCGATGACGGCGCCGGAGAAGCCGGGCGGGGTGTTGATGCCGGTGCCGACGGCGGTGCCGCCCAGGGGGAGTTCGGCGAGGCGGGGGAGCGAGGCGGCAAGCCGTTCGACGCCGTAGCGGACCTGCGCCGCGTAGCCGCCGAACTCCTGGCCGAGCGTCACCGGCGTCGCGTCCATCAGATGCGTACGCCCCGACTTCACGACATCGGCGAACTCGGCCGACTTCCGCTCCAGGGACGCGGCGAGGTGTTCGAGGGCCGGGATCAGGTCGTGGGTGACGGCGGCGGTGGCCGCGATGTGGATGGAGGACGGGAAGACGTCGTTGGACGACTGCGAGGCGTTCACGTGGTCGTTCGGGTGCACGTCACGGCCCAGGCGCTCGGTGGCGAGCGTCGCCAGCACCTCGTTGGTGTTCATGTTCGACGACGTACCGGAGCCGGTCTGGAACACGTCGATCGGGAACTCGTCGTCCCAGCGGCCCTCGGCGACCTCGGCGGCGGCCGCGGCGATCGCCTCGGCGATGTCCTTGTCCACGACCCCCAGCTCCGCGTTGACCACGGCCGCCGCGCCCTTGATCCGGGCGAGCGCCTCGATGTGCGCGCGCTCGATGCGCTGCCCGGAGATGGGGAAGTTCTCCACGGCACGCTGCGTCTGGGCCCGCCACTTCGCGGCGGCGGGGACGCGCACCTCGCCCATGGAGTCGTGCTCGATGCGGAACCCGTCGTCGTTCGCCGTGCTGACCATGGCTGCCTTCCTCCGTGCCCTCTGCGTGCCTCTCCTCCTGCCAGCGTCGCTCACCCGGCGGGTATTCCGGCGGTGTCCTCGCGGGTGTCGCGGGAACCGGTAAGGAATGACGACGACGCTCGGAGGCTTTGTCCTCGGCACACCCGACCCGCCCGCCCTGGCCGACTTCTACCGCGCGCTGCTCGGCTGGGAGGAGGCGGAGCGCGACCCCGAGTGGGTGCGGCTGCGGGACCCGGCGCGCGAACGCCCCGGCCTTGCCTTCCAGCTGGAGAGCGACCACGTGCCGCCGGTGTGGCCGCAGCAGCCCGGCAGCCAGCAGATGCAGGGCCACCTCGACCTCATGGTCGACGACCTGGACGCCGAGACGGAGCGGGCGTGCGCGCTCGGGGCGCGGCTGGAGGCGCACCAGCCGCAGAAGGACGTACGCGTGCTGCGCGACCCGCACGGGCACCCGTTCTGCCTCTTCCTGCCGGGGGCCTGAGACCCCCGGAAACGCGGTCGGCCCCCGCACGGGATGCGGGGGCCGACCGGGAGTGCCGGGTGACTACGAGAGCTGCGAGCCCTGGCGCACCGGGATGTGCGAGAACGTCGGCTCGGGGGCGGGGGCCTGGAAGAAGTCGTTGCCCTTGTCGTCGACGACGATGAACGCGGGGAAGTCCTCGACCTCGATCTTCCAGACGGCCTCCATGCCGAGCTCCTCGTACTCGACGACCTCGACCTTCTTGATGCAGTCCTGCGCGAGGCGCGCGGCCGGGCCGCCGATGGAGCCGAGGTAGAAGCCGCCGTGCGCGTCGCACGCGTCGGTGACCTGCTTGGAGCGGTTGCCCTTGGCGAGCATCACCTTGGAGCCGCCCGCGGCCTGGAACTGCTCCACGTAGGAGTCCATGCGGCCGGCCGTCGTCGGGCCGAAGGAACCGGACGCGTAGCCCTCGGGGGTCTTCGCCGGGCCCGCGTAGTACACCGGGTGGTCCTTCAGGTACTGCGGCATCTCCTCGCCGGCGTCCAGGCGCTCCTTGATCTTGGCGTGCGCGATGTCGCGGGCGACGACGAGCGGGCCCGTCAGGGAGAGGCGGGTCTTCACCGGGTGCTTGGCGAGCTCGGCGAGGATCGCGTCCATCGGCTGGTTGAGGTCGACCTTGACGACGTCGCCCTCCTCCAGGTGCTCGTCCGTGGTCTCCGGCAGGAAGCGCGCCGGGTCCGTCTCCAGCTGCTCCAGGAAGACGCCCTCGGCGGTGACCTTCGCGACGGCCTGGCGGTCGGCGGAGCAGGACACGGCGATGGCGACCGGGCAGGACGCGCCGTGCCGCGGCAGGCGCACCACGCGCACGTCGTGGCAGAAGTACTTGCCGCCGAACTGCGCGCCGATGCCGATCTTCTGCGTCAGCTCGAAGACCTTCTGCTCCAGCTCCTCGTCCCGGAAGCCGTGCCCGAGCTCGGAACCCTCGGAGGGCACGTTGTCCAGGTAGTGCGCGGAGGCGTACTTGGCGGTCTTCAGGGCGTACTCGGCGGAGGTGCCGCCCACCACGATGGCGAGGTGGTACGGCGGGCAGGCCGCGGTCCCGAGGGACCGGATCTTCTCCTCCAGGAACTTCATCATGGAGCCCTCGTTGAGGACCGCCTTCGTCTCCTGGTAGAGGAACGACTTGTTGGCCGAGCCGCCGCCCTTGGCCATGAAGAGGAACTTGTAGGCGTCGCCGTCCGTCGCGTAGAGCTCGATCTGCGCGGGGAGGTTGGAGCCGGTGTTCTTCTCCTCCCACATGTTCAGCGGGGCCATCTGCGAGTAGCGCAGGTTCAGGTTCTGGTAGGCGTCGTAGATGCCCTTGGAGAGCGCCTTCTCGTCCTCACCTTCGGTGAGGACGTTCTGCCCGCGCTTGCCCATGACGATGGCGGTGCCGGTGTCCTGGCACATGGGCAGGACGCCCGCGGCGGCGATGTTGGCGTTCTTCAGCAGGTCGAGCGCCACGAACTTGTCGTTGCCCGAGGCCTCGGGGTCGTCGACGATGCGGCGCAGCTGCGCGAGGTGGGTCGGGCGCAGGTAGTGCTGGATGTCGTGGATGGCCTCCTCGGCGAGCTTGCGCAGCGCCTTGGGCTCGACCTTCAGGAACGTACGGCCGTCCGGCCCCTCGGCGGTGGAAACGCCCTCGGAGGTCACCAACCGGTAGGTGGTGGTGTCCTCGCCCTGGGGGAGCAGATCGGTGTACGCGAACTCCGGCATCTCGCCTTTTCCTCACTCGACAGACAGCAGCTGGCATCCGTTGGCAGCGCCAACCAGCGTAGAACCTGGTCGGGCGGCCGAGCCTGTGAGGTAAGGCTCAGTTGCTCGCCGGGAGGCCCCGGACGGGGGGTGTCGCGATCTATCGCGTTTCGGTAGTCTGCTGTCGTGGACCTTCAAAAGCGCCCTTCGCAGCCCGCGCCCAGCGCTCCCGTGGCGGAGCCGACCGACCTGCGCGCGTCCGATGCCGACCGCGACCGGATCGCGGACATCCTGCGCGAGGCACTCGCGGAGGGCCGGCTCGACGCGGAGGAGCACGCCGAGCGGATCGACGGGGTCTACCGGGCCAAGACCGTCGGCGAGCTGGAGCCGCTGGTGCGCGACCTGCCGGGCACCCACGCCGCGCCCCGCCCCGAGCCCGCGCCGGGCCCCGCCCCGAGCCGGCCCGCGCCCGGCACGATCCCGCCGGTGGCCGAGGAGAACCTGGTGGCGGTGCTCAGCTCCACGACGCGCAGGGGCCGTTGGCGGATCGGCCGCCGCACCCACGCGTACGCGATCTTCGGCAACGTGGAGATCGATCTCAGCGAGGCGATCTTCGAGTACCCGCAGGTGTACATCAAGGCGGTCTCCGTGTTCGGCAACGTCGAGATCAGCGTCCCCGAGAACATCTCGCTGCGCGGCAGCGGCGCGGGCGTCCTCGGCAACTTCGAGGTGGACACGCTGGACGCGCGCGAGCCCGAGGCGCCCGTCGTGTACGTCGACGGCTTCGCGGTGCTCGGGAACATCGAGGCGAAGCCGAAGCGCGGCAAGCTCGTCCAGAACCTGGAGAAGCACCTGCGCAAGTACCTCGGCTGACGGCCGCGCCCCGGCGGCCCCGCTCGGCGAACTTCCCTGCGCGCTCGGGAACTTCCGCGCTTCGGAACTCAGTGCATAGGAGCCGACACAGCGGGTAGAGCTTGCTGCATCGTCGCCCGCTCGCGAAAGCCGTCGTCAGCCGTCGTCAGGAGTAGACCGTGCTGCACCCGCCGCATCAGTCCCTGCAGGTCACCGCCGTACCGCAGCAGCGCGAGCCAGTCCGGGGCAGGGATCAGGACGCTCCATGGCACACGGAGGCGGTGTGCAGGCGCGACGAGGCGGGACTCTTCTTCGCCCCTTCCAAGGAACCGACCGCCGCGCGCCTCGCGCGCGAGGAGGCGGCCAAGCGCGTCTGCGCCCGCTGCCCCGTCATGGTCGAGTGCCGCGAACACGCCCTGCTCCAGCCGGAGCCGTACGGGGTGTGGGGCGGCCTCACGGCGGCGGAACGCCGCGTGGTGCTGGCGAGGCGGCGCCGCCGCGAGGTGGAGCTGAAGAAGGCGCCACGCACGGCTCTGGCCGGCTAAATCAAGCCCCGCCGGCGATTGAGGCGTGGGGTCCGGGGCAGCGTCCCGAGGCGTCAACCACGGACCCCCGCAACCTACTTGGCCCGGTCGAAGTCGATCGCGCTGTAGGCCCGCAGCTTGCTCAACCGATGCGTCGAGTCGATCTGCCGAATCGTCCCGGACTTCGACCGCATCACCAGCGACGACGTGTGCGCCCGCTCGGAGTCGTACCGCACACCCCGCAGCAGCTCCCCGTCGGTGATCCCGGTGGCGACGAAGAAGATGTTCTCGCCGGAGACCAGGTCGTCCGTGGACAGCACCCGGTCCAGATCGTGCCCCGCGTCGATCGCCCGCTGGCGCTCCGCGTCGTCCTTGGGCCACAACTTGCCCTGGATCACACCGCCGAGGCACTTGATCGCGCAGGCCGAGATGATCCCCTCGGGCGTACCGCCGATGCCGAGCAGCAGGTCGACGCCAGAGCCCTCGCGCACGGCGAGGATCGAACCGGCGACGTCGCCGTCCGAGATCAGCTTGATGCGGGCGCCGGTCTCGCGGACCTCCTTGATGATCCCCTCGTGCCGCGGCCGGTCGAGGATGACCACGGTGATGTCCTCGGGCGCGCGCTTCTTCGCCTTGGCGACGCGGCGGATGTTCACCGACACCGGGGCGTTGATGTCCACGTAGTCGGCGGCCTCGGGCCCCGTGACCAGCTTGTCCATGTAGAACACGGCGGACGGGTCGAACATCGTGCCGCGGTCGGCGGCGGCGAGCACGGCGATCGCGTTCGGCATGCCCTTCGCGCAGAGCGAGGTGCCGTCGATCGGGTCGACGGCGATGTCGACCTCGGCGCCCGTTCCGTCACCGATGTGCTCCCCGTTGAAGAGCATCGGGGCCTCGTCCTTCTCGCCCTCGCCGATGACGACCACGCCGTTCATCGAGACGGTGGAGACGAGCGTGCGCATGGCGCGCACGGCCGCGCCGTCCGCGCCGTTCTTGTCGCCGCGGCCCACCCAGCGGCCCGCGGCCATGGCGGCGGCTTCGGTGACCCGGACGAGTTCCAGGGCGAGGTTGCGGTCGGGGGCCTCGGAGGGGACCTCGAGTTCGGACGGAAGCTGGTGATGCTCGGTCATCGAGACGCACCTTTCTGTTCCGGGATTCACCGGGGTTGTACGGCTTCACCGGGATACGACGACGGCCGGACGAGGGGTTGGTATAGGGAGGACTCTATCGTCAGTCCGACAATCTGAGCAGACCGCCCCACGGATGAGCGGGCCGGTCGATGTCGGACCGCGCCAATCCGGACCTCCCGGCAGAGATCATCCGGCGACCTGCGACGATGGGGCGCGTGGCAGCAAGAAACGGTAAGAAAACGGTCGGCAGCCTGGTCCTCTCGCTCGGCGTCTGCGTCCTCGCGGCCGGCGTGATCTACCTCTTCGTCCCGCACGACGATTCAGGAGAGCCGCAGGTCAAGCGCGTCGACTACAAGGTCGAGCTGTCGACGGCCCGCCGTGCGGCGCCGTACCCGGTGGCCGCGCCCACGGGCCTCACGCACGACTGGAAGCCGACCTCCGTGCGCTACCAGGGCACCGCGAACGACGCGTGGCACCTCGGGTTCCTCGACCCGCAGGGGCAGTACGTCGCCGTCGAGCAGGCGACCGGGCGCTCGAAGCGGTTCATCAACGAGGCGACCCAGGGCGCCTCGGCGACCGGCCGCACGCAGCGGATCGGCGACGAGACCTGGGAGCGCTACAAGGGCGAGAAGTACAACGCCCTGGTACTGAAGCAGCAGGGCTCGACCACGCTCGTGACCGGCACGGCCGCCTTCGACCAGCTGACGAAGATGGCCGAGGCGCTGGAGATGAAGCGCGAGAAGGCGTAAGCGCTCCGCTGGGGTCCCGCGGTCCCGGGTGATGGCCGCGCCGTGGGCCCGGCCGTTGGGGCGGCGGCCGCGCCGAGGTGGCGCTCGCGCAGTTCCCCGCACCCATTCGGGACGCTTCCCCCCCCCCCGCACGAGGAAGGCCCCGGGCAGAAGCCCGGGGCCTTCCTCGTGCGCGCACGGCGTGCGCGCGGGGCTCAGATCGTGGTGATGACCTGCTCCTGCTCCAGGCGCGGGGAGCGCGGGAACCAGGCGTCCTCGCCCGGCTTGCCGATGTTGATGACCATCAGCGGGGTGTGGTCGTCGTCCAGGAACTCCTTCTGGACGCCGGCGAAGTCGAGGCCGGTCATCGGGCCGGCGGACAGGCCCGCGGCGCGGACGCCGATGATGAAGTAGGCGGCCTGCAGCGTCGCGTTCAGCGTGCCGGCCTGCTCACGGACCGGACGCTCGGAGAAGAACATGTCCGCGATGCCCGGGGCGTGCGGGAAGAGCTGCGGGAGCTCCTCGTGGAACTCGTGGTCCGCGGAGAGGATCGCGACCAGCGGGGCGGCGGCGGTCTTCGGCTGGTTGCCCTCGGCCATGTGCTTGACGAGGCGCTCGCGGGCCTCGGGGGAGCGGACCAGGGTGATGCGCAGCGGCGACTGGTTGAAGGCGGTCGGACCGTACTTGACCAGGTCGTAGATCGCCGCGACCTGCTCGTCGGTCACGGGCTCCGAGGAGAACGTGTTCGCGGTGCGGGCCTCGCGGAACAGCAGGTCCTGCGCGGCGGGGTCAAGAACGAGAGACATGGATCAACCTTCTCGGTGCGACGGTCACGGCTGCGGTGATCCGTTCTGTCCGGATCGGCCCACATGAAAGACCGTACGCCCATGAGGTTCAACCTTCAACCAAAACATTCGTGACGCTGTTCACAAGGTGGCGCTCAGCCCCGGGGGTCACTCCTCTTCTTCCGACGCCGCCTCGTCGTCGTCCCCGGCCTCCTCCGCGAGCGCCGCGTCCAGGCGGGCGCGCGCGCCGTCCAGCCAGCGGCGGCACACCTTCGCCAGCTCCTCGCCGCGCTCCCACAGCGCGAGGGACTCCTCCAGGGACGTGCCTCCGGCCTCCAGGCGCCGTACCACATCGATCAGTTCGTCCCGGGCCTGCTCGTAGCCGAGCGCCTCGTCGGCCGGCTGCGCCGTCTTCGTAGCCATCCTGTTGTCCGTCCTCACGCTTCGGTTACTCGTACGGTGAATTCGCCCTCGGCGACGCGGGCCCGCAGCTCCTCGTCCCCCGCCACCTCGTCCGGCGCGCGCACCACGTGCCCGTCCGGCTTCTGCAGCACCGCGTAGCCCCGCTTCAGGGTGGCGGCGGGGGAGAGCGCGACCACGCGCGCGTGCGTGTGCGTCAGCTCCGACTCCGCGCGGTCCAGGAGGTGGCCGAGGGTGCGCCGGGAGCGCTCGGTGAGCGCCGCGATCTGCTCCTCGCGCTCCTCGATCATGCGGTGCGGGTCCTCTATCGAGGGCCGCGCGAGCGCCGCCGCGAGGCCCCGCTCCTCCCGCTCCAGGAGCGACTCGACACTGCGCCTGGCCCGGTCCCGCAGCCAGCGCACCCGCTCGTACTCCTCGCCGACGTCCGGGACGACCTTCTTCGCCGCGTCCGTCGGCGTCGAGGCCCGCAGGTCGGCCACGTAGTCGAGCAGTGGATTGTCCGGCTCGTGCCCGATCGCGGAGACCACGGGCGTACGGCAGGAGGAGACCGCCCGCACCAGTTGTTCGTCGGAGAACGGGAGCAGGTCCTCCACGCTGCCGCCGCCGCGCGCCACGATGATCACGTCGACGTCGTCGATCGCGTCCAAGTCCTTGACGGCCTGCACCACTTGGGTCACCGCGTGCACCCCCTGCACCGGTACGTTGCGCACCTCGAAGCGGACGGCCGGCCAGCGGTGCCGCGCGTTCTCCAGCACGTCCCGCTCGGCCGCCGAGGCGCGGCCGCAGACCAGGCCGATGAGCTGCGGCAGGAACGGCAGCGGCTTCTTGCGGTCGTCCGCGAACAGGCCCTCCGTGGCAAGGGCCTTCTTCAGCTGCTCCAGGCGCGCGAGCAGCTCACCGACGCCCACAGGGCGGATCTCGGCGGCCCGCAGCGAGAGCTGTCCGCGCGGCGCGTACCACTCCGGCTTCGCGTGCACGACGACGCGGGAGCCCTCGCGCACCACCTCCGCGACCGCGTCGAACACCTGCCGGTAGCAGGTCACCGACACCGAGATCTCGTGCGACGGGTCGCGCAGCGTCAGGAACACGACGCCGGCGCCCGGTCTGCGGGACAGCTGCGTGATCTGCCCCTCGACCCACACGGCACCGAGCCGGTCGATCCATCCCCCGATGAGCCGTGACACCTGGCCGACGGGCAGCGGGGCGTCCGCGGACGTGTTGACAGCCATGCCGTGAGCGTAGTCGCAGGCACCGACAACGCAGGTGGTCCCGGGTGCCGGTGCCCCGGAACGGGTTCAGTCGGCCGTGCCGCCGCCCGGCGAGGGCAGCGACGGCTCCCGGCCCCGCTGCGCCGCCAGCACCACGAGCCCCACGGCCAGCCAGATCGCGCCGACCACCTGCGCCGTCGGGGACGCCTCCACGATCACCGCGATCGTGATCGCCGCGCCGACCACCGGGATCAGGATGTGCCGCCACCAGCTCATCGTGTCCCCACGACGGCGTACCGCGAAGTACCCCACCACGCTCGCGTGCAGCAGCGTGAAGGCCGTCAGGGCGCCGATGTCGACGACGGAGACCAGGTGGTCCATGCCGTCGTCCCGGCTGGCCGCCCACACCGCCGCGACGAGCGTGATCACCGCGGCGAGCAGCAGCGCCACCCGCGGCACCCCGGAGTACGTGCGCGCCAGGGCCTTCGGCAGCCGCCGGTCGCGGGCCATCGCGAACAGCAGCCGCCCGGCCGCCGCCTGCCCGGCGAGCGCCGCGAACGCCGCGCCGATCGCCTTGCTCACCGCCACCAGGTCGTGCAGCCACGAGCCCACGGACGCGTCCACGGCGTCGTAGAAGGCGCTGCCCTGCTTTCCGGGGTCGTCGGCGAGCTGCGCCGACGTGGTGGGCTCCAGCAGTGCGACCAAGTAGGTCTGCGCGACGAACAGCACACCGGTGAGGACGAGGCAGAACAGCACCGCCCGCGCGACCTTCGCCGAACCCCCGGTGACCTCCTCCGCGAACGAGGCGATGGCGTCGAAGCCCAGGTAGGACAGGACCGCCACGGACACCGCGCCGATCACCGCCGACAGCGCGAACGCGCCCTGCGTGCCGTCGCCGGTCAGCGGGGACAGCCAGTCGCGTTGCGGTCCGTCCGTGGCCAGGATCGCGACTGCCGCGACCATGAAGACCAGCAGGACCACGATCTCCAGGGCCAGGACCGCGAACCCGACCCGGGCCGCGGCCCGCACACCCCACAGGTTGAGCAGCGTCGTGACGACCACCGCGATCGCCGTCCACACCCACTGGGAGACCGAGGGCACCAGGGAGTTCATCGCGATACCGGCGAAGAGATACGCCACTGCCGGGATCAGCACGTAGTCGAGCATCGCCATCCAGCCCGCGATGAACCCGGGGCCCTTGCCGAGACCCGCGCGCGCGTAGGCGAAGACCGAGCCCGCCTGCGGGGCCACCTGCACCATCTGTGCGTAGCTGAATGCGGTGAACGCCATCGCGATCGTCGCGACGACGTAGACGAGGGCCACGGCGCCGTGCGACTTCGCGTCCAGGGTGCCGAAGACGCCGACGGGCGCCATGGGGGCGATGAAGAGGAGCCCGTAGACCACGAGGTCCCGGAAGCCGAGACTGCGCCGCAGAGCGGTTTCCTCATGCGTTGCGTGGGGGGTGTCGGCGGACATCGTGCCTCCGTAGATCGCGCAGACCCCCAGTCTCCCCACGGGCGCGATCTTTAGCCCCCCGGGTACGCCCTTACGATGGGAGACATGACTGCAACGCCTGGCTCCCGCCGCGTCCTGCTCGCCGCCCCCCGGGGTTACTGCGCCGGTGTGGACCGTGCCGTGATCGCCGTCGAGAAGGCCCTCGAGCAGTACGGGGCCCCCATCTATGTCCGCCACGAGATCGTGCACAACAAGTACGTCGTGGAGACCCTGGAGCGGAAGGGCGCCATCTTCGTCGAGCAGACGGAGGAGGTCCCCGAGGGCTCCATCGTGATGTTCTCGGCGCACGGTGTCGCACCGACCGTCCACGAGGAGGCCGAGCGCGGCAAGCTCGCCACCATCGACGCCACCTGCCCCCTGGTGACCAAGGTCCACAAGGAGGCGATCCGTTACGCCCAGGACGACTTCGACATCCTCCTGATCGGACACGAGGGCCACGAGGAGGTCATCGGCACCTCCGGCGAGGCCCCCGAGCACATCACGCTCGTCGACGGCCCCGAGGACGTCGCCAAGGTCGAGGTCCGCGACCCGGAGAAGGTCGTCTGGCTGTCCCAGACCACGCTGTCCGTCGACGAGACGATGGAGACCGTCGACGCGCTGAAGACCAAGTTCCCCGGCCTCGTCTCGCCGCCCAGCGACGACATCTGCTATGCCACCCAGAACCGTCAGCTCGCCGTGAAGCAGATGGGCGCCGATTCCGACCTCGTCATCGTCGTCGGCTCGCGCAACTCCTCGAACTCCAAGCGGCTCGTCGAGGTCGCCAAGCTGGCCGGCGCCACCGAGGCGTACCTCGTGGACTACGCCTCGGAGATCGACGAGTCCTGGCTCGACGGCGTCACGACCGTCGGCGTCACCTCCGGTGCCTCCGTCCCGGACGTCCTCGTCGAGGAGGTCCTGGAGTACCTGAAGCAGCGCGACTACGCGGACGTGGAGATCGTGAAGGCGGCCGAGGAGTCGATCACGTTCTCGCTGCCCAAGGAGCTCCGCCGCGACCTGCGGGCCGAGGCGCAGACGCTGGTCGGCGGTGCCGGGGAGTCCGCTTCATCCGCTTCGTCCGCTTCCAAGGAGTGACTGTCGGTCTCCCGTCGTAACGTGGAGTCATGCAGATCTTCGGTGTGGACATCGGCGGATCCGGGATCAAGGGCGCCCCGGTCGACCTGGAGCGCGGTGATCTCGCCCAGGAGCGGCACAAGGTGCTGACCCCGCACCCGGCCACGCCGGAGGGCGTGGCCGACGGGGTCAGGCAGGTCGTCGAGCACTTCGCCGACGCCCGGCCCGACCGGGTGGGCATCACGTTCCCCGGCGTCGTCACCGGCGGCGCCACGATCCGTACGGCGGCCAATGTCGACAAGAGCTGGATCGACGTGGACGCGCGGGCCCTGCTGAGCAAGAAGCTCGACGGGCTGCCGGTCACGGTGCTCAACGACGCGGACGCGGCGGGCGTCGCCGAGATGCACTTCGGCGCGGGCCGCGGCCGCAAGGGCACCGTGCTGCTGCTCACCTTCGGTACGGGCATCGGGAGCGCCCTGTTCAGCGAGGGCGTCCTGGTGCCGAACACGGAACTGGGCCACCTGGAGCTGAACGGGCACGAGGCCGAGAAGCACGCGTCCACGAAGGCGCGGGAGGACCACGACCTCAGCTGGGAGAAGTGGGCGCACCGCGTCCAGAAGTACCTGGCGCACGTGGAGATGCTCTGCTCCCCGGAGCTGTTCATCATCGGCGGCGGCATCAGCCGCAAGGCGCACAAGTTCCTGCCGCTGATCGAGGGCATCAAGGCCGAGATCGTCCCCGCCGAGCTGCAGAACAACGCGGGGATCGTGGGAGCGGCGATGGCGGCATCGCGCGCGTAGTGCCCAGGAGCGGTCGCGCTACGCGGTGCTTCGGCGCGGGCCCGGCGCCTGGGACGAGGACTTGGCGCCGGACGCCTGCTGCCGCCCGGCGGCCCGGCGCACCGCGGCCCGCCGTGCCATCAGCCGCAGCTTCCGTACGGTCACGAGCACACCGGCGACGAGGGTCCCGCCGTACAGCCAGATCGCGTTCATGGCGAGCGTCGTCGCGAGCCCCATGAACTGCTGGCCGAAGCCGCCCGTGCCCTCGGAGATCGGCACGATGCCGACGGCGAACGCGATGGGCACCACGACCGGCGCCGTCACCAGGTCCGCATTGCGCACCCACACCGCCGTGAGCCCGCCGACCAGCAGGAACAGCACGCCGAAGAAGGCTCCGGAGCCGCCGAACAGCAGCCGGTCGAGGAAACCGACCACGAGCATCGCTGCGATGCAGAACAGCCCGCTGCCCCGCCCGGTGAGCCGTGGATTCGGAAAGCGGAAGGACCGGCGCGTGCCACCGACGGGCGGCCGGACCGAGCGGGCGGCCCGGTACACGGTGGCCGACTCGGCGGACGGCGCGGCGCCGTCCTGATCGCCCTGCGCCTGCGGCGGAAGCGGTGCCGTGCGGCGGGGCCTGGCCTGCGGGGGACGCGTCCTGGGTTGCTCCACAAGGCCAAGATAGATGCGCTTATGTGTCCAATGGCCCAAGGGACACGCCCTTTGGTAGAGCTTGACCGCACTTGGCGCAAGTCTGTCGGGTTCGGCGAGGCCGTAGACTGGTGGACTGCCCAGCCCCACACCCACCCACACCACGTACGGGAAGTCGCAACGTGTCGCTCACGATCGGAATCGTCGGTCTGCCGAATGTCGGCAAGTCGACCCTGTTCAATGCCCTGACCAAGAACGACGTGCTCGCGGCCAACTACCCGTTCGCCACGATCGAGCCGAACGTCGGTGTGGTCGGCGTCCCCGACACCCGCCTCACCAAACTGGCCGAGATCTTCTCCTCCCAGAAGGTCCTCCCGGCCACGGTCGACTTCGTCGACATCGCGGGCATCGTGCGCGGCGCCTCCGAGGGCGAGGGCCTGGGTAACAAGTTCCTGGCGAACATCCGCGAGTCCGACGCGATCTGCCAGGTCATCCGCGCCTTCCAGGACGAGAACGTCGTGCACGTCGACGGCAAGGTCGCGCCCAAGAACGACATCGAGACGATCAACACCGAGCTGATCCTCGCCGACCTCCAGACCATCGAGAAGGTCCTCCCGCGCCTCCAGAAGGAATCGCGCATCAAGAAGGACATCGCCCCGAAGGTCAAGGCGGTCGAGGCGGCCAAGGAGATCCTGGAGCGCGGCGACACGCTCTCTTCCCAGGGCATCGTCCAGGGCTCCGGCAACGAGGAGCTCCTCCACGACCTGCACCTCCTCACCACCAAGCCCTTCCTCTACGTCTTCAACGTCGACGAGGACGAGCTCACGGACGAGGCCTTCAAGGCCGAGCAGAGCGCCCTCGTCGCCCCCGCCGAGGCGATCTTCCTCAACGCCAAGCTGGAGGCGGACCTCGCCGAGCTCGACGAGGAGGAGGCCCTCGAACTCCTCCAGTCCGTCGGCCAGGAGGAGCCGGGCCTCGCGACCCTGGCCCGCGTCGGCTTCGACACCCTGGGCCTCCAGACCTACCTGACGGCAGGCCCCAAGGAGTCCCGCGCCTGGACCATCAAGAAGGGCGCGACGGCCCCCGAGGCGGCTGGTGTCATCCACACCGACTTCCAGAAGGGCTTCATCAAGGCCGAGGTCATCTCCTTCGCCGACCTGGTCGAAACGGGCTCGGTCGCCGACGCCCGCGCGGCCGGCAAGGCGCGCATGGAGGGCAAGGACTATGTGATGCAGGACGGCGACGTGGTGGAGTTCCGCTTCAATGTCTAGCGGGTGACTTAGCGCCACTTCGCTGATCTGGCAAACATGCAGCCGCATGCTCCGATGGAGACTTTGTGCCGCTCGAAGTGGCCGAGAAACTCCTGCCATTCCTCGTCGGTGGGGACACGGTATTCATCGCTCGGGCGAAGGGGCCGGCGGCGGGCGAGGAAGGCCATATGCGCCTGGATCGCCGCTTCGGGACAGATGGCCTTGTAACCGAGAGTCACGTTGATGTCCTGATGGCCAGCGATCACCTGTGCGATGTGCGGCGGTAGCCCGTTGGGGACGGCATCGGTGATGAACAGCCGTCGGAAGTCGTACGGTGTGTAGCGAAGCGGGGCACTGGTGACCTCGGTCAGGCCCGTGTCGGTGAGGGCCTCGTCGAGCATGGCGCGAACGGTTTCATCGGTGAACGCGCAGTCCTCACCGCGGATGCGTCGTTGGGCCGGTGTGTGGGCGCGGCGCAGATCCTTGCACACGGAGGGCCCTCGCGCCCCGACGTGTCCCCGCCATGACGTTTCGTTACAGGATCTGAAAGACCTTGTAGGCGATGCCGCCTTCGACGAGGTAACCCGACCCGACGCAGACTGTGTCGTTGAGCCATGTGTAAGGCTCTGCCCCCGTCTCGAAAAGCGGGTTGGTCCGGAAGTAGTAGTGGGCCGGGTCGATCCGGTACCGCTCGTCGGGGTCGGCCAGGGCGTCGCGCACCTCGGGCGGGGTGACCCAGCGGCCGCCGTAGGTCATGTGCAGGAGGGCGTCGTCGTGGGTGCGCAGTGTCAGGCGTACGTCCAGGGTCATCGCTCCGTCGGGGGCGAACAGCGCCCAGTCTCCCCCGCCGGGGAGGACGTCGCCGTTCAGCCTGGGGCCGTGGAACGTGCCGCCTGACGCACCGAAGAGGACGCGCCGGCCGAACGGGCCGCTGCCGATGGGCAGGCGGGGGTTCAGGTCGATGACCATGTCGAAGAGGTGCGCTGTCCGGATCTCGCCGACGTCCTTCACGCGTGGGTCTGCCGTCATGTCGCGTCGACTCCTGCGAGCGTGGGGAACAGTCTCTGCCGGACCGCGTCCGTCGAGACGCCCGACTGAGCGCACAGCGTCGCCAGGTCGAAGAAGAAGCGTTCGCCTGCAATCAGGTCGTCTTTGAAAGTGAACTGGATGAACACCGGTATCTCAGCACGTTCGCCGTTGGGGGCGGCGCCGAACCGGTTGCCCGTCATGGTCAGCCGCGCTGTACCCCAGCACACGAGCGTGTCGCCATTGCTCGCGTGGCCGTGCAGGACGACGTCGTAGTCGGGGAACGAGGCGAAGAACCGCCGTAACGCCTTCTCGTTCTCGGCCAGGCCCCGAGCCGTCGTACCGAAGGCCGGGGTCTCGAGAACCATGTCTGGGTGGAAGAGCCGCAGGGCGGCGGGAACGTCCTGTCGACTCTTGGCGACGGCGAGCGCGTGCGCCAGTTCGAACCTGCGTTGTTCATGCATCGGTGCCTCCTTCAATGTGCCTGCAAAGTAAACATACGATCGGTCGTATGCTTGAGGCAAGCGCATGACAGGATGGAGTCGATGAACGAGCACTCAGGGAGCCGAGGGCGACAAGTGGCCGTGTCTTCAACGGAAGCAGCAGGCGCGACCGTGGCGGACCAGCGCCTCGTCCGCGGTGCCCGGACCCGGCACAAGATCACGCGCCACGGCGTCGACGTCGCGTCCCTGGAAGGGCTCAACGGGATCAGCATCGGCCGTCTGGCCACCGACCTGGGGCTGAGCAAGAGCGGCATTCAGACGCTCTTCAAGACCAAGGAGAACCTGCAGTTCGCGGTCGCGGAGTTGGCGCGCGAAGAGTTCACCGAAGCGGTCATCCGCCCCGCGCTGACCGCTCAGCCAGGCACCGCCCGGCTCCGCGCACTGACGGAACGCTGGATCTCCTACATCGAGGCACCGTTGTTCGCCGGAGGCTGCTTCTGGGCGGCCTGCCTCCCCGACTTCGACAGCCGGCCCGGGAAAGTCCGTGACACCCTGCTGCTCCACCGCCGCACCTGGCTCGCTCTTCTCGCCGGCGAACTCGGCTGCGCCGTGAACACCGGGGAGATCGCCCAACTGGACGTGGACCTCACGGCCTTTCAGATCGACGCTGTACTCAACGCCGCAAACACGGCACTGCGCCTGGGCGAAAGTGACGCGGTCTCAAAGGTTCGTTGCGTGGTCGAGGGGTTCCTTGCACCCCCGCACTGACAGGCGCCCCCCCGGCACGAGAAGTGCCTCGACGGCCAACGCGTAGCGCTTCACGGGTGGCGGAGGCTGCGGCAATGCCGACGATGGCACTCTCACCATTGAAGGTGACGGCGGGGCCTTCGTGCAGCTCGTAGCCAAGATCCATCGCTTCGCTCACACGCCGGCAGAACGTGGCGTCATCCGGCCCGGTCAAGACTCGACAGACCGGCAATCCGTCAGGTGCTGTGTTCATGGAAGAAAGATCCCAGACGCACCCGCTCGCCGAGCCTGCGGGCCACTTTGGCCCGAAGCAATCGCTCCCCAGGTCGTCATATCCGGCCGCTGGCCACTGCTCCCGTTGCACCCGCGCCAGGCCCGCCCGCGCGTGCGGGAACGCCCAGATGAGGTGGAGTACGCCGAGCGGTTCGCCTCGGAGATCCCGCACACCACACTCATACGTATCCCGGATGCAGGGCACATCCCTACGGAGAACGCGCCCGGCCAGGTCGCGCGCGCACTCATTGACTTCTTCACGGCGTAGAGGCTGAGTGGGCGGTATGTGAGCTGCCGTTGTCGTTTCGGTCACTACGGGTGGGATTCGTCGCCACCGCATGCCGACTGCGCGACGATTAACACCTTCGCTGCACGAGATCGCCCGCCTCCCGCCTCGTCATCCGTACCGGCAAGAAGCGCGGCCGGCACCGCGCCCCGGCGAGGTGATGCGCACGCTGCGAGAGCACGGCGAGGAGAAGGCCGCAGCCGCACAAGGCACCTCGTGGCTCAACCGTAGCGACTCGACGGTACCCGGGTCATGAGGTCGTCGACGGGGAGACCGCCCTTCCTGTCGTCCGGAAGGCCGAGATCTGCAGACGGTGCTGATCTGTGCTGACTCGGATCTCTCAGATACTCGTTTCCACGGGTGAGAGCGTTGCGGCGAACGTTCCGTTTCAATGAGCCCTGTTCCAACCTGCTGGTCGGGCTTGCTCGTTGGGCTGACAGCGCGAAGAAGCTCCTGGTAGACGGGTTTTCGACCAAGAGAACTCAGCTGCCGGACCGCAGCCGCAGGACGAGTATCTCGACGACCGGCCGAGTGTGTTCGCCTCGCCACCGCGGTGTAGGGCAACTACTTCGACCGCCTGGCCGCCGCCCTCGGTCGTCTGGACGCGACGCACGCCCACCTGAGCGCACGGGGTGTGACGGAGGCAAGCCGCGCTCCCCTGACGTATCTTGCGGCCCGCCTGCGCGACGAGGACTGACCAGTGAACGCAGGGCCCGGCGGCGCCGTTATCGGGTGTGTGGTGCGGTGTGCCGCTCGTGCGTGCCTTCGTCCGAAGGCGCCGTTCCCCGCCGAGCCACTGTCAGCCCAGCCGCCCCCACCAGCAGGAGCACCGCGATCGTGCCCAGGGTGAACGTCTCGAAGGTCGTGCGGGAGACGCCCCACTCGGCCATGAAGTCGTAGTCGATGCCGAAGACGGACTCCAGGACGCCGGGGAAGAGGGCCGCCCAGGAGCCGATCAGGATCCAGGCGTAGACGAGGGCCGCGCAGATCATGAAGCCCCGGTTGCCGAAGGGGACTTGGTAGGGCCGGGGGACCTCCGGGCGGCGCACGCGCAGGACCACAAGGGCCGGGACGACCAGGAGGTAGGAGAGCAGGAGCGTCGTCACCGCCACCGTCAGGACCACGCTGAAGATCGCGCCCGTATCGCCGCGAACCAGTTGCATCGCCGCCAGCATGAACACCGTGGCCACCGCGCCCGAGAGCAGGTTCGTGCGGACCGGGGTGCCGAGCTTCGGGTGGAAGGCGCCCAGCGCGCGGCTGAAGAAGCCGCCGTCGGCCGCCGCCATCGCCTGCATGCGGTCGCTGACGATCATCCACGCGCTGCCCTGCGTGAGGAGGGCGAAGACGAATCCCACCGCCGTGCACGTCAGGAGCGGGCCCGCCGCCGGGCCGTAGACGCCGAAGACCAGGCGGATTCCCTCCATGAAGCCGCCGATGCCGGTGACCTTCGAGGCCGGGACGACCGCCAGCAGGGCCAGGACAGGCAGGAGATAGCAGGCCGCCGCGATCGTCGCCGAGCGGCCGAGCGCCGCGGGGACGTCGCGCTGCGGGTCGTGCATCTCCTCGCCCGCCGCGTTCGGCGCCTCGAACCCGACGTAGGCGAACAGGAGGATGGGGACGAGGGCCAGGAAGCCGGCCGTCGACGGGGCGAAGTGGGCCTGCGACAGGCCCTGGAAGCCGTGTTCCGCCCCGTACAGGATCGCGGTGACCGTGAAGAGGGCCAGCGAGAGGACCTTCACCACCGCGCCCGCCGTCGTGATCCACTTGCCGCGACTGAGCGAGACGATCGCCGTCAGGATCGCGATCCACACGAAGAGCAGCTTGAACGTGTAGTCCGCGAACGTGCCCGAGCCCAGGTGGAAGACGAAACCGTCCCACGTCTCGGCGGCCAGGAAGACCAGTGAACCGCCCAGCCAGATCGGGTTGGTGACCCAGTAGAAGAGGGTCGTGAGCGCCGCCGCCGGGCGGCCGAGGGCCAGCTTCACCCAGACGTACGGGCCGCCCTCCTGCGGGAACGCGGCGCCCGTCTCGGCGAACAACAGGGCGTAGGGGAGCAGGAAGAAGAGGGCGATGGCTGCGGTCCAGGTGGCCGCCTCGCCGCCGCCCGTCGCGATCTGGCCGATGGTGTCGAAGGAGATCACCGCGGCGACGGCCATCGCCGTGATGTCGAAGCGTTTCAGGCTGCGCCGCAGGTTCGAGTCCGAGGCGGAGGCGTCGGGCGGTGTCTGTGGCTCTGCGGAGGGGAGGTTCGTCGACACGGGCAGTTCCTAGGGAGGGGGTCGGGGACTGCGAGCGGTGTGCGGGCCGGGCAGGTGCGAAAGGGGGTGGGCCCGGCGGCGGGGATCGAGTCCTGCCGCCGGGCCAGGGGCGTTACGCCTCCCGGATCTCCCCGGTCGGCTCCGTGCGTTCCAGTACGCCGCGCAGCGCCGACGCGACCTCCTTGGCCTCGGTCTCCGTCATGATCAGCGGCGGGGACAGGACCAGGCTGTGCGCGGAGTCGCGGACGATGACGCCGGTCTCGCGGCGGATCACGTCGTGCGGCATCCGGTCGGGGTGAAGGGAGAGGGGCGCGCGGGTGTCGCGGTCCGCCACCAGCTCCACCGCCAGCATCATGCCCACCGAGCGGATCTCGCCGACGATCGGCAACTCGCCCAGCTGGGCCTCCAGTTCGCCGTGCAGCGTCGCGCCGATCGTCTTCGCCCGCCCCAGCAGGCCCTCCTTCTCGATGACGTCGAGGTTGGCGAGGGCGACGGCCGTCGCGACCGGGTGGCCGTTGTACGTGTAGCCCATCGGGAAGCCGTGGTCCCGCAGCAGTACCTCCGCGACCTGGTCGGCGACCATCAACGCGCCCAGCGGCACATAGCCGGACGTGATGCCCTTTGCCGTGACGATGATGTCCGGCGTCACGCCGAAGTGCTGGGCGGCGAACCACTCGCCCACGCGCCCGTACGCCGTGACGACCTCGTCGAAGACGAGGAGGATGCCGTGCCGGTCCAGGGTCTCGCGCACCCGCGGCCAGTAGTCGGCCGGCGGGACGAGCATGCCGCCGACGCCCATGATGGGCTCGCCGATCATCGCCGCGATGTTTTTCGGACCGATCTCCGCGATGCGTTCCTCCAACTCGCGGATGAGGAAGTCCGTGGGGTCCTCGCCGCCGTACAGGTCCGTGCGGTACGGCCACGGCGGCGTGAGGTGCGAGACGTGCGGCATCATCGGGGCGAAGCCCTCGTGGTACAGCGGGAATCCGGTGGCCGAGCCGCCGCCGTAGCCGATGCCGTGGTACGCCTTGTCGCGCGCCAGGATCCACGTGCGGTCGGTGTCGCCGCGGCGGTGGTGGTAGTAGCGGGCCATCTTGATGGCGGCCTCGTTGCCCTCGGAACCGCCGGAGGTGAAGTACACGTGGTTCAGCGGGTCCGGCGCCAAGTCGGCCAGCCGGGCGGCGAGTTCGATCGCGCGGTCGTTGGAGAACTCCCAGAAGCTGGTGAAGTACTCCAGCTTCTTCATCTGTTCGTGGGCGACGTCCGCCAGGTCCTCGCGGCCGTGCCCGACCTGCGCCAGCCACAGGCCACCGGTCGCGTCGAGGTAACTGCGGCCCTCGGAGTCGGTGAGGCGGCAGCCCGAACCCTCGGTCATCACGACGCGCTCGGTGGCGCTGCCCGGCAGGTAGGGGTGGATGATGTGCGCCCGGTCGAGGGCGGCGAGCTGGTCTGCGGTGCGGCTCGTGGTGTCACTCATGGTGTGGTCAAGCCCTTTCAGATGTACGCGATCCACGTGGTCTTCAGGCCCGTGTACTTGTCGAAGGAGTGCAGGGAGAGGTCGCGGCCGTGCCCCGACTGCTTGAAGCCGCCGAACGGGGTGAGCGGGCTGAGCGCGTCCACGGTGTTGACCGAGACGGTGCCCGCGGTCAGGGCGTCGGCGACGCGGTGCGCGCGGCCGATGTCCCGCGTCCACACGGAGGCGGCGAGGCCGTATGCGGAGTCGTTGGCGAGCCGGATCGCCTCCGCCTCGTCGCGGAACGGCAGGACGACGAGGACCGGGCCGAACAACTCCTCGCGTACGAGAGGGGATTCCGGGGGCAGCCCGGTGACGACCGTCGGGTCCAGGTACGCGCCCTCGCCGTCCGGCCGGGTGCCGCCGCAGGCGAGCGTCCCGCCCGCGGCCCGCACCGCGGCGAGGACGCGCTCCACCTGCGCCTCGTCGACCAGCGGGCCGATCCGGGTGGCGGGGTCGAGCGGGTCGCCGGGGATCCAGGTGCGGGCGTGCTCGGCGACGCGGGCGGTGAACTCCTCGGCGATGGACGCCTCCACCAGGAGCCGGGTGTTGGAGGAGCAGACCTGCCCGGCGTTGTACGCGAAGCCCCACGCGGCGCGTTCGGCGGCGGCGTCGAGGTCGGCGTCGGCGAAGACGACGTCGGGGCTCTTGCCGCCGGCCTCGGGCCACACCTGCTTCATGTTCGACTCGGCGGAGTAGCCGAGGAACTTCCTGGCCACGGCGGTGGAGCCGGTGAAGACGAGGGTGTCGACGTCCGGGTGCAGGCCGAGCGCGCGGCCCGTCACCTCGCCGGGGCCCGGCACCACGTTCAGGACGCCGTCCGGGAGGCCCGCCTCGGTGGCGAGTTCGGCGAGGAGGAGGGCCGACAGCGGGGACTGTTCGGCGGGCTTCAGCACGACGCTGTTTCCTGCCGCAAGCGCGGGCGCCAGCTTCCAACTCGCGATGTCCAGCGGGAAGTTCCACGGCACCACCGCGCCGACGACGCCCAGCGGGGCGCGCCGCACCAGGGCGAGGTTGCCGGGCGGGGCCGGTGCCACCTCGTCGTACAGCTTGTCGATGGCCTCGGCGTACCAGGCGAAGACGGCGGCGGCGCCGGGCACGTCGGTGCCGTACGACTCGGCGATCGGCTTGCCCATGTCGAGGGTGTCGCACAGGGCGAGCTCCTCGCCGTGCTCCTCGATGAGGCGGGACAGCTTCAGCAGGACGCGCTTGCGTTCGGCCGGGTCGGTGCGCGACCAGCGGCCGTCCTCGAAGGAGGCGCGGGCCGCGGCCACGGCCCGGTCGACGTCGGCGGCCGAGGCGACCGCCACGTCGGCGACGGGCTTGCCGGTGGCCGGGTTGACGGTGGGGAGCCACTCCCCGCCGGAGGGGTCGGCCCACGTCCCGTCGATGTAGAGGCGGGTGCGGGGTGCGAACTCGGCGGCGCGCTGCCGCCAGTGCGAGTGCGTCGTCATGCGGTGACCTTCGATTGCGTACGGCGCGGGGCGTACGGGAGCGGTCTGTGCGAGAACTGCGGGATCCGCGAAGGGATCTTTGAAGTTGGATTCAAACAATGCGTCAGAGGTCCGTCAATGCCTCGGGACGGATCCGCTTGATTTTCTTGAATCGCGTAACAGAGAATTAACCGCATGGGAAAACCGGGGAGACCGAAGAACCAGACCGCGCGGCGCGAGGCGCTCGTGGACGCGGCGGGGCGGGCCATCACGGAGCGGGGCCTCGACGGGCTGCGCATCAAGGACATCGCGGCGGAGGCCGGCATGTCCGCGGGCTCGGTCCTGTACTACTACCCGGAGCTGGACGAGCTGGTCCTGGAGGTCCACCGGGGCGCCGTCGAGCGCTTCCTCGCCGCGCGGCACGCGGTCACCGACGAGGTGGCCGACCCGGTGGAGCGGCTGCGCGCGCTGATCGCCTCCGGGCTGCCGTCCGACCCGGGCGACGCGACGCACGGCCTGCTCTTCGAACTGCACCGCAGGGCCGACCGCAGCCCCGGCCACGCCGAGCTGATGGCGTCACTGTTCGCGAGCGAGGTGGGCCTGTACGCCACCGCGCTCGAAGTGGGCGCCGCGACCGGGGAGTTCACGCTCACGGCGCCCGTGGGGGACCTCGCCAGGAACCTGGTGGCGCTGGAGGACGGCTACGGACTGCACATCGTGAGCCGCAACGCCGCCCTCACGCGGGAGGAGGTGCAGCGCCTGATCCGCGTGCACGCGCGCGTGGTGACGGGGTGCGCGGACCTGTAGGGGCCGGACCTGGAGGAGTCACACCCCGTCCGAGTTCTCCCGCAGTACGTCCATCACCGCGCGGGCCCGCGCGCTCTGCGTCATGCCGCCGAGCGAGGCGATCCTGACCTCCAACGGACGCCCGGCGTCACGGAGTTCGAGCTCGGCGATCTCGCCGCCGCCGTAGGTCAGTCCCGTGGCGGGGCGCTGGTTGAGCACCGAGTAGCCGAGGCCGCGGGCCACCATGGAGCGCACCGTCTCGTAGCTGCGGGTGCGGTAGCGGACGTCGGGGGCGGTGCCGGTGGCGGCGACGAGGGAGCGGAAGTAGTCGCGGCTGTGCGGGAGGTCGAGGAGGACGAGGGGCTCCGCGGACAGGTCGGCGAGGGACACGCTGCCCCGGCCGGAGAGGGGGTGGTCGGCCGCGACGATCACGTATGCGGGGGCGCGGGCGATCGTCTCGCTGCGCAGTTCCGGTTCGGTGGACAGGCCGAGGTCGTAGGTGAGGGCGAAGTCGATGCGGCCGGTCGTCAGGGCCTCGACGAGCTCGTCCGCCTCCGCCTCCACCACGTCGATCTCGATGCCGGGGTGGCGGCGCGTGCACTCGCTGAACAGGCGCGGCAGGTAGTACGGGGCGAGGGTCACGAAGCAGCCGACCGTCACCGGTCCGGACAGCTCCGCGCCGTCGCCGCGCGCCTCCCGCTCGACCTCGCGCGCGCGGGCGAGCAGGTCCCGGCCCTGCGCCCGCAGCCGCTCGCCCGCGGGGGTCAGGGTCAGGCCCCGGCCCCTGCGGCGGATGAACAGCTGCACCTGGAGGTCGCGCTCCAGGTTGTGGATGGCGGCGGACACGGCGGACTGCGCGATGTGCAGCTCGGCCGACGCCTCCGTCATCGAGCCGCGTTCGGCCGCGACCAGGAAGTAGCGCAGCTGAACGAGGGTGAAACCGAGCGGTGATGTCATACGGGGCCCTTGCCAGGTGATCCGGGTACGGGCCCGACCTTATGCCGCTTCCGAAGACGGCTCCGACACGTCCTCCGCGTGCAGCAGCGCGGAACCCGCCGTCTCCTTCAGGGACAGCGCCGCGACGAGCCCGCCGACGGCGAACACCATCAGGTACGGGCCGGGCACGAGCGTGCTCCCGGTCGCCGAGATGAGCAGCGTCATCAGGTACGGAACGGTGCCCGCGAACAGCGCCGCCGTCACGTTGTACGAGATGGACAGGCCGCTCTGCCGGGTCCGCGTCGGGAAGACCTCCGCCGACCACACGGCGTACGTGCCGAGGATCGCCGCCAGGATCGCGCCGAGCGCGAGACCGCCGATCCAGGTCCCGGCCATCCCGGTCCGCATCAGCCAGAACGCCGGGGTGGAGACGACCAGGAGGGCGCCCGTCGCCACGATGAACACCGGCTTGCGCCCCACCCGGTCGGACAGCGCGCCGAACAGCGGCACGAGCACGAGGCCGAGCAGCGAGATCACGGTGGAGAGCAGGGCCGCGCTGTCGGCGGAGTGGCCGAGGTGGTCGGTCTCGTACGTGACGAGGTAGGTCAGCACCGCGTAGAACGGCACGTGCATGGCCGTCATCAGGCCTGCCGCCTGGAGCAGTTGGCGCTTGTGGGTGCGCAGGAGTTCGCGGGCGGGGCTGCGCGGGACGGTGTCGTTCGCTTCGAGGGCGCGGTACTCCGGCGTGTCCTCGATCTTGTTGCGGATGATGACGCCGATGACGCCGAGCGGCGCCGCGACGAGGAACGGGATCCGCCAGCCCCAGGAGGTGAGCTGGGTGTCGTCGAGCCCCGAGGACAGCAGCAGGAAGACGAAGGAGCCGGCCAGGAAGCCGAGCAGCGAGCCGACCTCCAGCCAGCTCACCCCGAAGCCACGGCGGCGGCGCGGCGCGCTCTCCGCGAGGAAGCTGGCCGCGCTGCCGAACTCGCCGCCCGCCGCGAACCCCTGGACGAGGCGGAGCACCACCAGGAGGACCGGTGCGGCGATGCCGATCGAGTCGTAGCCGGGGAGCAGCCCGATCGCCAGGGTCGCGCCGGACATCATGAAGATGACCAGGGACAGCGTGCGCTTGCGACCGATCTTGTCGCCGAGCGGCCCGAAGACGAGGGCGCCGATCGGCCGGACGCCGAAGGACACCGCGAAGACGCCGAACACGGCGAGCAGGCCGGTCGTGCTGTCGTCGGCCGGGAAGAACACCTTGGCGACGGTCCCGGCGAGATACGCGTACGCCGCCCAGTCGAACCAGTGCACGAAGACGCCGACGGCTCCGGCCGCGACGCTTCTGCGCAGGGTGGCGGCGTCGGGGGACACCGCGGTCTCGGGCTGCTCGGTCACGGTCATGTCTTCGCCTCCTCGGAAGGGCCGGCCCGGTCCACGCCCGTCCACGCCAGCGCGACCGCCGCGTCGAGCAGCGCCCGCTCGGCGGTGGCACCCACGCAGTACGCGGCGAACTCGTGCTGGTGGTTGGTGGCGGGCAGGGAGCCGATGCCGATGTAGGGGTGGATGGCGGGCACCACCTGCGACACGTTGCCCATGTCGGTGGAGGCGCGGTTCATGCGCGCGGCCTGGCCGGGCGGGGCGAACTCCCGCCCGAGCGCGAGGGCGTTGGCGCGGTAGTGCGCGAGCGCGGACTCGTCCGCGCGGAACTCCGCGTACGGCTTGCTCTCCGGCTCGATCGCCAGGTCGCAGCCGGTCGCGAGGGCGCCCGCCTCGAAGGCCCGCATGACGCGCGGCTCCAACTCGGCGAGTTCGGCGAGGGTTTCGGCGCGCACGTACCAGCGGCCCGAGGCACGCTCGGGGATGGCGTTCGGGGCGTCCCCGGCGTGCGTCACGACGCCGTGCACCCGCGCGGAGGCCGGGAGCTGCTGGCGCAGCAGGCCGATGGCGACCTGGGCGACGGTGAAGGCGTCGGCCGCGTTGACCCCGGCCTCCGGGTAGGCGGCGGCGTGCGCGGACTTGCCCGAGTAGGAGACCTTGGAGTGGCTGACCGCGAACGGCTGCGCCTCGGCGACGTCCACCGGCGCCGGGTGCGCCATCATCGCGAGGTCGACCCCGGCGAAGGCGCCCCGGTCGAGCAGCTCGATCTTGCCGCCGCCGCCCTCCTCGGCCGGGGTGCCGTAGACCTCCACGGTGAGCCCGAGGTCGTCGGCGACGGCGGCCAGGCCGAGCGCGGCGCCGATGGACGAGGCCGCGATCAGGTTGTGCCCGCATGCGTGCCCGAGGCCGGGCAGCGCGTCGTACTCGGCGCACAGCGCGATCCGCCGGGGCCCGCTGCCGAAGGAGGCGTGGAACGCGGTGTCCAGGCCCAGGTACTTCGACGTGACGTCGAATCCGGCCCGGTCGAGGAGCTCCGGCACGGCCGCGGCCGCCCGGTGCTCCTCCCACGCGGTCTCCGGGTCGGCGTGCAACCGCTCGGACAGGCCGATCAGTTGCTCCGCGTGCCGGTCGACCTCCGTGCGGGCGGCGTCCTTGAGGGCACTCATCGTGCGTCCCCGGGAACGCCGTACGAGGGCGAGCTCGCCGGGTCCAGGCCGCGCGTCACATAGTCGTCGCGCTGCGGCAGCCAGACGTCGAGGAGTTCGCCGAGCCGGTCGATCGGGTCGTCCGCCCAGTCGATCCGCAGGTCGGTGACGCGCCAGCCGACGTCGGCGACGACCGCGAGGCCCGCCGAGTGCACGGGACCGGCCTCGCCGCCCGCCGCTACGGCGGCCTTCATGGCGGCGACGAGGCGCTCCTCCAGCTCGCCGGTGGCCTCCTCGTACGCCTGGAGGAGCACGCCGGGGATGTGGGTCCCGGAGAGCATGTTCCCGGCCGCCACCGCGCCCTCGGCGGTGGCGGTGGCGTACGTGCCGAGGGTGTGCGGACCGCTGTACGCGAAGCCGGGGCCGGTGCGGCCGAGGACGGTCAACTGCCGGTAGGAGATGGTCTTCTCGTTGCGCGCGGCGCCCGTGACCCCGGCCAGCGCGCGCTCCGCGTCACCGTGCTCGGAGAGACCGTCGAGCAGATCCGTGCCGAGCGTCGGGTCGGTGATGTTCTGCGAGGACGCCGCGCCGACGCCGGGCCGCAGATGGGCGATGCGGGCGGCGACCGCGGGGCTCGACGAGCTGCCCACGATGCCGAACCGCTCACCGTCGCGTACCACCAGGGAGAACGTCATGCCCGCGCCTCCTTCGACGACTGGGGGATCACGGCGACCGCGTCGATCTCGCACAGCCACTCCGGACGGGCGAGCGCCGAGACGACGATGCCGGTCGAGATGGGGTGCACGCCCTTGGTCCAGCGCCCGACCGTGCGGTACACGGCCTCCCGGTAGCGCGGGTCGATCAGGTAGATCGTCAGCTTGACCAGGTGTTCCATCCGGCTGCCGGACTCCTCAAGCAGCATCTTGATGTTCGCCATGGCCCGCTCGGCCTGCGCCTCCGCGTCGCCGACGCCGATGTTCTCGCTGGTGTCGAGGTCCTGGCCGATCTGGCCGCGGACGTACACCGTGTCTCCGGCGACGACGGCCTGGCAGAGGTCGTTGTCGAGGTTCTGCTCGGGGTAGGTGTCGCGGGTGTTGAACGGCCGGATCCGGGTGTGCCCGCCGGCCACGATCGGGGCGTTGGCCATGATCTCTCCTCAGTTGCTGCCGTACGCGAGGTATCCGCGCCGGGTCGTGATGTGGTCGGCGACGTACTTGGCGTCGTGCCAGACGCCCCAGATGAAGCTCGACCCGCGCCGGGACAGCCAGGGCAGGCCCAGGAAGTAGACGCCGGGCTCGGTGGAGACGCCGCGGCGCTGGTCGGGGCGGCCGTTCTCGTCGTACGCGTCGACGTCGAGCCAGCTGTAGTCGGCGGCGAAGCCCGTGGCCCAGACGATCGAGGCGACACCGGCCGCGGCCAGGTCGAGCGCGAGCCGGGGGTCGGTCAGGCACTCCGGGTCGGGGCCGAGGACGTGCGCCTCCGGCTCCTCGGGGAGTTCGAGCCCGTTGCGCTCGATGTACGCGTCGGCCGCCCGCAGCAGCTCCAGGTACTTCTCGTCGCCGAGCGCGATGTTCTCGGTGAGGTCGGGCGCGAAGCTCAGCACCCCGTCCTCGTACGCGGAGGTCATGCCGAGGAGTTCGATGCCGGTGCCCGCCAGCTCGCGGAAGTCGACGGAGTGGCCGCCGCGCGCCCCGCTGACCGCGATGGTCACGTGGGCCGCGCCCTGCGGCGGCGTCGTCAGGTCCCACAGGCCGAGCACTCCGAGCCACCAGCAGAAGTCACGCCCGCGGTACTGCCGCGGCGGCCGGTCGTGCGGCCCCACGGACAGGAACACCCGGCGGCCGGAGCGGCGCAGCTCGTCGGCGATCTGCACGCCCGAGGAGCCGGCCCCCACCACCAGCACGGCGCCCTCGGGCAGTTGCTCCGGGTTGCGGTACTCGCTGGAGTGGATCTGGGTGCGGACCGCACCCTCCGGCACGATGGGCGGGATCACGGGCCGCTGGAAGGGACCCGTCGCGGCCACCACGAACCCGGCGTCGATGGTGCCCTCGGACGTCTCGACGCGGAAGCCGGGGCGGCCCTCGTGCTTGCGCACCTTGGACACCTCGACGCCGCACCGCACCGGGGCGTCGATCTTCTCGGCGTACCGCTCGAAGTACTCCGCGACCTGCTCCTTCGTCGCGAAGGCGTCGGGGCCGACGTCGGGGATCTCCAGGTTCGGGAACCGGTCGTGCCAGGCGGGCCCGTTCGCGACGAGCGAGTCCCAGCGCTGGGTGCGCCACCGCTCGGCGATCCGGTCCCGCTCCAGGACGATGTGCCGGATGCCCAGGTTCCCCAGGTGCTCGCTCATGGCGATACCGGCCTGACCTGCGCCTACGACGACAACGTCCGTTTCTTCATTGGGCATTGAAGCCTCCACTTGAGCGGTAGTTGGTCCATCGCTGGTTCCGCGGCACCGCACGAGACATCTTTCGACGCGCCCCAACCCCTGTCCAACAGATGTTTCCGGGGTGAGTGATCTGTTTTTCAGATGTGGGCCGACATGGCTCGACTAGGGTCGTTCCGTGACCACCGAGCAGAATCCGACCGCGCCCCCCGCCCCGCTCGACGAGTTGGACCGCCGCATCGTCGCCGCCCTGCAGATCGACGGGCGGGCCTCCTGGCGGCGGATCGCCGATGTGCTGGGGGAGCCGGAGCGGAAGGTGGCGCGGCGTGGGCACCGGCTCGTGGAGAGCGGGGACGTCGCGGTGCGCGGGCTCGTCGTGCGCGGCGAGACCGTGATCCTGCGGATGAACTGCCGGCCCGGATCCGTGCGGGAGGCCGCCCTCGCCACGGCCCGGCGTCCTGATGTCGTCTTCTCGTACGTGCTCGCGGGCGTGGCCGACTGCGTGGCCGAACTGCAGTGCCCGCCAGGACAGTTGGGACGCCTGATGCTGGACGACGTGCCCGCCCTTCCCGGGCTCGTGCAGCAGCAGGTCGCGCCCGTCCTGCGCTACTTCCGCACCGTGCACGAGTGGTCGCCGGGCATCCTCGACGCCGCCGAGGCCGAGGCGCTCGGGGGCGGCGAACGGCCGGACGACCGGGTGGGCCTCACCGACGTCGAGCTCGCGCCCGATGAGGAGGCCATCCTGCGCGCCCTCGCCGCGGACGGGCGGTGCACGAACGACGAACTCGCCGCCGTCGCCGGGGTCTCGGTCGCCACGGCCAGGCGCCGCGTCGACGCGCTGAGCCGCGCCGGGCTCGTCAGCATTCGCGCGGTCGTGGAGCCGGCGCTGCTCGGCCTGCCCGTGCAGGCGCTGCTGTGGATCAGGACCCGGCCCGGCGAGGTCGAGGAGGTGGGCCGGCTGCTCGTCGAGTCACCGTTGGTGCGGTACGCGGCCGTGGTCATGGGCGAGCACCAGCTGCTCGTCGACGTGACCCAGCCGTCGAAGGGGGCGCTGCACGCCTTCCTGACGGAGGAGCCGTGGGTGCGCAGGGCCGAGGCCGTGCAGTCCCATCTCGTGGTCGAGGCGTGGAAGCGCAGTGGGGTGACCGTAAACGCCAGATGAGGAATTCGAGCGTCTGAAAAGTTCAGCCAGTGCGAGGCATTGACTTAAACGGTCAGACGGTCGCAGTGTGAGGGCGCACACAGTCGCCTCCTGCCCGAGGACGGTCATGCCCGTACGCCCCACCGATTCCGACGCCCTCTGCGGGCTCGACGCCGTCGAGCTCGCCGGCCTTGTCCGCCGCCGCGAACTGTCGGCGCGCGAGGTCGTCGCCGCCCACCTCGACCGCATCGAGCGCGTGAACCCCGCGCTCAACGCCATCGTCACGCTCGACGCGGAAGGCGCGCTCGCGGCGGCCGGGCAGGCGGACGAACGAGCGGCTTCCGGAGCCGAGTTGGGGCCGCTGCACGGGCTGCCCATCGCCTTCAAGGACACCCACCTCACCCGCGGCATGCGGACCACGCACGGCTCGCCGCTCTTCGCCGACCACGTGCCCGACGAGGACGAACTCCTCGTCGAGCGGGTCCAGGGGGCCGGCGCCATCCGTATCGGGAAGACCAACGTCCCCGAGTTCGCGGCCGGTTCGCACACCTTCAACCCGGTCTTCGGCGCGACCAGGAACCCGTACGACACGACCCGCTCGGCCGGCGGCAGCAGTGGCGGCGCGGCCGCCGCGCTCGCCGCCCGGCTCACCCCGATCGCCGACGGCAGCGACATGGGCGGCTCGCTTCGCAACCCGGCCTCCTTCTGCAACGTCGTCGGCCTGCGCACCACGCCGGGCCGCGTGCCCGCGCTGCCCTCGGGCGACCTGTGGGAGACGCTCGGCGTCGCGGGTCCCATGGGGCGCACCGTCGCCGACGTCGCGCTGCTCCTGTCGGCCATGGCGGGCCCGGACCGGCGCTGCCCGCAGTCCCTGGAGACGCCCGGCTCCGTGTTCCGCGCGCCGCTGGAGCGCGACCTCAAGGGGCTGCGCGTCGCGTACGCCCCCGATCTCGGCGGCCGCGTCGCCGTCGACCCCGAGGTCCGTGAGGTCACTGGCCGGCAGGTCAAGGTGTTCGAGGCCGCGGGAGCGCATGTCGTCGAGGACTGCCCCGACCTCGACGGCGCCGAGGACGTCTTCCGCATCCTGCGCGCGCAGGCCTTCCGCACCGGGCTCGGCCCGCTCCTGGAGACCTCCCGCGAGCAGCTCAAGCCCAGCCTGATCTGGAACATCGAGGAGGGCGTCAAGCTCACCTCGGCCGACCTGGCCCGCGCCCGCACCGAGCACACCCGCCTGCACCTCGCGGCCGCCGGCTTCTTCGAGCGCTACGACGTGCTGATCGCCCCGGTCAGCCAGGTCCTGCCGTTCGACGTCGATCTGGAGTACCCGACCGTCATCGACGGTCAGCAGCAGCACACGTACCTCGACTGGATGCGCTCCGCGTATCTGCTCACGGTCCTGGGCGCACCCGCCCTCTCCGTACCCGCCGGCTTCACCGACGCCGGGCTCCCCGTCGGCCTGCAGATCGTGGGCCCGCCGCGCGCCGAGCGCACCGTCCTGGAGATCGGCGCCGCCTACGAGGCCGCCACCGGGCACGGACGCCGCGCGCCAACTCTGTCGTAGTGATCGACTCCCGGGTCCGGGAGCTGACTTGAGACCCCCGCTGGAGCCCCGATGAGATCTCCGCACATGTTGTGGGCCGCCGTGCCCGTCCTGGCCTTTCTCAGCACTCCGTTCCTGCCGTTCGTCAACGGGCCCCACCTGTGGTTCGGAATCCCCTCGGTCCTGGCCTGGTGCCTGCTCTGGACGGTGGGCACCACCGTGACGCTCGCCGTCGTCGACCGACTGGTGTTCGCGGGCCGTCCCGAAGAGGAGGACGAGGTGGCGGCCGTATGAACAGCACCATGGTCATCACGGTCCTCGGCATCGTCGCCATCGCGGTGGTCGGCGTCTCCGGCCGCCGCGCCCCCAGCAAGGAACTGGGGGAGTGGACCGTCGCCAAGCGCGGGTTCTCCACCTTCACCACCTGGTTCCTGCAAGCGGGGGAGGCCTTCACCACCTTCAGCTTCCTGGGCCTCGCGGGCATCGCCTTCGGCGGCGGCGTCGCCGCGTCCTTCGCGGTCTGCTACCTCGCCATCAACTTCATCCTTCAGTACTTCACCGCTCCCCGGATGCGCCAACTCGGCCAGCGCGGCGGCTACTTGACGCAGGCCGACTTCTTCGTCGACCGGTACGGCAGCCCGCTGCTCGGCAAGGTCGTCGCCGTCGTCGGCGCCGTGTTCCTGCTGCCGTATCTGCAACTCCAGATCACCGGGCTCGGCATGATCGTGCAGCTGGCCACCGGCAGTCACACCGGCGGCAACCTGAGCATGGTCCTCGCCACCGTCCTGACCGTCGTGTTCGTCCTGTGGTCGGGCATCCGCGGCATCGCGCGGGTCGCGTACCTCAAGGACGCGCTGATGATCATCGGTCTCGTGGTGCTGCTCGCCGGCGTCGCCCTGACCGTCAACGGCGGCATCGGCGGCCTCTTCGACACGATCCGCGACGGCCACCCGCAGCTGCTCACCCTCGACCAGGAGGGCTACGACGGCACGTTCTTCGTCACCGCCGTCATCATCTCCGGCATCGGCGGCGGCCTCGGCACCATGGCCCACCTGTGGCCGCCGGTCCTCGCCGCCCGCAGCGGCCGCGTGCTGCGCTCCAACTCGATCTGGCTGCCGCTCTACCAGGTCGCCCTGGGCATCCCGATCATCATCGGCTTCGCCGGCGTCCTGCTCGCGAAGAAGGGCACCGAGCCGAACGGCGTCGCGCTCACCCTCGCCGGACAGACCCTGCCGGGCTGGCTCGTCGGACTCGTGGCGGTCGCCGCGGCCTCCGCCGCGATGGTGCCGTCCGCGGCCATCGTCGTCGGCATCTCCAGCCTGCTCTCCCGCAACCTGCTGAGCGTGCGCAATGAACGCACCCAGCTGCGCACCAACCACCTGTGCGTGGTGGCCGCGGCGGGCCTCGCCCTCGTCCTCGGCCTGACCCGCCCCGGCCTCCTCTCCGACCTGCTGCTCCTGACCTACGGCGGCCTCACCCAGCTCGCCCCGGCGATCGTGATGGGCCTGGCGAAGAAGGTGAAGCTGGGCGCGGTCCCTGCGCTCATCGGCATCCTGACCGGCGTCGCGGTGCTCGCCTGGCTGACGTTCGGCTCCGTCGACGTCGGCACCGTGGACACCGGCCTGATCGCCCTGGCCGTCAACATCGTCGTCACGACCGGCGCCCAGCTCGTCCTGCGCCCCCGGCCTCAGGACACGGTCAACTCGCCGACGGACTCCGCCGATTCACCGGTCTCGGTGAGTCGCACGTAACGCCCCTCGGCCCCGGCCTCGAACCGCGTCCACCGCTCGCCGTCCACGGACGTCTCCAGCCGGTACGCCTTCGCCCCCGTCACCCGCACCCGGTCCACCGGGCGCACGCCGCCGAGATCCACGGTGAGCGAAGCGCCCGGTGCGGCCGGGTGCCAGGTCGTGGCCGGGTTGCCGTCGACGGCGGCGCCCGCGTACTGGCCCGGGTCCTCCGATGTGGCCTTCGCGGACTTGCAGCGGGCCAGGTCGGTGGTCGGTTCGAGATCGGGGCGGCGGGTCGGCAGGGTGAGTCCCGCCCCGGTCACCGTCCTGCGTCCGCCCGGGGTGTCGACGGCGAAGGGCGCGCCACCGGTGAGCCGGACACGGGTCTCCTCGGCGCCGATCTCGACGTCGTACGTCCGCCCCCGCCACTGAAGTCCCTTGACGTTCACGCCGGTTGAGAGCTGCGGCGGCAGCATCGGGTCGAGCCGCACCGCGTCGTCGTCCTGGAGCCGCATCCCGGTGAGCCCGTGCGTGAAGACTTGCAGGAAGCCACCCTTCCCGGTGAGGAAGTCCTGCGCGGGCGTCCCCGCGAGCGCGTCCCCGGCGCCCGCCTTCTCGCCGCGCGACTCCGAGAACGTGCCGAACGGACCCCGGAAGAACGGCCGCGAGGCCCGCTCCAGGAAGGTGTACGTCGAGCAGCCGGGCTCCCCGATCCGCGCGGCGGCGACCGCGTGCACGGAGTCCGTCATCGCCGGTCCGTCGCGGTCGGTGTGCGCGGCGTAGTAGTCGAGGGTCGCGGCGGCGGCGCCCTTCGGCATCGGCTCCCAGTCCAGCGGGTACAGCAGCAGCACGGCGTCCGCCTGCTTGATGTCGGCGCCCTTGTCGATGTCGTAACCGGCGTACTGGAGGAAGACCTTGCGGTCGCGGTCGTACGGAATGCGCAGCCGGTCGGCGATCCGGTTCCACTCGGCCGGAGCCCGCTCGCCCACCAGCGCGGCCGCCTTCGCGGCGTCCCGCAGCGAGGTCGCGGCGACGGCGTTCGTGTAGACGCCGTCGTCGACGCCGTTGCTGTACTCGTCGGGCCCGGCGACGTCCTTGATGGAGTACGAGCCGTCGTCCTTGTTCGGCGTGACGCGCCCGCTCCAGTAGTTGGCGAGCCCCTTGAGCAGCGGCCACCCCCGCTCGCGCAGCCACCCACGATCCCCGGTCGCCTGGTAGAACTGCCACGCCGCGAGCGCGATGTCGCCCTGGAGGTGGTTCTGGGTGACGCAGTGCGGCGGGTTCCAGCTCTGGCACTCCTTCCACAGGTCGCCCGAACTCGCGCTGGTCCAGGGGTACATGAACCCCTTCTGGGAGGTCTTGAGCGCGTTGCGGGCGGCGGCGCCGCGCGTCCGGTACCGGTACTCGAGCACCGGCTCCGCCAGCCCGGGACGGGTCGCGAGCAGCGAGGGATACATCCACGTCTCGGCGTCCCAGAAGACCATGCCCGCGTAGTTGTCGCTGCTCAGGCCGGTCGGCGCGATGCTGTTACGGGCGCCGGGACGCAGCGACGACAGCAGCCCGTACTGCGCGGCCCGCAACCGCTCCTGCACCTCGGGACGGCCGGGCGTCTCGATGTCCGAGGACCACAACTCCCGCCAGGCGGCGTCGTGCCGCAGGACGAGCGCGTCCCACCCGGCGGTCGCGGCGCGCTTCGAGGCCGCCAGCGCACCGGCCCGGGGATCCTTCGACGTGAGACCGGTGTGCACGCCCACATACTTGGCGACGTCGTACGTGACGCCCTCGGTGGCCCGGAAGTCGGCGGACTGGCTGGTACCGAGCGAGTCCTTCTTGGGACGGGCGGTGTGGGTGCGGCCGGGGGAGCGGAGGGTGGAGGCGACGGTACCGGCGGTCCCGGACCCGTCCGTGCGGAAGCCGACGGCGGCCGTGCGCTTCCCGGCCGGGCCGCTGCCGGTGCCGGTGATCCGGCGGGCGCCGCGCGCGTCGACGCGGTCGATGACGGTGACGTCCCCCGACCAGTGCGGCGTGACGCGCAGCCGCACGGCGCCGACATGCGGACGCGCCCGGTCGGCGAGCACTTCGAACGTGAGGTCGGTGCGCTTCCCGTCCTTGTGCACCCACGTGACCTCGGTGCGCACGATGCCGCAGCGCATGTCGAGCGTCTGCCGGTAGCCGGCGGTGCGACTGCCAGGACCGTACGTCTCGCCGCGCGCCTGCACGTCGAGGGTGGTCCAGGTGGGAAGCGCGGCGACGGCCTCCCGGCGCGCGGTGTTCCGCGGCCCGCGACCGTAGAGCCCGGACACGAACGCGCCGTCGTACGGGGGCGTGTAGAGCGGCCACCCGGTCTTGGCCCCACTCCCGCCGGTTCTCGCATAACCGGCCCCCGCGGGCGGCACCCGCACACCGAGATACCCGTTCCCGACGTAGGCGTGGTACGGACTGTCCGGTTCCGCGGTACGGGTACTCAACGCCCACCCGGGCCCACCGCACCCGGGAGCTCCGGGGGCGGCGTGGGCGGTGGGAACGAGCGTGGCACCGACGGTGAGAACGGCGAGAGCGAGGAGAGGTGCTGGCTTCATGAGGTGAGGGTGATCCGCGCAAGCTCGCCGCCGGCGGACCCGCGCCGCGGGAGTCCCCCGATCTGAGGGTGGCTGCGCAACGCCGGTTCGGCAGTTCAAGCCCCGCCGGCGATTGAGGCGCGGGGTCCGGGGCAGAGCCCCGCGGCCGCAACACCGTTCCCCCGCAACACGACCGCTTAACCTCACCGCATGAGCCTGACCACCTACTGCCCCGCCGACGGCACCCGCGTCCCCGCCGGCTCCCTCACCTGGCGCTGCCCCACCTGTCACGGCCCCCTCGACCTCGACTACTCACCCACCCCCGGCCCCTTCAAATCCCTGACGGGCCGCGTGAGTTCGATGTGGCGCTACGCCGAATGCCTCCCCCTGCCCCGCCCGGACTGCACCCTCGGCGAAGGGCGGACGCCCCTCGTCCCGCTCACCGCCGAGGTGGACGCCAAGCTGGACTTCCTGATGCCCACGCTCTCCTTCAAGGACCGCGGCGCGGTGATGCTCGCCGCGCTGGCGACCCGCCTCGGCCCCGACCGCGTCATCGCCGACAGCAGCGGAAACGCCGGCACCGCGATCGCCGCGTACTGCGCCCGCGCCCGCCTCGCCTGCACGGTCTACGTCCCCGAGGCCACGTCCGCGAAGAAGCTGGAGCAGATCCGCGCCCACGGCGCCCGCCTCGAAGTGGTCCCCGGCGACCGCGAGGCCACGGCCCGCGCGGCGCGCGCCGCCGCCGACGAGGACGGGGTGTTCTACGCCAGCCACGTCTACAACCCGTACTTCCTGCACGGCACCAAGACGTACGTCCACGAGCTGTGGGAGGACATGGGCGGACGCCTCCCCGAGGTGCTGGTGCTCCCCGTCGGCAACGGAACGCTGCTGCTCGGCGCCGCCCTCGCCGTCGCCGAACTGCACCACGCCGGGCTCATCGACCGCCGCCCCGCCCTGCACGCCGTGCAGTCCGCCGCGGTCGCCCCGCTGGCGCGCGCGTGGCAGGCCGGTTCGGAGGAGATCGTGGTCGACGAGGCCCCGGCCCCGACCGCCGCCGAGGGCATCGCCATCCCGAACCCGCCGCGCGCCCGCCAGATCCTGCGCGCCGTCCGGGAATCCGGCGGCGCCTTCCACACGGTGACGGAGGGCCAGATCCGGCACGCCCAGCTCGACCTCGCTTCCCGCGGCCTGTACGTGGAGTCGACCAGCGCGGTGTGCTGGGCCGCGGCCCGGGAGGGCGGCGCCATCGGCGGCCGGAGCGCGGTGGTCCCGCTGTGCGGCGCGGGGCTCAAGACGGGACTCGTCCCCGACCCCGGAAACGTATGAATGCTCGAAGCGTGGCCCGATGTGTGAATGATGCACTACCTGGGCAAAGTCGCTGCGTAAAGGCCTCTGACGTCGGAAGTCATCACATCGAGTGATTCTTTGGCCTTTGCTTGCACGCCTCAACCCACGGTTGCCACGCTGTTGCTGTCTGTCAATCTGATGGGGATCTGAGGGGACAACCAGTGGCATTCGGTGAGCAGCCGGCGTATCTCCGCGTTGCGGGTGATCTCCGCAAGAAGATCGTCAGTGGATCGCTGCCGCCGCATACCCGCCTTCCCTCACAGGCCAAGATCCGTGAGGAGTACGGGGTTTCGGACACGGTGGCCCTGGAGGCCCGCAAGGTCCTGATGGCGGAGGGGCTCGTCGAGGGCAGGTCGGGTTCGGGGACATATGTGCGCGAGCTGCCCGTGCCGCGCCGCGTCGCCCGCTCCGGCTACCGGCCGAGCAGTGGTTCCACGCCGTTCCGGCAGGAGCAGGCCGATCCCGACGCGCGCGGGACCTGGGAGTCGCGCAGCGAGCAGATCGAGGCGGTCGCGTCCGTCGCGGACCGGCTTGCGATCCGCTCGGGCGACCGCGTGATGCGCACCAAGTACGTGTACCGGGACGCGGGTGAGGCGATGATGCTCGCGACCTCGTGGGAGCCTCTCGCCGTGACGGGGCGCACGCCCGTGATGCTCCCGGAGGAGGGCCCGCTCGGCGGCTGCGGGGTGGCCGAGCGCATGGCGGCGATCGACGTGATCGTGGACAACGTGACGGAGGAAGTGGCCGCCCGCCCGGGCCTCGCCGAGGAGTTGAGCGCGCTCGGCGGCGTGCCGGGGCATGTCGTGATCGTCATCCACCGGACCTTCTTCGCCTCGGGCCGGCCGGTCGAGACGGCCGATGTCGTGGTCCCCGCGGACCGCTACCGCATCGCATACCACCTGCCGGTGCGGTAGTCGGTCGCGTGCCCGGTGTCCGGGGCGCGCCGTCCGGGCCGTGTGATCCCGAGTTAACCGCGCCCCGACTCCCGTAACAGGCAGGCAATCGCGCGCCGCCGCAGATTGTCATGTACGGCTCCTACCTTCCCTCTCCGAACGCAGTTGGTATACCGCCGACGGAGGAACGGGTAGCCGCCATGACCGAGACCGCCGTAACCCATGCAGAACCCGCGTCCGGGCCGCCCGACGGACAGCCGCCGAAGCGCAGTTACGCCAGGCTCGCCGCCGACGAGTCCCGCGAGGACTACTCGCTGCGCTACGCCCCGCACTCCTACCGGCGCTGGTCCGAGACCGCGGTCGCCTCCACCGCGCTCGGCGGCATCGCCTACCTCGCGGACTTCGCGATCGGCGCGTCCATCGTCTTCACCTACGGGTTCACCAGCGGACTCGCCTCGATCCTGTGCGCGGCGACGATCATCTTCACCACCGGCATCCCGATCGCCCGGGCCTGCGCCAAGTACGGCCTGGACATGGATCTGATCACGCGTGGCGCGGGCTTCGGCTACTTCGGCTCGACGCTCACGTCCCTCATCTACGCCTCGTTCACCTTCATCTTCTTCGCGCTCGAAGGCTCGATCATGGCGCAGGCGATGCACGAGGTCTTCGGACTGCCGCTGCCCATCGGCTACTTGGTGACCACGCTGATCGTCATCCCGATCGTGTTCCGCGGAATGGGCGCGCTCGCCAAGGTGCAGGCGTGGACACAGCCGGTCTGGCTGATCGGCCTCGTCCTTCCCTTCGTGATCCTGCTCTTCAACTCGCCCGGTTCCTTCGGTGAGTTCACGCACTTCGGCGGCACCGAAGGCGCCGGCAGCGGATTCTCCTGGATCGGCTTCGGGCTCGGCACCGGTGTCGCGCTCTCGCTGATCGCGCAGATCGGCGAGCAGGCGGACTATCTGCGCTTCATGCCGGCCAAGACGGAAGCGAACAAGAAGCGGTGGAATCTGGCCGTTCTGGCGGCGGGACCCGGCTGGGTGGTCATCGGCGCCGCGAAGCAGATCGGCGGCGCGCTCCTCGCCTTCGTGGCCCTCGAAGCGGTCGGCAAGACACACGCCCTCGAACCCATCGCGCCGCAGGTCGAGGCGCTCAAGCCGTGGCTCGGCTCGGTCGCGCTGCCTGTCGCCGCGGTCTTCGTGGTGGTCTCCCAGATCAAGATCAACGTCACCAACGCGTACAGCGGTTCGCTGTCCTGGTCGAACTTCTTCTCCCGCGTGACGCACCGCCACCCCGGCCGGGTCTGGTACATCTTCCTCAACCTCGCCATCGCGCTGACGCTGATGGAACTGAACATGTTCGCGGCCCTGAACAAGCTGCTCGGCTTCTACTCGAACGTGGGCATCGCCTGGATCGCGGCCGTCGCCGCCGACCTCGTCATCAACAAGCGGGTGGGCTGGAGCCCCAAGTACATCGAGTTCAAGCGGGCGTACCTGTACGCGGTGAACCCGGCCGGATTCGGCGCCATGACGATCGCCTCCGTCGTCTCGATCCTGGCGTTCTTCGGCCTCTTCGGCGAGTACGCCGAGGCATTCTCCACCTTCATCGCCGCGGGCCTCGCGCTGGTCCTGTGCCCGCTCATCGCCTGGGCCACGAAGGGCAGGTACTACCTGGCGCGGCCGAACCCGGTGAACGGTCCGGACGTCGAGCTCGCCGAGGGCATCGACATCACCGCGACCCACACCTGCGCCGTCTGCGAGACGGCGTACGAACTCCCGGACATCGCCGACTGCCCGGCCCACTCCGGCCCGATCTGCTCGCTCTGCTGTTCCCTCGACGCGGACTGCGGCGACGTGTGCACCAAGAGGCCCACGGATGAACCGGTGTTGATGCCGATCCCGCGGGTGCGGGCGCACTGACGTCGCACCACCGGTCACGGAGGGGGCGCACCCACGGGGTGCGCCCCCTCCGCTCGTCGTCCGCGCGTTCGCTCCGTGGCTTGTTGCGTATCTCTTTGTGCCAATCCGTATCCGGTGCGTAAAGGTCAGGCGTAGGCTCGGGCATATGCGGTTTGCGGTTTCCTCGGGGATGGGAGGCAGGGCGCGATGCGAGTCGAGGCCGGTGCGGCCAGGGAGGGGCGGGGCGCGATGAGCGACAGCACGGCCACACTTCCGTGGCTGGTCATCCGCGAGGACGGCAACGGGAACCGCTACCGGGTGGGCCGTTACGCCACGAAGGCCGAGGCCCAGCGCATGGCCGACAGTCTCGACGACCGCAGGGGCCACCAGCCGACGTACTGGGTGGAGCGCCTGGGGCAGGGGCGGAACGGCACGGCGCTCTGACGGGGTCGTAGGGCCTGTCCTAGGCTCCGGCGCATGCCCCCTGAGTCACCAGCACCGACCGTCGTGGTCGCCGCGGCCCTGTACGACACCGAAGAGCGGCTGCTCGCCGCGCGGCGCAGCGCGCCCCCCGAGCTCGCGGGCCGCTGGGAACTGCCCGGCGGCAAGGTCGAACCGGGCGAGACCCCGGCGCGGGCACTCGTCCGTGAACTGCGCGAGGAGCTCGGCATCGAGGCCGAACCGCAGGCGCGCGTGCCCGGGGAGTGGCCCCTGAAGGCCGGATACGTCCTGCGGGTCTGGCGCTGCCGCCTGCGCTCCGGCACCCCGCACCCCCTCCAGGACCACGACGAGCTGCGCTGGCTGACGCCGGCCGAGGTCTGGTCCGTGGACTGGCTCGACCAGGACGTTCCCGCGGTCAAGGAGGTCCTGCGGGAACGCATCTGAGAGGTCCCGCGGCAGCGCGGCCGACCGGGGCTCGCGCCCGCCTCTCACGCGCCACGCCTACGCCGTCCGTGCCACCGCGCACCCCACTTCGCGATAGCGCGCCGCTCCGTCCGGGTATATCCAGATTAACCCTATGAAACCGGACAGGGTCCTTCGCGGGCCAGGGATGTGATCCGCGTGCTCCACACCGAAGGCGACTGCGTCGAGTGGGCCTTTCCCGCCGACCCGTCGGCCGTCCGCAGGGCGCGCGCCGCGGTGCGTACACAGCTCGTCGAATGGGGACTCGAAGAGCTCGCCGACATCGCCGCACTGCTGGTCAGCGAGCTGGTGACCAATTCGCTGCGGTATGCGTCCGGGCCCATCGGCGTCCGGCTCGCCTGCCCGCCCGAGCCTCCCGAGGTCCTCCTGGTGGAGGTCTCCGACCCGCTGCCCGACCCGCCCTGCGCCCGCACGGCCGCCCCCGACGAGGAGGGCGGGCGCGGGCTGCAACTGGTGACGGAGGTGTCGCGGCGCTGGGGCACACGGCCGGGCGGGGGGCGCTCGGGCGGCAAGACGGTCTGGTTCGAGCTGGCGCTGCCGGATTAGGAGCGGCCCGAGTGGGACAGACGCCGGTGAGGGCGCGAGTGTGAGATGCCGTGTGTGGGCGCACCCGCACCCTGGGTACGGAAACAGTCGGTCCCGACGGGCCAAAAAGCGTCGGGACCATGGTGTGATCGTGAACACCGTGTTGCGCGGCTCCGTAGTGCTGGATACTGCGTGCAGCCGCCTCGGTGACCGGTGCCGGACGCGGTGAGCTGGAGGGGACGGTTCGCGTGAGCGAGATACCAGCGAAGGGCAGGGCGCCCGAGGGCCCCGCGGGCGCGGCGTCGGCGCCGCGCGCGGAGCGGGTGCCGCCGGGCGGTGCCGCTCCCGATGCCGCGGGCACGGAGCGGGCGGAACCGGCCCCGGAACCGGAAGCGGGCGCCCCCTCGGCGCTTCCCGAGGAGTCCTTCGGCGGGACCGACCTCTGGCAGGCCAGCCCGCCGGGTTCGATCTACGACTACATCAAGGTCGCCTCCTTCTCGATCGGCTCCGACGGCGCGATCGACCAGTGGAGCCGGCGGGCCGCGCAGCTCTTCGGGATTCCGCCCGAGGAGGCCGTGGGCAAGGACCCCATCGAGGCCTTCGTCGCCCAGGATCTGCGCGAGCGCGGTCACCGCAAGATGGCGGAGATCCTGGACGGACAGGAGTGGACGGGCGTCGTCCCGTTCCGGGCGCCCGCCGCCTCGGGGACGGCGGAAGCGGAACCGGATGCGGAGGCGCCGTCCGCGACGGACGCGGGGCCGACCGGGCTCGCCGAGATCTATGTGATGCCGACGACCACCGAGTCCGGCGAGCGGGCCGCGGTGTGCATCGTCGTCGACGTGCGGACGCTGCGCGACATCGAGACCGACCTCGCCGCCTCGCAGGCCATTTTCGGCCAATCTCCCTTCGGCTTCCTGCTGTTCGGCACCGACCTCAAGGTTCAGCGCACCAACCGCACCCTGACCTCGGTCTTCGGCGGACACGTCGACGACCACCGCGGTCGCACCGTCCACGACTACCTGCCGCGGCACGAGGCGGACCGGGTGCAGGGCGCGCTGCGCCGCGTCCTGGAGACCGGCGACGCGGTCACCGACATGCAACTGGTCGGCCCCGCCCCGGAGTCCACCGAGCGGCGGCACTGGTCCATCAACCTCTATCGCGTGCACAGCGGTTCGGGCCGGCCCATCGGCGTCGCGGGGCTCGCCACCGACGTCACGCGCAGGCACGCCGCCGCCCGCGAGGCCGCGCACGCCCGTCGCAACCTGGCGCTCCTCAACGAGGCGGGCTCCCGGATCGGCAACTCCCTCGACCTGGAGACGACCGCCCGCGAACTCCTCGACGTCGTCGTCCCCGGCTTCTGCGACCTCGCCTCCGTCGACCTGTACCAGGGCCTGCTGGCCGGGGACGAGGCGGCGCAGTTGGGGCACGGCCTCGCCGACGGCAGCGCCGAACTGCGCAGGGTGGCCGCCGCGAGCGCCGTCGCCGACGTGCCGTTCCTGGACCTCGGCGGCGAGGCCCCCGTCAACGTAGGGGCGGTGCACCGCTTCTCGTTCAACTCGCCCTGCGCGAACGCCCTGCGCACCGCGCGGCCGCAGACCCTGCCCACCGAGCAGCGCGGCCTCGTGCAGTCCACGCTCGCCGTGCCGATGGTCGCGCACGACACGGTCGTCGGGCTCGTGCAGTTCTCCCGGACGAAGGGCAGCGAGCCGTTCACCGAGCGGGACCGGGCCCTCGCCATGGAGCTGGCCTCGCGCGCCGCGGTCTGCATCGACAACGCGCGCCTGTACCGCCGCGAGCACGAGCGCGCGCTGATCCTCCAGCGCTCCCTGCTGCCGCCGGACGACCCGGAGGCGGCGGGTCTCGACATCGCCTGCCGCTACCGGCCCGGCAACGCCGCGACGGAGGTCGGCGGCGACTGGTTCGACGTCATCGAACTCCCCGGGCACCGCACCGCGTTGGTCGTCGGGGACGTCATGGGGCGCGGACTGCGCGCCGCCGTCGCCATGGGCGAACTGCGCACCGCCGTACGGACGTTGTCCCTGCTCGACCTCGAACCGGCCGAAGTGCTCAGCGCGCTGGACGAGATCGCCCGCGGCCTCGGCACCCCCGGCGGCGCCCAGCAGGGCACCCGCCAGGCCCGCACCGCGCGCTCCTTCGGCGGCGAGGACCTCTCCGAGGTGTACCTCGCCACCTGCGTCTACGCGGTGTACGACGCGGTCACCCGGCGCTGCACGTTCGCCAACGCGGGCCATCTGCCGCCGGTCCTCGTCGAGCCCGGCGAGGGCGCGCTGATGCTCGACGTGCCGCCGGGGATGCCGCTCGGCGTCGGCGGCGAGCCGTTCGAGGAGGTGGAGGTCGAGCTGCCGGAGGGCGCGCTGCTCGCCCTCTACACGGACGGCCTGGTGGAGTCCCGCGACCATCCGCTCGACGAGGGCCTCTCGGCCTTCCGCAACGCGCTCGACGACCCCTCCCCGGCGCTTGAGGACGTCTGCGACCACGTCCTCAACACCCTCGACACGCATCACGGCGAGGACGACATCGCGCTCCTCATGGCCCGGGTGCAGGGGCTGCCGAGCGGGAACGTCGGCGACTGGACCCTGCCGCGCGAGCCGAAGTCGGTGGGCAAGGCGCGCGAGTACGCGCGGGCGCAGCTGCTGAGCTGGGACATGGAGAGCCTCGTCGACACGTCGGAGCTGCTGGTCAGCGAGCTGGTCACCAACGCGCTGCGGTACGGCGAGGGGGACATCAGGCTCCGCCTGCTCCTGGACCGGACGCTGGTGTGCGAGGTGTGGGACGCGGGCCTCGTGCAGCCGCGCCGCCGCCGGGCGCGGGACACCGACGAGGGCGGCCGCGGGCTGCAGCTCGTCGGGCTGCTGAGCGCCGCGTGGGGCTCGCGCCGGACGCCGCGCGGGAAGACGGTCTGGTTCGAGCTGCCGCTGCCGGACGGGGAGACCGGCATGGCGGATCCGACGGAGGCGCTGCTCAGCCTGTTCTGAGCGGACGCCCATGGGGCGTGTGGTGGTGATGCCGCACACACATCGCCACACCCCCCTTTGCATGGTCATGCATCGTCATGCATACTCTTCCTATGTCCAAGGTCCTCACATCCCTCCCGGCCGGCGAGCGCGTCGGCATCGCCTTCTCGGGCGGCCTCGACACGTCGGTCGCCGTCGCGTGGATGCGTGACAAGGGCGCCGTCCCGTGCACGTACACCGCCGACATCGGCCAGTACGACGAGCCCGACATCGACGGCGTGCCCAGCCGAGCGAAGGCGTACGGCGCCGAGATCGCGCGTGCCGTCGACTGCAAGGCCGCCCTTGTCGAGGAGGGTCTCGCCGCGCTGACCTGCGGCGCGTTCCACATCCGCTCCGGCGGCCGCGCGTACTTCAACACGACGCCGCTGGGCCGTGCGGTCACCGGCACGATGCTGGTGCGGGCGATGCTCGAGGACAACGTCCAGATCTGGGGCGACGGCTCGACGTACAAGGGCAACGACATCGAGCGGTTCTACCGCTACGGCCTGCTCGCCAACCCGAACCTGCGGATCTACAAGCCGTGGCTCGACGCGGACTTCGTGACCGAGCTCGGCGGCCGGCAGGAGATGTCGGAGTGGCTGGTCGAGCACGGCCTGCCCTACCGGGACTCGGCGGAGAAGGCGTACTCCACGGACGCCAACATCTGGGGTGCCACGCACGAGGCGAAGACCCTCGAGCACCTGAACGTCTCGCTTGAGACGGTCGAGCCGATCATGGGCGTGAAGTTCTGGGACCCGTCGGTGGAGATCCCCACCGAGGACGTCACGATCGGCTTCGAGAAGGGCCGGCCCGTCACGATCAACGGCAAGGAGTTCGCCTCCGCCGTCGACCTGGTGATGGAGGCCAACGCGATCGGCGGCCGCCACGGCCTGGGCATGTCCGACCAGATCGAGAACCGGATCATCGAGGCCAAGAGCCGCGGCATCTACGAGGCCCCGGGCATGGCCCTCCTCTTCGCCGCGTACGAGCGCCTGGTCAACGCGATCCACAACGAGGACACGGTCGCGCAGTACCACGCCGAGGGCCGGCGCCTCGGCCGCCTCATGTACGAGGGCCGCTGGCTGGACCCGCAGGCCCTGATGATCCGGGAGTCGCTGCAGCGCTGGGTCGGCGCCGCGATCACCGGTGAGGTCACGCTGCGGCTGCGGCGCGGCGAGGACTACTCGATCCTCGACACGCAGGGCCCTGCCTTCTCGTACCACCCGGACAAGCTCTCCATGGAGCGCACCGAGGACTCGGCGTTCGGCCCGGTCGACCGGATCGGCCAGCTGACCATGCGCAACCTCGACATCGCCGACTCCCGCGGCAAGCTCGAGCAGTACGCGGGCCTCGGCCTCCTCGGCGAGGGCAGCCCGGTCACCGGCGCCGCCCAGGCTGCGGTCACGGGCCTGATCGGCACGATGCCGGAAGGCGGGGCCCAGGCCATCGCCTCCCGCGGCGAAATCTCCGCGGAGGACGAGGCGCTGGACCGTGCGGCGATGGAATCCGGCACGGACTGACTCCGTCGGTCGACCGGTTCCGAAGGGGCACCCCGTTCTCGGGGCGCCCCTTCGTGCGTGGCGCGGCGCCGTTCGTGCACGACTCGGGGCTCTGCCCCGGACCCCGCTGCTCAAGCGCCGCAGGGGCTTGAAAATGACGCCGCCCGCGCGCACTGCTGCTCAAGCGCCGCAGGGGCTTAGGGCCTGTCGTTTGGATCAGGCCGGGCTCGCGGGGCCTGGCACGCACGCTCGCGGCGTTGTCGTCGGTCGACGACGCTCCGCGTCGCCTCCCT